>JAZUGW010000381.1:0-18993 GCA_045641465.1 Kiritimatiellia bacterium | reverse complement strand
CCACCTACCGTCCCATACGTTTCGAGGAGCTGGACGACGTTGCGCCGCACCCAGACGACCGTCGGCCCGAACGCGTCTATCCCGTCAACGTGACGCTGGAGGGCACGAACGGCCTGAGCGGAACGGTGACGCTTGAAACGGGCGGGGCCGGTTCGAAGCTGTCGTTCGATCCATCCATGGACGCGCCGACGAACCGCCTGGAGTTCGCGATGGGCGTCGAGGAGGGCGACTGGTTCACGAGCGGCAGGACGGTCTACCTCTCCTGCGGCGACATCGGGGAGGGACGCATCGATGCCGAGATCGCGTTCACGAACGGCACCACGTGCGCGACCTCGACGACGTTTCGGGTCATAGAACCGCTGCGGAAGCTGGTGACGACAGAAGAATATGAGGGGCGGATGGTAAATCCTTCTCGTCTCGTATGTGGTACGAATGCCTTCCTAAAAGTATCAATGAAGGGGGAACTTCCCAAGACGAATGTTGTTTGGACTGTTGTCGAAGGTCCAGGAGAAATTGTTCGAAGGGATGGTCTTGTGTCAGAAATTGTGACAACGGGATCATGTGGAACTGTTATAGTTGAAGCGCGTTTCAATCAAGACGATGTTCAGCCGCGTTTTGTGTTGCCAGTAGTTGAAAAACGCACTGTGCCAATACGTGTCTTTAATGTCATGGCACCAAGAACTTATCAATCCATGTCATGGAAACAGGGGGAGATACAAACTCTGATCAACAAGGCGAACCAAGTTTTTCTTCAGGTAGGAGTAGAGTTCCAGATGATTGGAATTTCGAATATCACAGATAGAACGAGTGCTTGGAATCTAGTATTGGATAAATTGGAAGGAATTCCTATGACGGATGATTCGTGGTATGAAGAAACGGAAGACTACGATTATTTACAAACTGTCAACCCGAATAACGATTGTGTTCGTAAGGGGGGGAATGGAATTGAACTCTTTCTCGTAGGAACGATTAAGTATTCCACTGATATTGAAGAAAATGTCCAGTTTGCATTTCATCAATTTGGACAGGTCTTTATGCCGAAAGGAATGGGGGAATATGTCCTTGCGCACGAATTAGGCCATGCGTTGGGTCTTGACGATATCTATGTAAGTAATGAATATGGAATGACAGGCAGAAAGCGGCATTGGATAGAACTCCCAGATAAAGCTACACCCGTGTCCCAATTTGTTTTTACGACAGGGTCTGGCGATTGGGGATCTGAAAGTGGACGTGGATTCTACGAGCGATCAGATTCTCAGGAAAAAATCATTCGAAAGTTTCTGATGTATGGGTATGAGCATGGTGATAAGCTGGTTAAACCGCAGGTCGATATTCCGGATGATTCTGTGAGGGGTGTTCCTGCATCCGCCACGCGGGCTTCGGATGTCAAGTATCTTCCGATTGGTGTAAAAACTATTGAAAAGACAATTGAAAAGAGGTTGAAATGATTTACAGGAATTTGAAGAGCGTTCTCATTATATCCTTGGTATTCCTGGTTTCTTGTGGAGCTTGGGCTCATACGGCAGCAGAGTCGAATGAGGTCGTACGAATTATGCTTGATGCATCAATGAATTTCCCTGATAATTTGGACCGTGAAAGTTCTCGAGTCCATTTCAGATTCTATGACCCTACGGTGTTTTTCGGAATGGAAGTCGGGCAAGAGTGGACGCCTGAAGGGCGCCGTGCAGCGTTCGAGGATTTTGTTGAACATATGGGAACGGTCGACTTCAATTGTGCGACGAATGTGACGTGCAGACAAGCCGCCAAGGCTGTTGCACAGTGCGCGAATTTCAACTTTACAAATACTGTTTCGGCCTTACGGCGGTTGTCGTCTAACTCGACATATCCAGAACGATTTCGTGTTGCCGCGATTCGTGTCGCGATTAATCTAGGAGGTGTCTGTGATGAGACAACGTATTATGTGGAGAACGTCATGACGAATGAAGCGAGATACAGCATGATGGAACGATGTATGGCGCGAGGACGTTATATCGAATTGGTTCAGGGGGTATCGTCTAACGAAACATATTCTGCAGCCACGGTGAATGCGGGAAGAATGTATTACAAATATCGGCTGTCCGAAATTCCCATGGCTGATTCGATTGACAAACTCCTTGTTTCCTGTCTTGACGGCTACGTGATGAGTTCCAATCGCCTAGAAACGGCTTGTCGGGTGTTGTCTCATTCAAATGCGGATGAAGAGGCAGTCCGTTATTTCACGGATGTTACAAATCGTCTCATTTCAACAGGTCAACCATTGCGGGTACTGAATCTGGAAGGAGCCGAACAATGATCGCGTCTCCAATCATGTTCGCCGCCGCTCTGGCGACGCTTTCGCCCACGAATGCGCCGAGTTCGTTCGGTACGGAGACGGAACGGACATTCGCCTGTCCGTCGATTGTTGAACGGGATGTGTGGCTCGATTTCGATCTCGACTTCACCCCGTCGGCGTCGAATTGTGTCGAGGTCGCGTTCGGCGCGGATGTGGATGGCGACGGTGTGTTGACGGATTCCGAGTCTCGTTTTTCCTTCGCCCTCGATTGCGGTTCGCTTGTCGTACATGATGCCGACGGGACGAGTCTGTTCTCCCAAACGACGGACGCGCATCATCTTGTACTCCGTCTGAATCCGGCAAAAGGCCAGCACTTCGATGCTTGGAAATTTGAGTCTGTTGATGCGTTGGGCACATGTTCAGTCCTCGCTGCGGGACAGTTCGTCTATAACGCTGTACCTTTGATGGGATGGACTTCGGCCCGGGTTCGTGTCAGCGGCCCGGATGCCACGTCTATGCAAATTAGCGCCAGGCGCTCGCGCCACGCTTTTGTGATTACTGTCCGATAGGTCAGGTGGAATTTGACCCATGAGGAAAGTAATGCTGTCCGAGTCGCCTATCTGCGGATTACGGATGCCTATACTGAATTCAAGTGGAAATATGTGTCGCCCAAACAGAGGTGAACCCGTTTTAGTTATGTTTTGGGAGTTTTAGAAAACTCCTCTGTCATTTTTGCCTTTTCAACTTCCTCTTGGGTATAGTATAATGGTAGCATCTTAACAGCAAAGAGGTTTTCTATGAAGAAGATTTTTATCGGTCGGGCATTTGCATTCACGTTTGCGCTTGCGGCGCTGGCGACGACGGTGGCTTGGGGGGCACCGCAGACGCGTACGGCGACGTTGACGGGCGCCAAGTGGATTTGGCATCCGCAGGGACATCGGGAACACTGCAAGGTGTTTCTGAAGGCGAGTTTCGAGGCGCCGGCGGCGCTTGCGCGTGCCCAGCTCATCTTTGCGTGCGACAACGGCGCGATCGTGAAAGTGAACGGACAGGAAGTGGCGCGACAGGGTTCGGGCCACGACGACTGGCGCCAGCCCACGGTGGCGTGGGATATCCGCAGTGCCGTGAAGGCGGGACGCAACACGGTCGAAGTCGAAGGCGAGAACGTGGATTCGAACTGGGCGGGTTTCATCGCCGCGTTCGAGTTCACGGATGCGCAGGGACGCGTGACGACGGTTCGTACGGACGATCTCGCCTGGCAGGCCTCGCTGGATGGCAAGACGTTCGTCCAGCCGGATGTGTCGGGCGAGTATGGCTGCAGTCCGTGGGGGGCGTGTGCCGAGGGCGTGCGTCTGGCCGCCCCGCGCATGCGCGAGATCGCGGGCGTGCCGGCATACACGAGCACGTGGATCGCCGCGGCGGATGCGCCGGCGACGAGGCGTGAGACGACGCAGCGTCAGATCTCCGAGGAAGGTACAAGCTGGTTCGTCTCGCGTTTCACGAACAAGCAGGCGATCACGCGCGCCGAGTGGGTCGTCTCCGGTCTCGGTGTGTTCGAAGTGTATGTGAACGGTCAGAACGTCGGTGCCAAGCAGGCGCTGAAACCCGGTTTCACGCATGCCGTCAAGACGAAATACTACTACACCTACGACGTCACGAAGAACCTCAACTGCGCGCGCGGGGCGACCAATACGCTGAGCGCCGAAGTGTCGGCCGGCTGGTGGCGCGACAAGATCGTCAACTACCTTGGCAAGAAGAGCGCGTTCCGTGCGGAACTGCTGATTGAATATGCCGATGGACGCAAGGAGGTGCTGACGACGAACACGACCGACTGGAAGGCGGGCATCGGCGGTCCTGTCAAGCGTGCGGCGGTGTTCGACGGTGAAATCTACGATGCGCGCATCGCCGCACCGTGGGAAGGACTTTCCTCGTTCAAGCCGGCGGAGGCCTTCAAGGGCTACAACGGCGATGTTCTGCCGAATGTGGGCGCCGAAGTGGTACGCCGTTTCGACCTCGTTCTCAAGCCGGTCGAAGCCTACTGCTGGCGCGGGACGAAGGGGTCGGCGCCGAAGGTGTTCGGCACGGTGGTGAAGACGCGCGTCTTCAAGCCGAATGAACCGTTCACGGTCATGCCGGGCGAAACGCTGGTGGTCGATTTCGGACAGAACGCCGCCGCCGTGCCGCACTTCAAGATGAAGGCGGCCGCCGGGACGACGCTCACCTGCCTGCCGGGCGAGATGCTCAACGACGGCAACGGCGAACGCAGCCGCGGCAATGACGGTCCGGCGGGATCGCTCTACCGCGAGAACCTGCGTATCGCGAACGACGGCATGCGCTGCGTCTACACGTTTGCCGACAACGAGGCGGACTACTTCCCGCGCTTCACGTTCTTCGGCTACCGCTACCTCTCGATCACGGCGACCGACGTTGTGACGCTCACGGTGGAAAGCCTGCCCGTGACCTCGATCACGAAGGAGATGGAACTCGGCCAGATCACGACGGGCAACAAGGACGTGAATCGACTCATCGCCAATGTCTACTGGGGCCAGCTCTCGAACTACCTCTCGGTCCCGACGGACTGTCCGCAGCGCAACGAGCGTCTCGGCTGGACGGCCGACACGCAGGTCTTCGCGGAGGCGGGAACGTTCAACGCCGACACCTCGCGCTTCTTCCACAAGTGGATGCGCGACATGCGCGATACGCAGCATCCGAAGGGCGGCTTCCCGGGCGTTGCGCCGGCGGCTCAGTACGGCGGATCGGCGATGCGTCTGGGCTGGGCCGACGCGGGTGTGATCGTGCCGTATCAGGTCTGGAAGCAGTTCGCGGATACGAAGATCGTCGAAGAGAACTGGGACGCGATGGCGCGTTATGTGGCCCGTTGTGCCGAGACGAAGTACGAGCACAAGGCGACGGCGGAGGAGAACGGCCGCTACCAGTGGGCCGACTGGCTTAGCTACGAGGGCGTGCCGGGACACGAGCGCTTCGCGTACTGGGACTATCTCGGCGCCTGCTATTGGCTGTGGGATGCGCGGATGATGCAGGAAATGGGCGCGGCAATCGGCAAGGACGCGTCGAGCTATGTGAAGATGGCGGCCGAGGCGAAGGCCTACATCCAGACGAGCCTGATGAATCCAGACGGCACGTTCAAGCTTGCGACGCTCAACCGCCTTCAGACGCCGACGCTCTTCGCGCTTAAGCTTGGCCTCGTCGAAGGCGAGGCGAAGGCGAAGATGATCGCGAACCTGCGCCAGAACTTCAAGGACCACGGCGACTGCCTGCAGACCGGCTTCCTCGGGACGTCCATCCTGATGGATACGCTGACGGAGAACGGCATGAGCGACATCGCGTACACGCTCCTCCTGCAGCACAAGAATCCGAGCTGGCTCTACTCCGTCGACCAGGGCGCGACCACGATCTGGGAACGCTGGAACAGCTATCGCAAGGATACGGGATTCGGTCCGGTGGGCATGAACTCGTTCAACCACTACGCCTACGGCGCGGTGCTCGCGTGGATCTACAAGACCGGTGCGGGCATTGCGGCCGATCCGAAGGCGCCGGGCTTCCGGAACATCGTGATGGCGCCGAAGCCGGACCGCCGTCTGGGTTCTCTGAAGGCGCAGTACAAGACGCGCTTCGGCCTTGTGAAGAGCGCGTGGCGCTATGAAGGCGAGACCTGGGTGTGGGATGTCACGATCCCGACGGGCGCGACGGCGTCTATCACCCTGCCGGGCGAGAAGCAGACGCGGACCTATCCTGCAGGCACCTATCGGTTCACGAGAAAGGGACTGTAAGTCAGAATGAAAATGCGTACTTTCTTGATGGGATGCGTCTGCTGCGCATCCGTTGCGTGGGGAATGTCTGTCGAACCGTTTGCGCCGGATGGCGCGCCGTTCGTCGTGGCGGAGAAGACGTGGACTCCGGACGGCTGGGGCAACCATCGCGCCGTCGTGCGTGTGCCTCAAGCGGGTCCGCTGGCGCGTGCGGTGTTGAACTGGCGCCGGGTCGATCCCGAACCGGCCATCAAGAAAGTACGGGTGAGCGTGGTCGCCACGGGAGTCGAAGTGACGAACGTGGTGGCGACTGTCGCCGCCGAAGCGGGTGTGGTCGAGTTCGAGCCGATTGCCGGCGCGGGCGACTACTACATCTACTATCTGCCGTATCGCGAACGGCGCGGTTCGCACGAAGGTCGTGGACAGCCGATGTGGAACGACTATTTCAAGGCGGACTACACGGCGGGGAACGCCTGGCGCGCGACGTTGAAAGAGACGGCTCCGATTGCCGCTGAAACGGTGCGCTTCGAGTCGCGGACGGCTTTCGAGGCCTGGACGTCGATGGGCCTGTGCGCGACGGCGGCAGAAGTGGCGGCGCTTCGGAAGGCGCATCCCGAGAATCCGGTCGTGTTCACGGAAGACCGTACGAACCCGATCCATCCCGCAGCCTGGCTGCCGGCGAAGTGGGCGAAGGCGGCGACGTTCGGAACCTTCGCGGGAACGGCGCTGCGTGACGAGTACTACGTGTGGCAGATTGCCGTGTGGACGCCGGGTGGCGCGTTGCAGGAGGCGCGGCTTGCCTTCTCCGACCTCACGAGCGAGACGGGGGCGCGTATCGACGGCGAGACGATCACGTGCATCAATACGGACGGTTTCAACTGGGATGGACACGAATTCCATCAGACGGTCTCCGTGCCGGCGAATCGCCTGCAGCCGTTCTGGTGCGGCGTGATGATTCCGCGCAACGCAGCGCTGGGATGCTATCGCGGACAGGTGAAGGTGCTGTCGGAAAATGCCGCCACGCAAGTGGTCAATGTGGAGATCACGGTGTCGGACAAGATCGTACACGACCACGGCGACAGCGAATTGTGGCGGATGTCGCGCCTTCGCTGGCTCAATTCGCGGATCGGCGAGGGCGAGACGCCGGTGGCGCCCTATAAGGCGCTGACATGCGATAGGGAAGCACGCCAGATCACGGCGACGGAAAAGGTCGTGACGCTGGGCGGCAACGGTTTGCCGAAGTCCATCAAGGTCGGTGCGCGAGAAGTGCTCAAGGCGCCGTTGCGGTTCGTGGTTGAGACGGCTGACGGCACGACGGAATTCGGCGGAGAGAATCTGACGCTGATGCCGCAGACTCCGGGACGCATCCGCTGGTTCGCGCGCGCGCGGAAGCGCGGGATTTCCTTCGCGCTGACGGCGCAGATGGAATTCGACGGCTTCATCCGCTACTTCGTCGACGTCCAGACGGAGAAGGCGATGACCGTGAAGGATGTCCGCCTTGAGACGGCGTATACGCCCGAGGCGAGCGAGTATATGATGGGCATTGGCTATCGCGGACGCGATGGCGGGTTGAGTCCGAAGGAGTATGTGTGGAATTGGAAGGGCCCCTATGACAGTTATTGGATGGGCGGTCCGAACGCGGGACTTCACGTGGAGTTCCGGGGCGGCACGTATCATGGTCCGCTCATCGCGGACGTTTCGTACCATCCGGCGCCGCCACCTGCCTGGGCGAATGGCGGGAAGGGGACGATCTCGGTCGGCGGCGAGGAGGGTCTCACCGTCGCCGCGCACACGGGCGAGGTCACGTTGGCACCGGAGAAGCGGACCTGGGCCTTTGACCTTCTGGTAACGCCGGTGAAGCCCGTGGATGTGAAGCGTCAATTCTCGCAGCGCTACTACCATGCGGCGCCGGAGGGATTCCCGGCGGCGGCGGCGCGGGGGGCGAATATCGCGAACATCCATCACGCGCAGTCGCTCAATCCGGTCATCAACTATCCGTTCGTTGTGCAGGAGCCGCTCAAGAAGTATATCGACGAGCAGCATGCGCAGGGCCGCAAGGTGAAGCTCTACTATACGATTCGCGAACTCTCCAACCACGTGGCGGAGCTGCAGGCGCTGCGGAGCCTGGGCGGTGAAGTGATTGCACCCGGTCGGGCGCATGGTGCACCGTGGCTGTGGGAACACATGGGCGAGAACTATCGTCCGGCCTGGTACGTGCGTCTCTCCGACCGCGGTGTGAAGGTCGGTGAAGTCGCCGGCGTGGTGGATGCGGCGTTCGTGCTTTCCCCCCATTCGCGCTGGATCAACTATTACCTCGAAGGGTTGCGCTGGATGTTCGAGAACTATCGGATCGACGGCATCTATATGGATGACGTCTCCTTCGATCGTACCGTGATGAAGCGGATGCGTCGCATCATCGAGCAGTACCGTCCCGGGGCCCTGATCGATCTGCATTCGAACACGGGCTATTCAAAGGGACCGGCGAACCAGTATACGGACTTCTTCCCCTATGTGGACCGGCTCTGGTTCGGCGAGTCGTTCCAATACAATGCGATGACGCCGGATACGTGGTTCGTGACATTCTCAGGCATCCCGTTCGGATTGATGGGCGAGATGCTGCAGGGAGGCGGCAATCCGTGGCTTGGCACGGTCTATGGCACCACGCGCCGTTACTATGGCGCTGTGACGGAGAACAACCCCACGGCCATCTGGAAGGCGTGGAGCGACTTCGGCATCGAAGAGGCGAAGATGGCCGGGTACTGGGAGAAGAATCCGGCGGTGGCGACGGACTCGCCCGATGTGAAGGCGACGGCGTTCATTCGTCCGGGCAAGACGCTGGTGGCCGTCGGCAACTTCGCGGCGCAGGCGCGTACGGCGAAACTGACAATCGACTGGTCCCAGCTGGGACTCGACCCCGCCAAGGTCCGCATCGAGGCCCTTGCGATTCCCGACTTCCAGGAAGCCCGAACCTTTGCCCGCGATGAAGCGATCCCCCTCAAACCGAAAGGCGGATGGCTGCTGACCCTCACCGAGTGAGACGGCAGATCGGCACGTGAATGAAGTCGGTTTGGAATTGCGGCGCGTTCGGAGAGCGCGCCGCGCCATCGGGCGATAATTTTTTTTTGATTTTCGGGCTTGCATCTCGAATCGGGTTATGCTACAATATACGCCGTTTTCACCACACGGGGAAGTAGCTCAGTTGGTAGAGCATCACGTTCGCAACGTGGGGGTCGAGAGTTCGAATCTCTTCTTCTCCACCATTCTGGTGAAATGGAAAAAGCGGCTTTTGTCATGTTCGATGGCATGCCGCGTTTTTTGTTTTCTGCGACTTCTCACTCGGTGACGACGTGAATCGTGACGGAGGCCGAGACGCCGTTGGCGGCGGAGCAGGAGATGCGGTGCGTGCCGATTTCGGGCGTCCAGACGAATTTCTGCGAACCGTTTGTTTCACCCGAAGGGCGACCATCGACGAACCACCAAAGGCGGCCTGACGCAGGATTCCCCACAACGGAACAGACGATGCGTTGCGAGGTGAGTCCGGGTACAAGGCGGAAGGTGGTGTTGTCGTCGGGTTTTTGGATCGCGAGGCGGGTGGCCGCTTCGACCTTGCCGGTGAAGGCGCCGACGAATGCGTCGTGCCGTGTTTCCGCTGCTCCGTCGAGGCCCGTGCGATGGAGCGTGCACAGGACGTTCGAGGAGCGTCCGCGTAGGGCACGGCCTTGTTTGCGCACGGGACATTCCGGCGCGGCGGGAAGTCCGCTTTCCGCGCAGATTTCGCGTGTGACAATCTCGGGCGAGGGAGGGAACCAGGGCCCTTCGCGTGAAGGGTAGAGCGCGCGGGCGAGTTCCCAGCAGGCGGGGGCGGCGGCGTGCGCACCGACCACCTGCGTGTCGCCGAAGTGGCCGCTCTTGTGTCCGCACCACACGCCCACGACGAATTCGGGGTTCCAGGCGATCGTCCAGGCGTCGCGGAAGGCGGCCGAGGTGCCGGTCTTCCAGGCGAAGCGGGCCGTTTGAACGGCGGCGATGTGTCCGAGCGCCGAGGCGCTACGTTCCTCGCCGGAAAGGATGTCCGATACGAGCGCGCAGGCACCGGACGAAAAGAGGCGCAGACGCGCGCCCTTGCGGGCGGCATCGACTTCCTGGACCAAAGCGCAAGGCGAACCACAGGTGCCGCCGCGCGCGAGGCAGGCATAGGCGTTCACGAGTTCGAGGAGCGACACCTGCACGTTGCCGATGGCCATGCCGAGTCCGAACGTTTCGTTCGGCGCGTTCATGTTGTTGCAGCCGAGTGCGCGCAAGGTGTTGCCGAAGGAGGGGAGTCCCACGCGCTCGAGCAGTTGCACGAAGGGCAGGTTGAGCGAAAGGACGAGCGCATCGGCGGCCGAAACGGTGCCGCGATGGCGTGTGTCGAAGTTCTGGGGATTGTAGCCGTGATAGGCGCGTGGTACATCCGAGAGCATTTCGTCCGGCGTGACGAGCCCCTGGTCGAGCGCGAGGGCGAGCAGAAAGGGCTTGAGCGTGGATCCGGCGGGACGCGGCGCAAGCGCGGTGTTGACTTGTCCTGCATCGGGGGAGAAGTAGTCGTCCGAACAGGCCAGCGCGACCACGGCGCCCGTGTCGACGCGCAGCACGACAGCGGCGGCGGAGAGTCCGGTGGCGGCAGCGACGGCAACGGCCTGACGGGCTTGGGCCTGGATGTCCGCATTGAGCGTGGTGGTGAAGTCATGTGCCGACGTGCGGCCGTTGGCGCGTGCGACATGGCGCAAGGCCCAGTCGCAGAAGAAGGGTTCCGCAAAGGGACGAGGTCCGCGACGAAGGCGCGGGGTGACGGTACGTGCGCCCTCGTATTGATCGCGTGAGATCTGTCCGAGGGCGAGCAGCCGCGACAGGATGTAGTCGCGTCGCACAAGGGCGCGGTCGAGGTGGCGGTCGGGACGAAACCGCGACGGGCTTTGGACGAGTCCGGCGAGCAGGGCGGCTTCGCCGAGACCGAGATCCTTGGCCCGTTTGTCGAACCAGCCATTGGCGGCGGCTTCGATGCCGATGAAATTCGAGCCAAACGGCGCCCGGTTGAGATACTGCGACAGGATCCAGCGCTTGTCGCGTACGCGTTCGATCTTCCAGGCGCGGAAGGCCTCCACATACTTCCAGGCGAGTGTGCGCGGATGCGGGGCGATGAGACGGGCGACCTGCATCGTGAGGGTCGAGGCGCCGGAGATGCGGCGGCGGGCGAAGACGTTCTGGGCGGCCGCGCGGAGGACGCTCAGCACATTCACGCCGTGATGCGAAAAGAAACGGTGGTCCTCGCCGGCGACGAGTGCTTTGACGATCCAGTCGTCGGGGTCCGCCACGTAGTCGGGACGGCAGTCGGTATCGTCCGAACCGAGCGTGACGCGCAGGAGGCGTCCGGCATCGTCTCGCAGGAGCGTACCGCCCGGATAGCTGTCGGCGCGTTCAAGATGCGGGTCGATGACGCACCAGGAGACGGCGAAGGCGAGAAGCGCCCCCGCCGTGAGGATTGCGCACCTGCGCGCGATCTTTCGACTGTTCATTCGCATGCACACATTATACCATTATTTAGGGGTGATTTTGGAAACGAATTATGATATAATACCCGCACTTTCCCTCAGAGGAGTATCGTTTCAATGGCTACACTTGACATGCTTTGTGCAATTTCGCCGCTCGACGGCCGCTACGGGTCCAAAACCGAGGACCTGCGGGACGTCTTTTCCGAATATGGTCTCGTGAAGCGGCGGGTGGCGGTCGAGTGTGCGTGGCTGGCGGCGTTGGCGGCGAATCCCGAACTGCCCGAGTGCCCGGCGCTGACGGCGGACGAGGCGGCGCAGCTGCAGGCGATTGCGGACGGGTTCTCCGTGGCCGATGCCCAGCGGGTGAAGGACATCGAGAAGACGACCAATCACGACGTGAAGGCCGTTGAGTATTTCATCAAGGAAAAGATCAAAGGCACGTCGCTTGAAGCGCGTGGCGAGTTCGTCCATTTCTCCTGCACAAGCGAAGACATCAACAACATGAGCCATGCGCTGATGTTGCGCGACGGTCTCAAGGTGCTGCGTGCGGCGCAGAACGAGATGACGGACAAGATCGCGGCGATGGCGCACGCGTTTGCGTCCGTGCCGATGCTCGCGCACACGCACGGCCAGCCGGCCTCCCCGACGACGCTCGGCAAGGAGCTGGCGGTGGTGGTGGCGCGTCTTCGTCGTCAGCAGGACGAAATCGACCGCATCGTGCTGCCCGCGAAGATGAACGGTGCCGTCGGCAATTTCAACGCGCATCTCTCGGCCTATCCGAATGTGGACTGGGAAGCGCTCGCGCGTGGCGTGATCGAAGGTTTCGGCCTGCGCCAGAACCGCCTCACGATCCAGATCGAGCCGCATGACGGCATGGCGGAACTCTTCGACGCGATCCAGCGTTGGAATACGATTCTCATCGATTTCGACCGCGACGTGTGGACGTATGTGTCGATGGGCTATTTCAAGCAGCGCACGATCAAGGGTGAAATCGGATCGTGGACGATGCCGCACAAGGTCAATCCGATCGACTTCGAAAATTCGGAAGGAAATCTCGGACTCTCGAACGCGATGTTCGGGTTCCTCGCGCGCAAGCTGCCGATCTCGCGCATGCAGCGCGACCTGACAGACTCGACCGTGCTGCGCAACATGGGCGTCGGGTTCGGCTACGCGCTCGTGGCGGTGAAGTCGACGCTCAAGGGACTCGGCAAGCTCGAGTTGAACGAGGCGCGTCTTGCGGATGATTTGGACCACAATTGGGAAGTGTTGGCGGAGCCGATTCAGACCGTGATGCGCAAGGTCGGCATGGCCAATCCGTACGAGCGGCTGAAGGAACTCACGCGGGGCCGCCGCGTGACGGCCGAGATTATGAAGGAATTCGTCGAGGGCCTCGAGCTCCCGGCGGAAGACAAGGCGCGTCTTCTCAAGATGACGCCGGCGACTTACGTGGGCATGGCAGAAAAACTCGCCACGCTCGTTTAAGAAACAACAAGGAAGGAAGAAACAAATGAAGTTCATGATGATCGCTGCTGCTGCGCTCTGCGTGGCGTTCGCGGGTTGCAACAAGGAACAGACCCCGGCCACTCAGAAGGCCGTTCAGGACACGAAGGCTGCTGCTCAGAAGACGGCGGAGACGGCCAAGGCTGGTGCTCAGAAGACGGCTGAAGCGGCTAAGGAGACGGCGACCAAGGCTGTCGACGCGGTCAAGAAGGCTGCTGCTGACGCGAAGCCGGCGGCTCCTGCTGCTAAGTAAGTTACCGTACATCGGTAAGATATGCGGACGCGATCCCTTGTGGATCGCGTTCTTTTTTTCTGGATGCGGCTAGCGCAGGCGCAGGGAGAAATGCGGCACGGCCGAGGCGTTTGCGCTTCCCGGGGTGGGGGTCCTGAGCGGCAGCCAGTTGCGTGCGCCATCGGGAGTACGGCCTTCCGTACGGTTTTTCTTCAAGGCACCGAACGAAATCTGGTCGATGACCGTTTCGCGGTCGAATGCGAGAAGGCGGACTTGGTCGCCTTTCTTGGAGAGGCCGAAGGGCATCTGCAAAACACCGTCTTCGGCGAGGCCGGGGGTGAAGACATCGCCTGTTCGTACGAGCAGAAACGCGTGTGGCGCAAGGGTGATGTCGTCCGTGATTTCCGTTAGATGCTTGTCGCTGTCGTCCGTCAGCCAGCAGCCCTTGAGCGAAACCGGGGTTGACCCGGCATTGTAGAGTTCGAACCAGTCTTCGCCATCCGATTCCGACATCACTTCGTTGATGCGGATTTCGGGCAGGGGCGCCTTTCGGAACTGGGCGATGGCCGTGGTCGCGGCGGAGACGGTCACGGTGACGTCGGGGGTCGTGACGGTGCGGCCATTGAGGGACCACCCCGTGAATTCCCAACCGGGCTTGGGCGCGGCCAGCAGCGTGACCGCGTAGTTCGCGAAGTAGGCCCCGGTCCACGGCAGGGTGATCGTGGCATTCGGGCCGGCCGAGGTGAGCGAATTGACGCAGACGGTACCACCGCCCGCCACGTCGACGGTGAGCGGCGAGGCGGAGCCGAGTGCAAAACGGTTGTTCATGTACTGCAGTAGGTTGGGGATGCGCTTCGAGAAGAAGGCGCGGAAGATCTGCACCTCGTTCGTCCAGTTGGCGGCGGATTTCATCTGCGTCCAGCGGGCGATGTGACGGGGAATCTCGGGCGCGACCGTGGCGGCGGCCTGGTCGATGATCGCCTGGGACCGTTCCGGCAGAAGGGCGGTGTTGAGCAAGTCGGCCGTGCGGTTCACGAAGTTCGTGATGAACATCGGGCAGTCGTAGCAGGCCTTGAAGATCGGGTTCTTCTTCGCATAGCTCGAGGAGAGCGAATCGATGGTGAGGGAATTGCTGATGACGGGCAGCGACGAGCCGGAGTCCGTATCGTAGGCGACCCAGCGCCAGCGTCCGTCGCGTGCCGGCGGGGCGTCGTTCGTGTAGGCGACGCGCTCGCGCCAGATGCCTTGGTTGTTATGCGGCCAGTCGGTGACCGCGAGGAAGACGTGCAGGATGTAGTCGTCGATCAGACTGTCCACATCGACGCGCGTGCAGAAGTCGGCGTAGTTCGTCCTGTCGGCAAGGGGGTGGGTGTTGAGGAAGGAGAGCAGTTCGTTGTAGGCCACCTGGTCGCCCTCGGCGGTTTCGAGTCCGCCGCTGGCATTGTATTTGAGGAAGTCGATGTTTTCCGGATCGACGCCGTATTTGCGTTCGAAGAAATGCTTTGAATAGTGGTGGCGCAGGTTGAGGATGCCCCAGTATTCGCCGTTGATATAGACGATGGTGGGCACGTAGCCCTGGGTGTCGCTGTGCAGAAACGGACGGAAGATCTGCTGCGCGACGGCATCGCGGAAACCCGTGTAGCACCAGTCGTTGCCGCTGTTGCGCAGCAGAAAGCGCTTGTACTTCGTATAGGGATCGTCCGAGAAGAGCGGGTAGTTGATGTTCTTCTGTCCGTACTCGGCGCGCAGACAGCAACGCAGCGTCTTCTGCGCCCATGCGCGGGAGAAGCCGCCGTGCATCCGGATGCCGAGGTTGCAGGACGCGGCGGTGGCGTGGTTCGTCTCGAAAAGTTCGAAATGGGCGGGCCGCTCCCACCTGTCGCCGCTTTGGAAATAGTTCGCGTTCGGTTTGCCGACACTCGAGCCGAATCCGTTCGCCTTGTAGATGTTGCCGGGGACGAAGAGTCCCGTTGCGTCGCTGAAGAGATGGGTGTTGTCCGTAATGAACGAGGCGACGCGCAGCGTGTGGCTGTTGGGGACAGGCCCCACGAACCAGGTGCCGGCGAATTCGTTCGTACAGGACTGCTCGCCCTTGAAGGCGCGCGCCCGCAGCACATGGGCATTCGGCAAGTCGGTCTTCGGCGCCGCCCAGGCATAGGTCTTGTAGCTGTTGTTGGCGAGTTCGGGAGGGTTCGTGCGGTAGGCGCTGGAGGTGGAAAGGGGGTTCGGCTGGCTGTAGATGTCCGCGAGCGCGAGCGGTCCGCGGTAGACGAAGCAGGTGGCGTTCGTTTCGGCGGTCGGGGTGGAACCGTCGAGCGTGTAGTGGATTTCGGCTGCGGGGTCGTCGTACTGCAAGGCCAGCGAGACCGTGTTCGTGTAGAACCCGGGCGGGACGGAGGCGGAGACTTGGTCGGGACCCTCGAAAGGCGGAAGGGGCGGCAGTATGGTGGCAAGTCCGGCCACACCGTAGCCGACCGTCAGCACGTGTGTGGCGATTTCGCTGGCGTTGCCGTTGAAGGTGCCGTCGTCCTTGACGAAGGGATAGCCAAGACTATTGCCGTTTGTGGTGACGTAACGTGCGGAGACGACCTGGGCCTGTACACCGCGTGCGGCGTTGCTGAGTTCGACGATGGGACACTTGATCCAGTTGTCGGAGAGGAACTGCATTTCCAAGGTGATCTTCGTGGCGCGTCCTGTGGCGGGATCGGTGAAGATGCGCTTGTTGGCACTCGGGACGATCTCGTATTTGTTGGGCGAGCAGGAGAGTCCGATGACACGACAGGAGAAGTCGCGGTCCTTGAGATCCTCGACCGTCAGAACGGCCTGGTCGAGCGTGTTCGTGAAAGCGAGCGCGGGGGCGGCGGCGGGGACGATGGCGAGCGCACTGAAGGCGCAGACGCCGTAGCCGCCCGAACTATAGCCCGTGGCCGCCGAACCCTGTTGATGGTTGAACGTGTAGGACCCGTCGGCGGCAAGGTTGACGAAGTCGATGTTGACGGCGTCCTGTTTCCAGCGGCTGGCCGTACTCTTGTAGTAGCGTGCGCCGACAGCCTGGGCCCAGACGCCGTCGGCCTCCTCGGTGAGTTTGAGAATGGCGCACTTGACATAGCAGTTGTTGGCATCGTCAGCCTTCTGGATCGGCACGAGCAGGAAATCAAGGGTGCCGGAGGCGGTACGATGCGCCTTCACATGGTAGGCACGCGCCTCCTCCTTGGTACTGACCGAGGCACCGCAGAAGACGCCGGCGAAGTCGCAGGTGGCGAGCTCTTCCAGCGTGGCACCGGGGAAGACGAGCTCCCGCACCGTTTTGACGAGCGTCATATTTCCCGGCGAAACGGTGTCGTAGACGCCAAAGAGGTAGCCCGGCTGGGCGTATTGCACCCGCGAAGTCGTTGCACCGCTCGCCGCGAATGCGTACACGCAGGCGAACAAGAGGGTTTGAATGACAGGACGAATAAACATGATACTAGTATACCAAAAAACGGTGAGGGCGAGGAGGCCTCAGGCGGAAGTTTTGAATTTTGAAACTGTGAAGTTTCCAGATGCGGCGCGAGATCCAGGTGCAGAAAACGGATGCGTTCATCTGCGGGATGTGGTATACTGTCTCGCGGGAGATCATGACGTACGATTCCACAGGAAGGCGCATCCGCACCGAGAACCTCGCCGGCGAAACGACGGCCGAGGCGTGGGACTGTTGCCACAGGGTGTTGAAGACCCGTCCCGACGGCTCGACGACGACCTGGGACTATGACGACGACGGCCGTCTCATGTCGTCTTCGCGCCTCATCCCCCTCGACATGACGAACGTCGCCAGCGCCCGCACGGCCTACGCCTACGACGCCTACGGCAACCGCACCTCGCGCAAGGTGCGTACGTCGGCCGGTGAGACGGTGGAGGAGCGGCGCAGCTACGACAAGTACGGTCGCCTCGTCGAGATCTCGTCGTTCGGGACATCGGTGAAGTACTACTACGACATCAAGGGCAGGGTTTCGCGCCAGCTGGTCGACGGTTCGCCCATCGACTACGTCTACACGAAACACGGCCTGCTCGCGGGCAAGTATCTCGGCGGGCGGGCTAAGCCCGACGCCAGGATTTTTCTAGGATATACTTATGAGCCGACTGCGCATACACGGCTGAAGCCAAATCATATCACTGAGCAAGTGTCACTGGTGCGTGAATAGGTGATAACCAGCTATAGGTTTAAAGCTCATACTAGGATTGAATCGAAAAGGAGGTGTCTACTATGGTAAGTAAAACATTTGAGGGGAAGTCGTATGCGGGAGATCCGCACATATGGTTTGACGAGGAAAATGGCGTGTCGGCGAAGCCGAGACGGTCGTCTCACCTTTGTCGTATGTTGAGGAAGAGATGTGTGGCGGTCTTCTCTCTATACGTTGTCATTTCTTTCACCGGAAGATGCGATGCCGACTGTCAAGTGTTTCCTTCTCTGTTGTCATATTTGAATCGACAGGGGGTTGTTGTTGAAAACGTGACAGGTCGCCAGGGGATTTCAAATAAGTTCTTCACACATTGTGAAGTTGCGGGTTCAGAATTAGTGAAAGAAGGGTGTGTCAAGCTGTTGAAAACAAACGCGACCTTGGAATGGCGGTCGCTGAATGAGGACGTTCTGCAGATCCTGTGTGCGGGTCGCGGTCGAACGGCTGTGGTTTTCGGGAAGGCTGGTCCGACCAGTGGGGCGCAAATGTATATTTTCAACAAAGATGGTTTTGTGGCGACTGTTCGGCAAGAAGGTTGCTCTAATAGTACGCTTGTAGCGGAGTGCAGAATGTCCGCAGCGATACGGGCCATGATGTCGAAGGAGGGCTGTGCAGAAAAGTTCCCTGACTACCTGTTTGGCCTTGATCTTACTTCTAAGATGCCGGACTTATTACAACTGATAGAGGACAGGACGGTGGTGATGGCCGGCGGGGCAAGATGTTCTACACCTCGTTGGAGGGATAGAAGGCCTCTCAAAATTGAACATTCGACATTTTCCGAGATCTCAAGAAGTTTTGAAAAGGATTCTGGGCGAATGATTTCTTTTGAGTTGCAGCGTTTCGTGTCGGCGGGCGAAGACGAGGATCGAATCGTTGGGAAAATCTGGTCGCGAGACCTTACTTCCGCTGGATTTTTTGGAGGGAGGGTCGATCAGATATCTTCTTCTGAAAGATGTTATAGATTTGAGCGAGTTGACGAGATTGAGGCGGAACTGTCCGTGGACTCGATTGGCGATCGGCAGACGCGTGTCAGGTTAACCGTGAGGCTCCCTGAAGATTTCCAGTTAAGGAATGATCGGGCCAGGAGAGGGAATGGATGGCAGGATCCTCGTTTTTTTGATTTGTGATTGTGGTTTTGTCGGATAATCTGGAGATAGTCCCTGTGATTGGACGATTGTCAGTCGGATTCCAAAATCCCAATCACGCGGCGGCCATGCCCCCGCTCGGGTGTCGGCCTGGGGCGTGTACGGCTGCGGGGTCTATCCAGACGTCCCTGCGGGAAGTTCTCCCGCGTATGTCGCCTGCGGGATCGCGGAAATTTATGTCTTGTGTCGGAAAAGATGTTAGGGATCGTGCTCGGCAGGAACGAAGTAGGAGGCGGTAATGAGATTGTCATTGGCAGTATGCGCCATGTTGGTTGGCATGGACCTTGTGTTTAGCGGTTGTTCCAATTGTGGTACACAGCAGGAAA
>JAZUGW010000380.1:0-9397 GCA_045641465.1 Kiritimatiellia bacterium | reverse complement strand
GCCGCGTAGATGAGCGACTTCACGAACGCGCTTCCCGGCACGCCCATGAACGCAGACACCTGCTCGATCGTGTTCGCGCCCGGCGTGTGCACCTCTTCCGCCGCGGCACACGCCGCGTCGTCGCGCGCCGGCACCTTGCGTTCCGCCTTCTCGAGGTTGGCCGCATAGCCGCACCCGTCGCAGAAGGAGATGCCGTGTTCACCCCCATCCGCCAGCACGTGGAACTCGTGCGAGAACTTGCCGCCGATGTCGCCCGTGTCGGCTTCCACCGGATACGCCTTCAGACCGCACCGCGCGAACACGCGCTTGTACGCGTTGAACATCGCCATGTAGCTCGCGTCCGCCGCCTCGAGCGAGGTGTCGAAGGAGTAGGCGTCCTTCATCAGGAATTCCTTCGAGCGCATCAGTCCGAAGCGCGGACGGATCTCGTCGCGGAACTTCCACTGGATCTGATACAGCGTGACCGGCAGCTGGCGATAGGAACTGATCACGTTCTTCGCGAGTTCCGTCACCATCTCTTCGGCCGTCGGACTCAGCGCATACGCGTGCTGGCCGCGGTCTTCAAGGCGGAACATCCCCGGGCCCATCGACTCCCAGCGTCCGCTCGTCTTCCACAGCTCGGCCGGCTGCAGGATCGGCATCACGATTTCCTGCGCCCCCGCCTTGTCCATCTCCTCGTGCACGATCTTCGCCACCTTGTTCAGCGAGCGCATGCCCAGCGGCAGGTAGCTGAAAAGTCCGCCCGCGACTTTCTTCACGAGCGAGGCCCGCACGAGCAGCTTATGCGAATCGATTTCCGCATCCCCCGGGTCTTCCCGGAGCGTCTGAATCATCAACTTCGTCCACTTCATTTGAAATCTCTTTTCTTTTTTTGACGACCGTCTCAACGCGCAGGGGCCGAGGCCGCCTTCGCAGCCTCCCACAAGGCGTCCATCTCATCCAGCGTCATCGTCTTGAGGTCGCGTCCGGCAGCCTTCGCCGCCGCCTCGACCGCGCGGAAACGCCGCGCGAACTTCGCCGTCGCCCCTTCAAGCGCCGACTCGCTGTCGGCCTTGATATGACGCGCCAGATTGGTCACCGAGAAGAGCAGGTCGCCAAGCTCTTCCTTCATGTGCTCGTAGGCCGGACCCATCTTGTCCGGATTGTCGCTCGCCGCCGCTTCGTCGGCCCGTGCCGCCACCGCCTCTTCAAGTTCCGCGAGCTCTTCGCGGATCTTCTTCAACGGTCCCTTCGCGTCCTGCCAGTCGAAGCCTACACGCGCCGCCTTTTCCTGCGTGCGCTGCGCCTTCAGAAGCCCCGGCAACGTGGACGGTACGCCATCGAGCGCACTGTGCCGCGTTTCCTTCTTGTGCTCCTGCTGCTTGATCTGCTCCCAGTTCTTCAGCACCGTCGCGGGATCGTTCGCCACCACGTCGCCAAAGACATGCGGATGCCGCCGCACGAGCTTGTCGGAAATGCCGTTCGCCACGTCGTCGAACGAAAAACTCCCCGCCTGCTCGGCCATCACGCATTGGAACATCACCTGGAGGAGCACGTCGCCGAGCTCCTCCACGTAGTTCGCCTTGTCGTCCGGACGATCCATCGCCGCCAGCAGCTCGTACGTCTCTTCCAAGACACACGGCTTGAGCGTCGACAGCGTCTGAACGCGGTCCCACGGACAGCCCGTCTCCGGATCCCGAAGACGGGTCATGATCTCGTGGAGTCTTTCAATGCCAGTCATGTCAAGATTGAAAAGTTAAAGGTTAAAAGTTAAAAATTAAAAATTAAAGGGTTGTGCCTTCTTGGTGAAGATCCTTCGGCCCGGTAGCTTTATGAAGCCCGGACCACAGACTTCTTTAATCGGTAATCAGCAATCTTTAATCTTTAACCTTTAACCCTTTAATTTCCATTCACATGTGCAGCATCTGAGCGATGACGTCCGCCAGCTTCGGATCGAACGCGTCCACCACCGCATCGGCGCCGCCGAAGTCCTGGTAGCCTACGTGGTCGTGCACGATCGCCAGCGCGCTCAAACCCGCCACGAGGGCGCTCTTCACGCCCTTGCCCGAACCCGTCACCGCCGCCGTGAGCATGTCCACCAGGCCGTTCTGGTTGCAGGCACGACGCCAGGCATCCCACTTGCAGTTGCCGTAGGTGCTCGCGATTTCCTGATACATCGTCACGAGTTCAGGATCGAATTCGGCAAACGCCGGCTTGAGCTGCTCAAGATCCGAACGCGTGGCAATGACCACCTTCAGGCCCTTGTCTGTCAGCGCCTTGACGAACGCCTTGAATTCAGGCGTCACGGCCGCCACGGCCTTTTCGTTCAGCGCCGCCTTGAAGGCCTCGGCGAGTTCCTGCGCGACCTGCGCGGCATCCGCCTGCACCTCGAGGGACTCGAAGAGTTCCTTGAGACCGCCCTGATAGTTCCCACCCACGAGGCGCATCGCCTCGAGCTTGATGGTGAGATTCACGCCCGCCGCCTTCAACACCTTCTTCGCGGTGTCGAAAAGGATCTGAGCGCCGTCAATCGCCGTGAAGTCGAATTCCACGACCACACCGCGAACCAGTTTCTTTTTTTCTTCTGCCATGTTCTTGTTCTTTCCCCAATAGGACAAAAGACGAGATTGTTCTGTTGAGATCCGCGTCTCTTACTTCTTCACCACGCGCGTCTTGCGCGGGCGAGCCTGCCCGATGTCGTCGAGCAGCTTGCGGAAGCGGCTGTTGCGCACATTGAAGGGCTTGCCGCCCTTGATGCGCGAAAATTCGCACGCACGCAGCTCGTTGCGGTTGTCTTCATCCTTGCCGATCACGCCGCCGATTCCCGCCAGCGCGCACTCGACCGCCTTCACGGCGCACTGCTGGATCAGACGGAGGTCCTTCTTGTTCGGCGCCGCCGCACGGGCGAAATAGCCGCTCTTGAAGACGCTCGCCTTCTCCGCGCCCAAACGCTTCGCGAACTGGCTCTTGAACCACTCGCCCACATTGACGCTGTCCAACCGCGGATGGCCGAACGCATCCATCGGCACCTCTTCGCCGGCTTTCCGCTTCTCGGCGATGATCTGCTTGACGCACGCGCCTTCCGACACGAAGATGTTCACGCAGTCATGCTCGTCCATCACCTTGCGCAGACGTTCCGCTTCCTTGTCGAAGTCGATCTTCGCCTCCGGCACATACACCGCGTGGACATCCTGACGACCGCGCGTCAAACCGAATTCCGGCAGGAACTTGATGCGGCGGGCGAGCATCTTGTGGTACGCAATCGCCGTGAACGCCGTCAGCCAGCCGCAGTTGCGGCCCATGACTTCGTGAATGATGAGCGCACGCGGATTCGCGCTGTTTTCCTTCACCACGTTGGCGAAGAACTTCGCACCCTCTTCCGCCGCCGTGAAGGCGCCGAGCGACTGCTTGATCGGATAGACGTCGTTGTCGATCGTCTTCGGCAGGCCCACCACCGTGAGCGCATAGTTGTTCTCGGCGAGATAGGCCGCGAGGTCCGCCGCCGTCGTGTTCGTGTCGTCGCCGCCAATCGTGTGCAGCACGTCGACGCCGTCCTTCACGAGCTGGTCGGCCGCAACCTTGAGCGGATCCTCGCCTTCCTTGACAAGACCGCGCTTCACGCAGTCCTTCACGTTCGTGAGCTTCACGCGGCTGTTGCCGATCGGGCTGCCGCCATGGCGCGTCAGAACGAGCGCCTGCTTGCGCACCGCCGGCGTCACCTTGATCGACTCGCCCAGCAACAGACCCTTGTAGCCGTTGATGTAGCCGATCAGTTCGACTTCCGGCGCCTTCTTCGTGTACTCGTCGATGAGGAAACCGATCGAGGAACTCAGGCAGGGCGCGAGACCACCTGCCGTGAGAAAAGCCACTTTCTTGATTTTTTTAGCCATTTCATCTACCTTTCTTTATTCAGAATTTAGAAACTTGAAAAATCGGAGCGCGTGAACCCAGCGGAACCCTTTCTTTGGAATCGAATTGAAAAATCGGAGCGCGTGAACCCAGCGGAACCCTTTCTTCGGAATCGAATTGAAAAATCGGAGCGCGTGAACCCAGCGGAACCCTTTCTCTGGAATCGAATTGAAAAATCGGAGCGCGTGAGCGAAGCGGAACAAGCGGAGATTTTTCTTCCTTAGATCTGCCCCAGCACGTTCGCGAGCCCGATTGCCGCCTGCGTCGCCGCCGCGCCTTTGTTGCCCTGCTTCGTGCCGCAGCGCTCGATCGCCTGCTCAAGATTCTCGGCGCTCACCACGCCATCCGTCACCGGCACGCCCGTCTCAAGCGAAATCTGGTTGAACGCGCGTGCCGTCGTCTCGCAGATGAGCCCCGCATGCGCCGTCGCTCCCTGCACCACCGCGCCAAGCCCCACCACGGCGTCGAACTTACCGCCGGCCGCGAGCTTTTTCGCCGTCACCGGAATCTCATAGGCACCCGGCACGCGCACGAGCACGAGATTCTTCTCGTCGCCGCCCAGGCGCGTAAACACGTCGACCGCACCCTTCACCAGCTGTTCGACGAGAAAGGAATTGAAACGGCTCGCCACCAACGCCAGCCGCAACCCTTTCGCAGTCAGATTTCCTTCAATTGTCTTCATCGATACCTTCCTTCCGGTTAAGAAGACGATTATCGCACAGAAAGCGGAAAAGTGCAAGAACGGAAACAGCCCTGACTGACAAAATTGTCATTGGCGAATACTGTTTTTACGACAAGATCCGCACTGCAACGCCACCTCGGTCAATGCGAGTCGAGCCAGACCCAGATGCGGTACATCGCATATCCCCACAGGAAGAACAACACGAAGTAGACCCAGCGGGGACAATGATCCACCACCCCTTTGACAGAGAAATACTTCTGCCAGTCGGGGATGTCGGTGTAGTAGTACTGGCCGCAGCCGAAGTCCAGGCCGGGAATCATCCCATATTGCCCGCACATCAGCACAACGGCCGTCACCACCGCCACCCCCATAATCCCCGCAACCATCCACCCTTTCATTTTCCTCTCACCCCTTCAACCTTTAACCTTCAACTCTTTACCCCTTCACCCCTATACCCCTTTAACCTACAACCCCTAACCTTTAACTTTTAATCTTTAATCTTTAATCTTTAATCTCTCTAGCTCTGGATGGTCGGTATCGGGAAGAACTTGCCGCAGAGGAGCACCCACACAACGGCAAAGGTGAGAATCAGATTGAAGATCTGGCCCACGATGTAGAGACGGAACGGTTTGCCGCCCTGCACCTGCGCGCCGAGTTCCTTGAAGTTCGTCTCTAGGCCGATGGACGTAAACGCGAGCGCAAACGCCCAGTTCTGGAACTCCTTCAAATGCTTGATGACGGCGTTCGTTGTATCGACGCCGAAATGCGGCTGCATGAAGAACGAGAAGAACATCGACGCAAAAAGGAAACCGAGAATGAACTTCGGGAAACGCTGCCAGATTTCACCCACGCCGACCTTGCCGTCCGTCCGCGCCGCCGGATCGACTTTCGTCGTGAAGAAAATCGCAATACCGAGCGCGATGAAGCCGATGAGGATGTTCTGAATCATTTTCACGAGCGCCGCGACTTGTCCGCCCAGGTCGCCCAGCGCCTGGCCCGCGAGCACCACCGCCCCTGTCGAATCGACCGTGCCGCCGATCCACGCGCCGCCGATCATCTCGTTCATCCCCACCGCCTTGATGAAGAGCGGCATGCCCACCATCATGAGGACCGTGAAGACGAGCGACGTGCCCACCGCGAACGCAAGATCCGTCTTGCGCCCCTTCGCCGCCGCTGCCGCCGCAATCGCCGCCGAAGTGCCGCATACCGAGGTCGCCGCCGCAATCGTGATGACGAGCGGCTTGTTCGTGATCTTGAGCCGCTTCGTTCCGTACCACCACATGAAGAGGATCACGATCGGCGTCACGCCCCAGGCGATGCCGAGGCCGTAGAGGCCGAACTTCTGGATGTTCGAGAAGAGCACCTGCGCGCCGAGGAGAACGAGTCCCGTCTTGATGTAGAACTCGGTTCGGACAGCGGGCTTGAGCCACGTCGGCGTTTTGACCACATTGCTGATGAACAATCCCAGGATGAGCGCCCAGAAGGCGAACTCGAGATAATGCTTGAACGTCGCCTCAGCCGAAAGAATGCGCACGACCGTCACGAGCGCAAACAAGCCGGCAAACGCCCCGAGGAACTTGAACGGGTTCTTGCCTTCGAGCTTGTTGCCGATCGCATAGAGCAGCGCAAAGGCCCCGAAGGTGAGTCCGAGCTTGGACCACAACGCCGCGTTGAAAATGCCGAAGAGTCCCTTCACCTTCGACGGGTCGGAAAACTCCGCGGCGGAGAATCCCCACGTCGCGAACTTCGCGCCCGAGAAGTCGAACCCGCCCGTGATCACCCCGACCGCCGCAACCGCCGTGAGGATGAAGGCAATCCAGATGGAAAGCCAGTCTTCCTTTTTGAAGAGGTCGCGTCCGCTGAATCTCTCGGCCACGACGATGTCACTTGCCTGCTTTTGATCACTCATCTTCACATCTCTCGCTTTCATTTGACAACGGACAAAAGAACGTGTTCCAAATGGGACGGCACCGCGTCCGCCGGAATCGGCGGCACGGCCCTATCAGGCTCCCCCAACCGCACGGGGTTCGTCGCGCCGGCGGTGAATGCCGTCTCGGCATCGGCGCCCGCCGATTTGCGTCCGGCAAAGCCAAACCGCGCGAGCGGATGCGCCGTGCAGGAATTGGGACACCCGCTGATGCGCACTTCATTCAGCAGCAGTTTCGCCAGCGCAACCTTCTGCGGCGTATCGAGCGGACGAATCCGCCGGTCGAAATGTTCGGCGACGGCGCGTCCGATCGCCGGCGCATCGGTGACGCCGCTCGTGCAGACGCGACAGCCGACACACGTGCGGATGTTGCCGACGAAACTCCGTACGACGAAATCCTGCTTCAATCCCGCCAGCACATTGTAGACGCCGGCGAGCTGATCGTACGGCACGACAAGCCCAAGGTCGCCCGAGTCGAGTCCCTGGAACTGCACCGCGCCGTTCGCCTCCATCGCGTCGGCGAAAGCCTCCAGCTGTTCCGCCGTGAAATCGCCGAACGGGACGAAGATGCGCACCGCGACGCGTCCGCCCGCGAGCGGCGTCACCGCCAGCTGCGACCACGTCTCGAACCCTTCGCCCGGCCGGTCATTCGCGGGGAACGCCGTCACGGGGAGTTCACGCCGGGCGTCCGCCGCCACCTCCGCACGCGGCGCCTCGGCCGGAAGCAGGGCCAGCTTTGCCGTCAAGGCCTGGACGAATTCGGCGTCGCCGAGATCCTCCCGCAGGAACCGGATGCGCGCGTGCGACCGATTCGTACGGCAGCCCTTCTCGTTGAAGAGTTCCGTGAGCGCCATCGCCACGCGGATGCAATCTTCCGCCGGCAGCGCGTCGAAGAGCTTGAGTCCCACACGCGGCTGAAAGCCGATGCCGCCGCCGACATACGTCTCGAACACGCGCGCGCCGTCGACGATCTTCGCGACGAAGCCGAGGTCGTTCGTCTGGGCGAGATACGCCGCCGACGGACGATCCGCGAACGCGATCTTGAGCTTGCGGGGCAGTCCGTACGCCAGGTCGTAGGAATAGAACGCCCGCGAGAGCGCTTCGGCGTATGGCAGAACGTCGAACGCGGAATCCGCATGCAGACCCGAATACGCGCTCACGAGCGTATTGCGAAACGTATCGCCCCCGCCGCCGCGGAACGGAAACGCATTCGCTTCGCAGGCCGCGAGCGCCGCCGTCACCTGGCCGGCAGGGATCCCGTGCAGCTGGATGTCCTGGCGCGTCGTGAGGTGCGCGAAGTCGCCCCCGTACGTGCGCAGGAGAGAAGCTGCCGTGCGCAGGTCGCGCGTCGTGATCGTGCCGCCCACGCGGCGGATGCGCATCATCGTCGCGCCGTTGCGCTGTTGATAGATGCCAAAGCCCGCAGAGGCACCCTTCAGCGCCTTCGCATCGATCCGGCCCGCCACATAGTCGGTCCACGCAGCAATGAGATTCTGCTGGAAACCTAAAACCTTATTGTCGACACAGGACTTCATACCCGCTTGTACTCCTTTGGTAGGCCATTCCACGGTTCCTCTTGCCAAACAACCGCATGGCACCTCTTCTCTCCTTCGTCGATAGTCTACCAAATCATTTGAGATAACGGGCCTTGTAGAAGCGCGCGTCTTTCAAATGGTAGCGCTGGGGGCCGGAGGGACCCGTTGCGCTGAAGGTGTCCGTCCACCACTGCACCTTGGGAGAGAGCCGCAGCGTTTGCCCCACCTCGCCCTTTTCGTTCGGCAGGAACGAGATGCTCTTCACGTCCCGAACGGGAACGACATCCTTGAAACCCTCCGTACGCGCATCGATCGAGAACCACACGTATCCCTCGTGCGCCGTCGCCACGAGGCACCGCCGATGAGCGGCATCGCCCGGTGCAGGCACGAGGTCGTGTCCCGACAGCAGTCCTGCATCCTTGAGGCACCACGCCTTCTCCCGCTTGAGCTCCATCGCCGTGGGATCATAGGCGAATCTTTCAAGCGCATGACCGCCGAGCGCCCACAGGCAGTTCCGTTCGCGATCCCAAAATACGCCATGCGCGCCATTGAGCCGATAGACCTTCTGCGGCTGCGCCTTCGGCTCGAAGGGATGCGCCGCCACATCGAAAAGCGTGAGTCGGTTCCCCTCCGAAGAGGCGACGACCACGCGTCCATCCGGCAGGCGCTCGATCGAATGGGGATTCCCGCCCGCGAATCCATAGAACACCGTCCGCTTCGTCGTGCGATCGATCGCCGCGAATCCGCCGCCCGAGGCCGTCATGAAAATGAGATTGCCGAGCACTTTGCATTCGTCCGGATTGCTGAACGTCTTGCGCGCCGCCGCCGGGATCCCGGGATCCTTCTCCGGACGCCACTCCCAGACGATCGCCGATTCCGTCGTCGGATCCTCGCCCGCAACCGGCTCGAGCATCACCAGCCGATGCTCCTTCTGTTCGGCCGCAATCACCCGATAGGGATGTCCCTCGACCGCCCCCGCGCCCCCGGCGAGGAGCAGACTCAGCGCAAGGGCAATTCCCCGGCCCGCAACGTTCAACATGGTCCGCATCTTGAAATCTCCGTTTCTCAGTACCTTGGAATGGTTCGTCGGAACCCACCAGGCGACCCGCGCGCCCGCGATGCCGACAACGATTGAAACCATTCCTGTCACGGTGGTCATTATAGCATTGCAACCGACCAATGTAAAGGCGGAATCTCGTGGGGACTGTCCCCATCAAATCACTACGGTTCAAATCTCACATGTTCCTCGTTTATGGATTGAGGATTTGATCGTTTCGACCTCCCCTTTCGTCAGCCGCTCCCAGGGTACAAATCCCTTGCCTCTCCATGGACCATCGTCGACAGAAGGAAATACCTTTGTTTCTT
>JAZUGW010000379.1:0-17173 GCA_045641465.1 Kiritimatiellia bacterium | reverse complement strand
CTCACCCAAGGTCCTTTTTTTGTAAGCACGCGATTATTATAGCACAACAGAAATCAGTCTGTCAATCCCTCTTAAAAATTTTTTGCTCCTCGGGTATAAGCGTGGGGAACCTGTCGCGTGACTCTTAAGGGATACGACACGCACATCTTGGCGAAATCCGGTTCCGGCGTAGCCCGCGCGCAAACGGACTGTCAATCACTGCCATGAGATTGCCTACGGCGCGGGCGTCGTAGCCGGATCGGATTTCGCCAAAACCGCGTATGCCGAAGGCATCTGCGTACTTCAAAAGGCTAGAAGAGCGAAGGATGACCCATACTGAAGCCTTGAAAGTAATAACACAGCGTTTAGGCTGGAGCCTCGCGGATCACTTGTCGTTCTTGAAAAGACGGTCGAGGGCATTGAAGAGTCCGGCGAGCAGGGCGCCGGAAATCGAATGCCAGATACAGGAGACCGCCGATGCCACCACGGCTTCAGGCAATGCCGGGAAATGCTTCGTCGCCAGAACTGTCGCCAGCCCCGCATTCTGCATGCCGACTTCGATCGCAATCGTCCGCTTCTTGGGACGCGTGAAGCGGGCGACGACACCCGTCAGATACCCGAATGCATAGCCAAGCGAATTATGCAGCAACACCCCGACGAAAATCAATACCCCCGACTGCACGATGTTCTTCCCCTGCGCCGACACGACACCGCCGACGATGCAGGCAAGACCCAGTACCGCAACACCTGGCATCACTTTCATCGCCTCGCGATAAGTCGCACGCTGACCGCAGAACCGATTGAAAAGAAAGCCGAGTCCCACAGGGATCAATGTCACGAGGAGGACGCTCTTGAACATGCCCACCGCGTCGATATCCACCATCTCGCCCGCCAGCCACAACATCAGAAGCGGCGTCGTGATCGGGGCGCACAGCGTCGAAAGCGTGGTGATGCCGACAGAAAACGCGACATCGCCCTTACAGAGAAAACTCATGATGTTGGACGACACGCCCCCCGGACAGCATCCCACCAGAATCAATCCCACCGCAACGCCTCGCGGCAGGTTCAGCGCATGCGTGATTCCAAAGGCGATCAGCGGCATCAGCGCAAATTGCGCGAGCGAACCGATGGCGATATCCAAAGGACGCGACGCGAGGATTTTAAAGTCCTCCGCCGTCAGCGTCATTCCCATCGTGAGCATGATGACACCGAGTATCGCCGTCTGCACCGACCCTCTCACCCAGCCGAAGACATCCGGCAAAAAGAACGTCAGCACGGCGACCGCCGTGATAAACCACGGCGTTTCCTTGGCCAGCCATGCCGACGCTTTCTGAAGCGCGTTCATCGCGTCACGCCAGACCCGTCGAATCAGTCGAACACGAGATCCAGACGATACGTCTTGCCAGCCGCAGGTTCATACGGCGGGTGCGGACGAGCCCCCCAGCTGTTGTCGCCGCCGACACCCATCTGCACGGCGTCGATCACCACCGTCACGGCCCCTTCTTCCTTCAGGTCGTACATGTGCTTCGCCTTCTCCAGCGAAGCCTGCGCATACGGCCAGGCGTTGAAGCCGAAATCGGTTCCACGCACCGACAAGGTACCGATCTTGAACGACGTGCAACCGCCGCGATGGCCCTGTTCGCCCGGCTCGATGTAGTTGTCGGGATTGAGACGGTTCGGATCGAACCGGATCGTCCGGTGGTTCACCGGCGCAATGCCACGCTCGAGACCGACATTCGCCGTCCACAAGCCATACATCGCACTCGTCGCACGGTCGCAATAGTTTTCGTGCGGACCGAATCCCGCCCACTGCACCTGACGGAACCGATCCGGCACCGTGAACGTCACGCCCACACGCGGCAACTCGGGCTGTCCCTTCGCCGCTGTGAACACCTCGCTCATCGCCACGCTGGTCGCACCCGGCGCAAAGGTCCAGGTGAACTCCGCCTTCGACGCACCCGCCGGCACGTCGAACACCGCCTTCACCACACAACCGCCCTTCTGCGTCTGCTCGACCTTGAAGGACGTGCACTTCGCCTTGCGACCCGCCGTACGCCACACACCGCAGCGCTTGTCGAACTTATTGCCCCGATCGTTGTCGATCGGCGCACGCCAGAACTCAGGATACACCGCAGAAGCGATCTTCTTCTGTCCCTTTGCATCCTCCAGCGAAACGAGCGTTCCCATCTTCGAATTGAAGATCGCCGTCAGTGCCGCACCCTTCACCTTCACAAATGCCGCGGATTCTTCCACCTGCCAGGTGCACGCGCCCTTCGTCGCGGCCGCCGGCTGATCGGACCCCGTCGCAAACTGGTCGCAGGCGATTTCACGCACGCCCTCGAAGAAACGCACGACGAGATGCGTCTTCGCATTCGGCGCCACCGGCACCTTGCCGAGCTTCACCTCGACCGTCGTATCCGGCTCGGCCGTCACGGTGAAGTCACCGCCACCGAGACGCTGCGATCCCGCAAACGACTCCCACTTGGCCTTCAGGTTCGTTAGACGCGTGAAGACGAAATCGTTGTGCACGCGCAGAACGCCCGTCGCGAAATCGAACGACTCCGCCATCACGTTACGATATGCATGCTTGATCTCCAGCGCACCCGGATGCGGATTGCGCAACGCATCCACAAACCCATTGCAGTTGAAGTTGTCGTCGTTCGGCTTGTCGCCGAAGTCGCCGCCATAGGCCAGGAACGCGACCTTGTCGAGTTCGCGCTCGCCGCAGCGTCCGTGTTCCGGATTGTTGAAGGAACGGCTCCACACGGCCTGGTCGACGAAATCCCAGATGAAACCGCCCTGCGCGGACGGATATTTCTTCACGACGTCCCAGTAGTCCTGAATGCTGCCGTTGGAGTTGCCCATCGCGTGCGAATATTCGCAGAGGATGAACGGCTTCTTCGGATTGTTCTTCACATACTCTTCGCTCTTCGCCGCGCGCGCGTACATCGGGCAGACGATTTCAGACTCGGCGGCATCCCACGGCGCCCGTTCGTACTGGATCGGACGCGTCGTATCCAATTCCTTCATCGCCTTGAACTCGGCCTTGAAGTTCTCGCCGAAGCCCGCCTCATTGCCCATCGACCAGCCGATGATGGACGCGTGGTTGCGATGCGTCTGGATCATCCGCACCGCACGTTCAATGTGCGCGGCCTTGTAGTCGGCACGATGCGCGAGCGACTTGTCGCCATAGCCCATGCCGTGCGATTCGATGTTCGCTTCGCACAGCACATAGATGCCGAGACGATCGCACAGGTCATACCACATCGGATCGTTCGGATAATGCGACGTACGCACCGCATTGAGGTTCAACGACTTCATCAGCCAGATGTCGCGTTCCATATCCGCGCGCGTCACCGTGTACCCCGTCTCAGGCGACATCTCGTGGCGGTCCGTTCCCTTGATGCGAATGCGGCGGCCATTGACCTTCAGCACCGCGTTCTCGATCTTGACATCGCGGAAACCAACGGCCTGGCCGAAGTAATCGCCGCCCTTGTTGACGACGAGCGTGTAGAGATCCGGCTTTTCGGCGCTCCAGAGACGCGGCGCGGCAACCGTCAGCTGGCCGTTCTTCCACGCGCCCGGCACGGGCTTGCCCGCAGGGTCGTACAACGTCGCGCCGTCGACAGCCTGCGCCACCGTCAGCGTCGCGGACTTGTAGTCGGCGGAAAGCGTCGTCGTCACCGTCAGATCGCGCAGACCGTCCTTCTGTTCGGCGACAAGCGACACATCACGGAAGAGTCCCGAAAAACGCCAGAAATCCTGATCCTCGAGGAATGAACCGTCCGTAAAGCGATAGACCTCGACGGCCAGCACGTTCGGCTTGCCGGCGGGCATCAGGAAGTCAGTCACGTCGAACTCGCTCGCCAGGCGCCCGTCTTGCGCATAGCCGACCTTCTTACCGTTCACCCACACGAGGATGCCGCTCGAGAAACCGCCGAAACGCAACGTCACGCGACGATCCTGCCAGGCGCGCGGCGTCGTGAACGAACGACGGTAGGACCCCACCGGGTTCCGACAGATGAAGGACGAAAAATTCTTCGGCGGATCGCTCATGATATCCGACGGCGTCGCCGCATGCGGATACGTGATGTTCGAATACAGTACCGGATCGTAGACGCCCGACAGCTGCCAGCAACCCGGCACCGTGAGATCCTTCCACATCGAGACATCGAAGCCTGGCTTGTAGAAATCGACGGGGCGCACGGACGGATCCTTCGACCAGGCGAATTTCCAGGTACCGTTCAGCGACTGGACGTACGTGGCCGTGAGGCGGTCCTGCTTCAACTCGGCCACGGCACGCGCCTCCGCTTCGCTCGCACACGGCGCCAGCAGCGTCCGCGCGGGCAGACGATTCTCCTGCGTCACATAGGGATTGTTCCATTGCGGACGCCCCTCGTAGGCTTTCGGGCTCACGTCCGTTTTATTCTCCACCTTCGGCGCCTCTGCGCCCACGACCGCACCTACGCAAACCGCACAACTGAACAACGCAAGATTTTTCCGCATCATCGTCTGACTCCTTCACGCGTCCGCACGCACTCGTACGGACAAAACAACTCACTTCGCGCCAATTGCCCGAACCATATAGGGCCAATAGACTTTCGTGTAAACCGCACACGAATAGATGTTGAGGCCAATGAGAAACGCCTCAATCGCATAAACGCTCCACAAGAACCCGGCATCCACGGATGCCGCCGAAGTCGCACACCCGCACAGCTGCGGCAGGAACTTGCGGAACGCCAAGTAAAGATAGATGTAACCCGCCGCCGGGAAGGATAGCGCCGTACGCACCTTGCCCAGCCACATCGCGCTCACGTCCGCATGGTAGCTCGAGGCGATTGCACGCAGGAATGTCACCCACTGGTCGCGCAGGATGTAGAGCACCGTAAAGGCCAGCATCACGCCGGCATGTACCGGATTATCCCCCTGCGCGCCAATGAGCCAGAGCAGCGTCGGAAAACTCACAATGAAGAACACCTTGTCCATCAAGGGATCCGCAAGCTTGCCGAACGTGGAAACCACCTGCCATTTGCGCGCGAGCTTGCCGTCGAAAAGGTCCGAGAACCCCGCGAGGGACAACAGGACACATGCCGCCACGGCAAAACCCGCATGATTACAGTGATGCGCCAGCACCGCACAGATCATAAACGCGAAAATCAGCGGCACTCGTGAAAACGTAAGCGCATTCACGAAATAGGAATGAAAACACGAGCTCATTTATCCGACGCGCCACCCTCTCCAGTCGTCAATTCGGCCTTGAGCGCCGCTTCTTCTTCAAGCCCTGTCTCCAAGTCCGCCGTCAACCGTTCGATGAGCGAACGCGTCTTCCCCTGCTCGTCCAGCTGCTTGAGGAAAAGTCCCTTCAATTCAGCGATCTGAACCTTGGAGAATTCCAGCAGCGCCTGCAGCGTATCACGGCGAACGCGCATCTTGCCCAGCTCCTGCTCAAGATTCTCAACACGGCGTTCCGTCCGCTGAAGGTTGCGACGCGTCGCGAAAAGCTGCTTAAGGATTTCGCCCGGCTCGATATCCAGATCGTCGATCTTCATCCCGTCCGGAATCGGCACCAGCACGCTTTCACCGCAATTCACACACGCGATCTGAAGACCCGCGCCACGATAGTCGATGGCCAGGTTGTGACCGCAATGGGGGCAGTCGAACACGATATCCGTATCACGAATCTCGGTTCCAGCCTCCTCAGTCTCGTCGTCAACGAGGGATGTCGTTGTCGTATTCTCTTTGATTTCTTCTTCGCTCATGGTCGCCTCCAATCTCGTTCGGCAGGACGGACTCCCGCTTACGTCAATATTATAGAGAAAAGACGGACAATATGCAAGCTCAGACCGTCTGTTTTGATTTTATCTAGCGGAAAACCAGAAAGAAAGCGGCTTGGAAAGACCGGCGCCGCGCATGTAGTTGTAAAGGGCCAGCGTGAGAGCTTTGCCAAGACGGTCCCAATCCGGCGCACCCGGCTCACGAAACGGGATCTCGTTCACCGCGAAAGTGCGCCCGCGCGGCCGCGGCGCCGACGTGTCGATTTCAATGCCGAAACGCGCCGGATCCTTGGCGATCGGCGAATGGACCGTGAGCGCGAAACGATGAAAGAAGGCGCTTTGAATCAGCCCTTCCCGGAAGAACCGTCGAACGTGTCCGAGTGCCGCCACCGCCTCCCGTTCCGTCTCGGTCGGGAACGCATACATCAAGTAGGCGTGCACCAGAATGCCCGCCTCGCGAAACGCCGTGAGCGCCGCACGCGCGGATGCCAGCGTGATGCCCTTGTTCATCAGCTTCAACAGACGGTCGACCGCGCATTCGAGTCCGCCCGTCACGGCAATGCAGCCCGCCCGCGCCATCAGGCGCGCAAGCGTCGGCGTGAAAGCCGTATCGAAACGCACGTTGCCCCACCAGCGGCATTTGAACTTCCGCTTGAGAATCTCGCGGCACATCTTTGCAATCAGCGCCGGCGGCATGGCCTCGTCCGTGAAATGGAAATCGGGCGCACATCCCGTCTCCCGCACGAGCGCCTGCATCGCATCGACAATCGTCGCCGCCTCGGGCATCTGGAAGCACTTGATGTAGTCAAGCGACACATCGCAGAACGCGCACTTGTGCCAATAGCAGCCACGCGCCATCTGCAGCTTGAGCCAGCGTCCCGTGGACCACAGCCGATGCATCGGATTCTCCGATTCAGGCAGATCCATATAGAGCGAGAGGTCGAGTCCTGCATAGGACGGCTTGACGAACGGCGGGATGGGCGCCGGATCGCGGGCCTGCAGGAACTCGAGCCAGGGCGCATAGCCCTCATCGTACATGACCGCGTCGAAGAATCGTCCCACGCGCACATCGTCGAGCGTGCGCAGCTCGGTATTCACATAACCGCCGCCGAGAACCGTCTGAACGGATGGATCGAGACGCTTGATCGTCTGCGCGATTCGAAACGCGCCCAGGAGCGTCCCCGGAAACGGACACGTCACCCCCACGACCGTCGGTCGCACCTCGCGCAGCACGGCCGCGACTTTTTCCTCCAGGATGCGATCGACCAGACTTCTCCGGCGCAGACGTCGCAGCACGCTGCCGAAGTCCGGCACGGCGACACCCAGACGCTCCGCATAGCGCGAAAAGCCGAAGTCGGGATCGACCGAATCGCGAATCCCGAGAGCCAGTTCGTCAAGATACGCCGTCGTCTCGACTTTCTCTTCTGCCGAGAGATGGCGATTCTGCAGGATCTCGATCGCCTCGTCCGTAAAGTCGTCGCCGGAGAGTCGCAGCACCTCCAGCGCGACCTCGATCGAGAGATCGCGCTGTGTGCAGTCATACCCCCGCTCGGAAAGAAACCCCACCAGCGAAGGCGTGGCGGGGTAGGGTGTGTTCAACTGAACAAACGGAGGTGTCAGGAACAGAATCATGCTTCAGGCGCCGGCGGAACCGGCGTTTCAGGCACAGGCGCAGGAGCCGGTTCGGCCGCAGGCGCAGGAGCCGGTTCGGCCGCAGGCGCGGGAGCCGGTTCGGCCGCAGGCGCGGGAACGGGTTCCGCAACGGGCGCAGGAGCCGGTTCAGCCACAGGCGCGGGAGCCGGTTCGGCCACAGGCGCGGGTGCGGGGGCCGGTGCCCATTCTTCAAAGCGCTGCTTCTGCTCGACGGGTTTCGCATACACGTTGGACTCGTCGACGACCTTCTTGGGTTCGAGCGCGTTTTCGAACGTCGGCAACGGACGCGGCGGCAGATCTTCCTGCACGACCACGCGGCCTTCCTGTCCAGCCGCATTCTTCACCACGATGCCACCCACGAGCGCGGCCGCAGCGGCCTTCTGCTCTTCCGTCACGGCTTCACGCGCATCGACTTCGGCCTTGGCGGCTTCATCGACTTCGGCGAGTTCCGAATGACGCGGCGGCAATTCCTTGAGAAGCGGATCGTCGTCCTGAATCATCGTGCACTTGAGCGGCTCGTTGATGTACTCCTCGATCTCGGGAATTGCGAAGCTCTCGTCCTCGTCCGCGAAGGAGATGGCGATGCCCGTGTTGCCCGCGCGACCCGTACGGCCGATACGATGCACGTAGTCCTCGGCCTCGTAGGGGAAGTCGAAGTTGATCACGTACTCGATGTCGTCCACATGGATGCCGCGGCCCGCGACATCCGTCGCGACCACGATCTTGATCTTACCCGCGCGGAAATCTTCCAGCACATGCAGACGCTTGTTCTGGTTGACGTCGCCCGAGAGCATCTCGCACTTCACGCCACGGCACTTGAGGGACTCGTAGACGTCCTCGGTCGTCGACTTGCGGTTGCAGAAGACGATCGCACGCGCCTCCGGATGCAGCGCCACGTGGTTGAAGAGCACCTTGAACTTGTCCGACGCACGAATGACATAGACGATCTGACGCACCGTATCCGTCGCATTGTGGTCGCTCTCGACCTCGGCCTTGACCGGCGTTTCCATCCATTCGGACGCCAGATTCATCACCGTATCCGTGAGCGTCGCGGAATAGAGCATCGTCGTGCGCTTGTCCTTGGGCGGAAGACGATACATGATCTTCTTCACATCCGGGATGAAGCCCATGTCGAGCATGCGGTCCGCTTCGTCGATGACGAGCGTATCGACCTTTGAAAGATCCAGCACGTTGCGCTTGCAGAAGTCCAGCAGACGACCCGGGGTCGCCACCAGCAGATCCACCGGCGCCGCGAGGATTTCCTCGCGCTGGCGATCGAAGTCCATACCACCGTAGACGGCGAGCGAACGCAGGCCGCTGTACTTGCCGATGGCATCGGCGTCCTTGCAGATCTGGATGACGAGTTCGCGCGTCGGCGCGATCACGAGCGCACGCGGGCTGCCGCCCTTCTTCGCACGGTTCTCCGGCGTATTGAGGTAGCGCGTGAGAATCGCCACGAGGAACGCCGCGGTCTTGCCGCTGCCCGTCTGGGCCTTGCCGGCCACATTCTTGCCGTCAAGCGCGTTCTGAAGCGAAAGCGCCTGAATGTCGGTGCAGTACTGGAATCCGAGGTCCGCAATGCCGTGCATCACTTCACTCGGCAGATTGAAGTCGTGGAAACGCTTCTTGCCTTCCTGTTCCGGCACCGTGAAGGAGGCCGGATCCCATGCGGCATGGGCCGCCTGGCGCTTGGCCATTTCCTCCGGACTGACCACGCCGCCCGGACGCATCTCGTTCGCAGCGGTATTGACAGGCTTGGGACCGCGGCGCTGTCCATCGCGCTCGCGACGACGATCGTCACGACGATCATCACGACGCCGCGGGGACTGTCCCTCCGCCGGACGCCGTTCGTTCCGGCCTTCCGCCGGCTTGGCAGGACGCGGCTGCTGGTCGCGACGCGGCGCGTTGCCGCCCTTCCCCTGCTGCGGGCGCTGTCCCTGCTGCTGTTCGCCGTTCTCACGACCATGGCGGCCACGACGGCCATGCTTTCCGTGACCGTTTCCACCCTTTCCCTGCTGGCCCGCAGGCAGGCCCTTGCCGCTACCCTTCTGCGTTGCAGATGCCGAACCGGTGAACCAGGAAAACAGCTTCTTGAAAAAACCAAATAATGACATGATACTTCCTTGAAAAACTGAGGGCCGCACGGGGAAGGAGGTTGCTCCTTCCGCGGCGGCCCGTCGTTCTGCGGCGACCCGAAAAACGGGCCTCCACGCTGTTGCGATTAACGCTTCGAGAACTGGAAGCGCTTGCGAGCGCCGGGCTGACCGGGTTTCTTACGCTCTTTCATACGGCTGTCGCGCGTCATGCAGCCGGCCTTCTTGAGGGCCGGACGCAGATTGGCATCCGCCTCGACGAGGGCGCGCGCAAGACCATGACGGATCGCACCGGCCTGACCGGAGCAACCACCGCCCTTGGCGAAAATGATCACGTCGACCTTGGAGACGTCGAAACCACTGATCGCGATGGGCTGCTTGAGATAGTCGCGGAGCGCTTCGGAAGTGATGTACTCTTCGAGCGCGACCTTGTTGACCGTCCACTTGCCTTCACCCGCAACGAGCGTCACACGCGCGCACGCGGTTTTACGACGGCCGGTACCGGCGGAAATAACCTTCTTCGTAGCCATTTCTCAAAACCTCCTTAGAGCGTGATCACTTCGGGCTTCTGGGCCGCGAGCATGCCCTTGTCAGCCTCACCGGCGAACACCTTCACACGCGTCATCATCTTGCGCGCAATCGTGTTCTTCGGGAGCATACCCCACACGGCTTCCTTGATCATGCGATCCGGATGCGACGCACGCATCTCGGCAGCCGTGAAGTGCTTGAGGCCATCACGCCAACCAGAGTAGCGCTGATAGTCCTTGAGCTCTTCCTTCTTACCCGTCAGCTTGACCTGGGCGGCGTTGGTCACGATCACGAAGGCACCGGCATCAACCGACGGGTCGAACGCAGGCGTGTCCTTCGCACGGAGCTTGTTGGCAACCACGACCGCAAGGCGGCCGAGAACCTGATCCTTGGCGTCCACGATGAACCACTTGCGGCTGTCGCCGGGGTTCACAGGACGTGTGCTTTTCTGCAGCATCTTTTTTATCCTTTTTCTGTGGCTTTGTGCCCCGTTGCCGGGGATTTGTCCGATGGCACAGGCGAAACCCTTCGCCCATGGGAAACCGACTTCGTCAGCCGATTTCGCGGTTGAAGTTCATATTTAATCAAAAAATCGGCCAAATGTCAAGATGAACATGCGAAAAATCGAACAATCGAACAATCAATCAATCGAACAATCCGAACAATCGAACAATCGAACAATCAATCATTTCGCCTTCCTGCCTCGATCGAGCTTCAGGCGTTCCACTTCGGCCAGAAGCGACCGGACCTCGTCAGGAGCCTTTCCCGCATCCTGCAGCACTTCGGCCAGCGTCAGCTTGCAGAGCCAGGCCTTGCCGTCCGACTCCACGATCGCCAGTCGTGCATACCGCTCCGCCTCGACGAACCGCTTGAGATGCCGCAGCGTGTCGGCATAGTCGTTGAAAAGCGCCGCCCGCGGTGCCGTCTCGCCCGCGCCCTCGACCGCCACGCGATAGCAGACCTCGCTCATCGCGTAGTCGCCCTCCCGCGCAAGCGCCGCACCGAGCACCGCATACGCCGGAAGGCAGCCCAGCCCGTCCGGTCGCGTCAGGATCGCCCGCGCAATGCGCGCCGCCTTGTCCAGATCGCCCGCGTTATACGACGCGATCATTTCGTTGGACCAGGCGACCAATCCGCGCCGACCTTCCGGTCCCCGCTGTTCGACCGCCTGCCGACGTACCTCCGGCGACCGACGGTCTTCGACGAGCCGCCGAACCCCGGCCGGACACTGCCCGCTACGGGTCCGTTTCACGAGCGCTGCGAGTGCCGCCTCAACCTTCGCCCGAGGCCCCTTCTCGGCCGCAAAGCCACCTTGCAGCATCCCGCCCAGGTTGACAAGCGCAGCCGAATTCTCCGGCTCGACTTCCGAGTAGATGCGCCAATAGACCTTCCACGCCTCCGCCGACCGTCCGGCGGCCTGCAATTTGTTGCCCAGCGCATTTCCCTCAACGGCAAACGCCCGCCGCATCACGGGGACGAACGGATCCTTCGACTTGCCGTACGGCGCCGCTGCCGTCCATCGCGCCGACCAGCCCTCGAATGTCGTCGACTCGCCCGTCATCAAGTAGAACCGACTCGGGAATAGCCGCACCGCCATTCGGGCGAACGCATCCACCCCGACCTCCGCCGTCAGCCAGAGGTTCGTCTCGCCCGGCCATGTGCTCTTCACCCACGCCACGAGGTTCGTCCGGGTGGATGCCGTCTGGTCAAAGAGAAGCGCCGTCCCGTCCGGAATCGTCCCGGCCACCTCCGCGATCTGTTCGTCGGCGGCACCGTTCAACACGATTACGCGTCCAGCCGCCTCGTCGACGACGCCGTGCGCATAGACGCTCGCCGCCTGCCCGAGCCGCCAGTCGTGGTTCGCCACCGAAAGTACGGCAAAGGCCACTCCCGCGAACAGGAACTTCCAGGCAAGTGAACGCGGGGAGAGGTAGACGACCTTCTCCACATCCTCGGCTGCGGCATCGTCTTCCTCTTTCCGCGCCCGCAGCCGACGTGCACGCCGCGTCGTCCACAGAATCAGAACATTCAACACCCACGCGGCCGCCACGGCCGCCGAAGCCAGACAGACGGAACAGCGCCCCAGCACCACGCCGTTCCAGACCCACGGCAGCGTAATCCACACCAGCACCGCCGCGACAGCCACACGCCAACCGGCATAGCGGTTCACGATCGTCCCGAGCAGTCCGCCCGCCACCGTCGCACCGAGTCCCGCGAGGAAAACCACATCGCCATGAGCCAATCGAACCATCCAGCGCCAGACCCTCAGCCCCGCCCGCGGCTCGGCTCCCAGCCACGGCGTCCCTCCGGGCGCTGAAAAAAAATAGAGCGCAGCGGCCAAAGCCGCTGCGATCACGAAGATCAAGCCTCCTGCAGAACGACGCTGCATCGTGCCTCCTCAATCCAATCAATCGACCAATCGAACAATCCGAACAATCGAACTATCCGACAATCCCCCACTCACTTCCGCCGACGACGCAGCGCCAGCAACGCCCCGCCCATCAGCAGCAGAAGGCCGCTCGACGGCTCGGGGATGAAGTAGCTCGCCGTCTGCCAGTCGCCGACCGTGCCCTGCGCCGCCGACGCGTCGTCGAACACGAGGCTCCCGTTCACCAGCTGCGCACTGCCCTCGCCGTAGACACGGAACTTGTGGTCGCCGTAGAACGCCACCGCAATGTAGTCCGTCGACGAGTAGACCGTGCCGTCGTAGCAGTCGAGCGTGTACGACCCGTCCACGTAGTACGGGTCCTTCAGCGCCTTCGTCCCCTCCGCCGTCTTCGAATAGTGGTAGGTGATGTAGAGTTCGATATCCGACAGGGCGGTCGAACCGAAGAGCGCCGCCGCCGTCTCGGTCGTACAGAGGTACGCCGAGTAGTTCATCGCCCGCGCGTCGGAGGGCGACGCGTCGCCCGGATACGCCACCGTGTTGAGCGTCGCCCACGTCGGCATCGCCTGCGCCGCGCCCGCCAGCAGCAGCCCCGCAAGGGCCGCCGCCTTCAAAAGAGAACCCGCAAAAACCTTCGTATTCATCTTCATCTCCTCCGTCTTACTTCGTCGACTTCATCTCGATCTTGAAGAAGTGGTAGGCCTTCTTCGCTTCGGGCGCAAGGTCCGTCACATCCGTCCAGGACTTGTCCGCCAGCTTCTTCTTGCCCATGACGCGCTGCGAGAGGCCGCCGATCGTGATCGCCGGGATCGCATACACCTCGGGCACGCCGTTGTTCATCCGGATCGCCGCCTGAATCTTGAAGGACATCTCGCCCCACGTCGGGTTGGAGGCGAACGACATCGTCTCCAGCGAGTTGCACCGGATGAACGCGCCAGTACCCACCGTGACCGACGTCGCCTCGCACACCACGTTCGTCAGCCCGTAGCAGCGCTGGAACGCATAGTCGCCGATGCTCACCACGTTCTGACCGATCATCACATCGCCGAGGTTCCAGAAGTCCTGGAAGAAGCGCGGACCGATGCTCGTGATCCCGTCCTCTACGGACACATGCGTAAGGGTCTTGTCCAGATCGGCAATCGGGCTGTTTTCGCCCCAGATTTCCTCCGGATCCAGTTCACCCGATCCGCCAAACAGGGCTCCGCCTTCGCCATCCAAGACCACCCACACATCGCCGATCTGAATCGCATCCTCGGGCTTTGTGATTTCAAAGTCGAATGTGACGGACGCTTCACCGATCTGGGCTTTCACTGTGTAGCTGCCGACACTGCTCGGCGCCGTCTCGCTGAAGCTCGTCTGCCCCTGCGCCGCATATGTCAGCGTCGGAACCGGCAGCCCGGCCATCTCCCATTCGCCGCTTTCATCCGTCACCGTCACGCCGTCGTATGGCGCACCCGTGTACGCAACCGAGGGCGTCACCCCCAGCTGAAGCACGACGGCATTCTCCTCGCCATGGTACAGACAGCCCATCTCGGCACTGTGCGTCTCGTTCGTGCACCACGCCTTGAACGTCGTGTCGTCGGCGACGACCTTGAACTGGTTCGGGTGCCGCACCAGGACGATGCGCTTGGCATTCGGATAGTCCTCATGATAGGCGACGAACGACGTCGCTTCGCCGATCAGGGAACGCGGAATCGTCACAATGAAGTTCTGACTGTGGATGTTCGACATATCGAGGTCGTAGATCTCGCCGTCAAGTTCCATGCGAAGGTGCTTCGCCACATTCTCGTCGCCCCAGTAGCCCGAGATCGTCACCGTGCCGTCGTCGTTCGCCACCGACTTCAGATTGCCGATGATGGTCGAGAACGTCAGGTCGTCCAGCAAGTTGCCCGTGCCGGAAGTCGGAGAGACGGCGATGAATGCGAACCGAGTCACATCCTGCCCTTCGGGAATCTGATAGATCCCGAACACGTCGTGCCAGTCACACGGCATACTGGAGATTTCAAGACCGGCAAGTGAACCGTCATAGCCATAGGTCACCCCTTCTGGATTCGTCACACCGCTCGCCGTATAGCTCGCCTTGGTTTCCGCCTTGATATTGGAATTGACGTCGCTGCCGATTCCGGTTGCAGGACCGTTCGGGGCGCCAATTTCAACGCGAATGCTCTGCAAACCGCCCGTGCTCCGATAACCGTGGCGCAGCGACCAGCGGATCACGTCACCGCCGTAGGTTACCAAGTCCTGCGACAACACGGCGTTGTTATGTGCATTCATCTCGATGAAGAAGCCATGCGTCGCAGCTTGAGGAACACCGTATGTCCCGTACGCATCGGTCCATTCAAAGAAAGACGGACCATACTTCTGAGTTTCCGTCGTGTTCCAGCCTCCGCCGGGACCGTTGGGGTACACTGCGGTGGGATATCCGTCGTTAATGGCATTTTCCCGCGTGCGGTGTTCGCCGTTCTGGTCATATTCCATAAACGGTTCCACGTCGAACGTGCCGTTGACAATCCGGGTCGGCACATAGTCGCTCGTCGGATCGTAGACGACACCGCCCACCAGACCGTTCTCGCCCTTCTGCACGAGTCCCAGCGAATCAACGACGTTCACATACGCCGCACCGTCCGCATCCACGATCGCCAACGAGCCTTTACCAGGCGGCGTGCCATTTCCACCCTTGCCACCGACAACCGCCGCCGCCGTGCCGGACGCAGGACGACGCAACGCCGCCGTCGTCTCGTTCACCAGCGTAATCGCCGTCGCGCCAGCCTCACCGGCCGTACCCGAGACCGTAATCGCCGGCTGACCGTCACCGCCCGCCGTCAGCGAGCCGACCGCGCCCGCCGTCCCGCGAATCGCCCAACCGTTGAGGTCGATCGTTACCGCACCGAGATCCTCCGGAATCGTCAGGGAACCATAGTCCTGTCCAAGCGTCACGCGATGTCCGACCAGCGCGCCGCCTTCGTCGTAGACCAGCTCCACCGTCGTCGGCGTATGCGCCGTGTCGAAGGCGTTCTCCAGCGCGATCAACGCCTTCGTCGCCCCCCGCGGCAGATCGGCCGCATCGACGGTCATACCCGCCGTCACCGAGTCGATGACATAGGGGTTCTCGCCCTGGACGAAGCAACCGGTAGACGGCGTGCAGGTAATCGAGGCCTTCGCGCCGACCGGCAGACGATAGACCTGGCGACCATCAGATGTCAACGCCACCTTTTCGACCGTCGTACCCGCCGTCTCGTTCACAACGGCGTAGGTATGGTTGGCAACCGCCGCCGGCAACATGACGCTCGTGTTGTCCGTCGAATCCCAGCGCGCCGTCAGCGTCGCATCGTCGTCGACATCCCACGCCTTCACGCCCTGCCCGTTCGAATCGTAGTACTGCGTTCCGTTCTCGGTGTAGTAGCCGAGGAAGTCGAACCCGCTCTTGGCCGGAGGCTCGACCGCCGGCATCGCACCGCCGAGCTTCGGGACCTTGACGAACGTCGAACCGCCCGCGCCGCCTTGCGCGTCCAATGTGATGGCAAACCCCGACACACGTGTAACCGCCGTAAACGGCGTTTCCGTCACGCTCGGATAGAATCCGCCGCCCACCGTATCGTAGAAACCCGCGACGCCATCCGACAGGCGCTTGCAGGGAATCATGTTCCGCTGCACCACGCCGGCCGAATCGATGATCCGGAAGGAGGAAATGCCGCCGACGATCTTATCGCTCGCGCTGGGCGTCAAACCGCCCGCACGGTCAAAAATGAACAGCGGGCAGTTGTCTCCCGTCGCCGTGCCGCCGATGGCGAGGACCTGGGAGGACTCGCCATCGCTGAAATAGGCATTCGCGCCCTTGCAGGTCAGCGTCGACTCGCCAGACGCAAGTGTGAGGCCACCCAGCGAAGACGATGCACCCAGATCCCAGGCGATGTCGATGCGCGTATCGGCCGTGTAGGAATAGCCGCTGTTGATCGCCGCCCCGCCGTCGGTGTTGAGCGACGAGTACTGAATGTAGTCGTCCGGCACGAGTTCAGAGGATCGGGCCACCTTGAAATTGCGCACCCAGCCGCAGTCGCTGCCGTTGTTCACACTACCGTCTTTCGTGTACGCGAACTTCAGAACATGCGCGTTCGAATCGGTAATCGAATAGGACTGCGATTCGCGGGTGGTTCCGCTAATGGCGGAGAGCTTCTCGCCCCCATTGTCGTAAAAATGCAACTTGTCCCAACTGCTTTCGCTCGAGGCCTCCCAGTCGAATGTCACCGTCGCCGGTCCCTGGACCACAACATCCACCCAACTGTTGACATTACCGACTCCGGCGCCGCCGCTCTTCATGCCGCTCGAGGCCTCATTCGTCCAGGCATAGAAATTCGCACCGTCACCCGCCGTGAAGAACGAATAGCCTAGATTCACACGCTGCTCGACCTCCGTCCCCGCCATGGACGTCGCATACGCGCTCACATCCGCATCGCTCAGGCAAGACGTCGTCCACAGGCGGAAGTCCGCCACCACGTTCTGTTTGTTCGGCTGGGTAACAAGCCAGCTACTTGAATTGACCTGGCCGCAACCATGGACAAAGTCAGTCATTTCATCCTGCTTGTTGTAGCCTCCCAAGAGCTGGAGAGCGTCCGACCCATGTGAAAAGTCGAGACTGCCCGTAATGGCTTGGCCGTCGATATTCGCCGAAACCTTACCGTTCGTACCCCGAAAGACATAGGCGTGGAATTTCGTCACATCCTCAACCGGCAGCGACATCTCGCGCAGAACCGTCGTTCCCT
>JAZUGW010000378.1:0-5166 GCA_045641465.1 Kiritimatiellia bacterium | reverse complement strand
AAGAGAAAGGGAAGCGTGAGCACCGCGCTGAGCAGGACGGCGGCCCACGCCCCGGTCGAACAGCAGAGGTCCATGATCCTCCGATCGCACCGCCCGACGGCCATTGCCCGGGGAATTGCAATGGCGCAGGAAAGGGTGGTGCCGGCGGAGACCACGGGCTGGGCGAGCGGATAGAGCACGTTGGCGCCGGCGATGGCGGACTCCCCGAGGAGGTGGCCCGCGAAAACCGTGTCCACCATCACGAACAGCATGGTCGAGACGACGCCAATGCCGGTGGTGAGCAGCATCCGCCTGACTTGCATATGAGAAAAATTACGTGCCATAGACTTGGTCTGTCCGTTAGAATCGGTATTATATCATACGGAGCCGCGGCGCCCGGTCAGCAGATTGCCACGGGCGGCAAGAAAATGATAGAATATGCATATTGTGGCGGTTAGGATGCACAAAACGGCACGTAGCACGAACGAGGCGTTTGCAACGCCTTGGGAGGTTTGCTTTGACTTGGCCTATCCGCCTGGATGAACAGAATAGGAATGTGCATGAAGAAGGAAGAAGTCGAGGACTATCTTGCGAAGATCCGAAAGACCATTTCGGAGTCGGAGGCGCTTGTCGAACAGGCCGAGCGGCGAATCGCCGAGACGGACCGGTTCCTGTCCGAACACGGCATCACGCGCGAACAGCTCCGGAAGATCCGTCCGACCGAGGAACAGCTCAGGGCCGTCAACGCCGAGCTGGAGCGCCGCGGGCTCCCCGCGCTCGATCCGATAGAGGAGCCGGCGGACGACGAGACGCGTATCCGGATCCCGGACGCGAACTTCAACGCGGAGTTCGCCTCCGGCGAGGAGGAGATGGAGAACCGCAAGCGCAAGTTCGGCGCGATGATGCAGAGTATAAGGTTATAGGGTTAAAGGGTTTCGGAGTTTCAAAGTTAAAAATCAAAGGAGGAAAGAAAATGGACGAAAATCAGGTGGCGGAGAAAACGAAGAAGATCCTGGACGGGTTGATTGCCGGCAAGCCCGTGTACGAGACATGCGGCCTTTCCCCGGACGAGGTCGAGGCCGTCTATTCCCTCGGCTACACCTACTACCAGGTCGGGCGGCTCGAGGAGGCCGAGTCGCTGTTCCGGTTCGTGACGGTGATGGACAGCCTCGACCCGAAGTACGGCTATGCCCTCGCCTCGACCCTGCAGGCCGAGCGCAAGTTCGAGGAGGCGACCAAGCTCTACAGCGTCCTTGTGTCCATTGACATCACCAACCCGGCGATCTACAACGGTCTCGCCGAGTGCCGGATCGCCCTCGGCGACAAGAAGGGCGCCCAGGACGCCCTCGGGGCGCTGGTCAAGGCGGTCAAGACCGACACGCCGGAGAGGAAGGCTGCAGTTGAGAAGGCGGAGAGGATGATTGAAGGGTTAAAGGGTTAAAGGGTTAAAGAGTTAAAGAGTTGAAGGGTTGAGGAGTGTAACCTTTGGATGAGATGGGCGTAATCAGTGTGTGAGGAGGGTGTGAACCATGGACAAGATTGCATTAGTGCCGCAGAATGAATTTCAGGGCGCGATCCGGGGCGCTTACGACAAGTACTTGGAAGGCGGTGTTTCACCTGAGGGCACGGGCGGAATCGCGAACACGCAGGATGTGACGAACGACAAGGGCCTGACCGTCGGGAAGGTGTCCGGCAACTTCGTTTTACACGGCTTTTCGTCGGTCGCAAAGCATGAGATCGGGGCTCCGAGCGTTCCGCAGGGGAAGGTGGACGGCTTGCTCAAGAACGTCGTGAAGACCTTCAACGGCGACGAGCAAATCATCGTTGACGAGCGGGAAGTCGCGCGCCTTCAGGGGAATAGCGACAACGCGATGCAGAACGCGGCGTTCAAGCAGAACGAGGGTGCGCAGAAGAACTCCGGGGTCAAGTTCGCCGAGCAGCTCTTTTCGATCCGCAAGAATGTGAGTGAAATGCCCAACGGGACGGCGGCCAGCAAGATCGTAAGCGATGTTTTCAAGATAGCCAGCGCGTTCGTGGGCTTCGTTTCCGCTCTCGTTACCACGATCGCGACCGGCGGTGGCGGCGTGGGGGCGCTTGTCGCGGCCACAATGGGGCTCGTGTCGGCCATCACCGATGTCGCCGGCGGCTACGAGAAGCTGCAGGAGAAGATCTCCGAAGAGCTTCAGAAGAACCATCCCGAGAAGACCAAGGCGGAGTGCGACGAGATCGCCGCCTATATCTCGATGGGCATCCAGGTGGGTCTTGAGATCGCCGAAACCGTCATCAGCTGCAAGGCGCCGAATCCCGAGAAGAAGCTGGCGGGGGTCATCAAGCAGATCAAGAAGTCCGAAACCGTGCAGAGCGTCATCGACAAGAAGATCAAAGATGCCGCGCTGCTGATCGCGAAGAAGGCCTACGGCGGGAATCCCACGCAAGCACAGATCGACAAGCTGATCAAGAACGCGGAGAAAATCGTGGCGATCAACGAGGGGTTTGGCTACGTCCAGACCGTGAACAAGATCCTCGGTGCGGTTGTGAACTTCGGGTTCCAGATCGCCGACATGATCAAGGCGGACAAGCGCGTCGAGACCCAGGTCGAGTTCGAACTGACCGAGGCCGACTACGAAATGGTCATGAACATCCTCGCCGACTGCGGGCAGGACCTCATTCAAACCCGCAAGCGGGGCGCGAACAACGCGGGGAAGATCGAAAGCATCCTCACCTCGCAAAGCGATGCGGCCTCAAGCATCAACGAGATCACCAGTAACATCGGAGGTTAACCATGAACGACATGAAAATATCCAACGGGAATCCGTATCTGCAGACGGTCGGTCTTCAGGGGAACGGCAAGGACGTCGGTCAGGTCGGTAAGACGGATGCGAACGCAGGAACGTTCGAAAAGGACAACCTGAGCTTCGTGCAGGGCACTCCGTCGCGGTCCGAGGGGACTGCGTCCGGCGGCAACAAGAACGTCCTCGGACAGCCGCGCAACACCACGCACGCGGACCTTGAAGGGGCGGATAACGAGCTGTCCAGATTTCTCGAGGGGCTGAAGCCGCCGGCGGGGCAGGGAAACCAGCCCGTCGACAAGTCCGCGCTGGGGCCGGAGAAGCGGAAGGCGAACATGAAGAAGCAGAACGAACTGCTGACGGAAGGGCAGGCGGTGATTCTCACCTACATGGTGATGTCGGAGGTCGAAAATGTGAACAACAAGACAAAGTCCGACGCCCACCAGATCACCGCCCAGACATACATCGCGCAACGTGAAGCCGCCGACGACGCGGCCGAGCAGACCCTGAAGTCGAGGAGTAAGGCCGCGCAGATCATCGGGCTCGCCCTGGATCTCGGTTCCACGGTCGTAGATGCCAGCACGAACTTCGTCAAGGATCCAAAAGGGGTCGGCATGACCCCCGAAGCCCTTGAGAAGGCAAAAGAGGCTGTAGATAAGAAGAAGTGGTGCCTGGACATCGCCAGCAAGGCCCTGTCGTTCGGCGCGAAAGCCACGAAGATCGCCGAAATCACGGGGGACGCCGATCGGCAGACCCTCATTACGCACCGGAAGCAGTCCGTGACGGCCCTTATGCAGGAGGCCGGAGCCACTGCCCGGTACTTCACCGAGAAGCTCAGCGATCGCGTTGACAAGACGCAGAAGCATATTGCGGAAACCATCAAGGAGCAAACGGAAGCGTACAAGAACATGCCCGTTACGGCCACATGAGGGGTTTGCAGCCATGGCGACGGAACTAATCAGGAAGGTGGCGGTGCCCGTGACGGTGGTCGGGCTGCCGCAGAGCCTGTACGAGGCCGGCGGCGTGACCGCCGGGCTCGACCAGGCCATCGCGTACGTCGAGGCCGGCGTGGTCGACGCGCTCGAGGGCCTCGCGAGCGATGCAATGGCCGCCGTGCGCGAACGCCAGAAGCGGATGGCCGAGCTCGGGCGCGCCATGGGCGAGGTCAGCAGGGCCAAGGCCTGGCTGGCTTCCAAGGAGAACGCGGGAGACCGCTACGAGGGATCCCTGTCCTACACCTACTCGCTCCAGAGCATCCGCGGCTACGACTTCGGGCTTTCGTCGCCCTCGGTGACGAAGGGGGAGATCGATGAGGTGTCGCTGCGCGTGCAGCACGAGTCCGAGCTCATGGGCAACCAGCTCAGCCAGGCGATAAGCGCACTGGACGACTACGTCGGCAAGCGCGACAAGATCTATGTCCAGATGGAGAAGGCCATGAACAAGATCACCATGGGCACGGCGAAGACGATCAGGGAGATGGGAGATTAAAGGGTTAAAGGGTTTAAAGGGTTAGAGGGTTGAAAGGTTGAAGGGTTGAAAGGTTGAAGGTATGATTGAACAGGTTGATACGTGGAACAGCAGGCTGGCGGAGCTTGGGATCTCGGCCTATGACTACAGGCGGAACGACGCGCAGGTGGACTTTCAGGACCTCCTGACGGACGTCACCATAAGCCGCGCGCGCGCCGTCGAGTCGGAGATCAAGCCGCTTTCGGACATCATGCGCCACCGCAACAAGAAGCTCGACCAGTACAGCGAACTGCTCGCCAAACTCAACAAGATCCAGACCTCGTTCAAGTCCGGAGACGAAAAGGATCCCAGCAAGCAGTCCACCATACCCCTTTCGACGAGCGAGATGCGGCTTCTCGAGGAGATATCCCACAAGACCATCACTTCGCAATATCCGACGAAGCCCGAAACCGAGGAGTACATCCAGCTCGTCAAGTCCGCGATCGACGGCATGAGCAACCGCACGCAGACCGACATGACGCGCCTGCAGGCGCTCGTCGAGAGCCGCGACCAGACCTACACCAAGGCCGCCGAGTTCCTGAAGGACGTCGTCGATTCGAGGTCGAAGACGATCACGGCGATCGGGAGTTAAAGGGTTAAAGGGTTAAAGAGTTAAAGGGTTAAAGGGTTAAAGGGTTAAAGGGTTAAAGGGTTGAAGGGTTGAAGAGTTATGGAACATTTGCTGCATTTGAGCATTACGGAGTTGCAAGATAAAAACAAGGGGGAGTTGGCGTGGGGTGGGATCAAAGACCTCGCGCCGGAACCGCTCTATGAGATTCCCGGGTACGGCTCGGGAACGATCACCCAATACGCGATGTACGTGAACCTCCGCCAGTGGGAGATCAGCAACGACCAGGCCGTCGCGCTTGCGAATTCAATCGGACGCACGTCC
>JAZUGW010000377.1:0-7870 GCA_045641465.1 Kiritimatiellia bacterium | reverse complement strand
ACTGAAGCCATAGGCAGCAAGTACCGCCGCATCGTTTGCCCGATGCGCCTTGCGCAGTTCGGGCGGCATTGTCAACGGATCGTAGAGATCGGCCAGCGAAGAATCGGGATAAAGCGCACGCGCGTCGAGAATCGCCTGGGCGGTGCGCGAGATTTGTTCACACGACAATTGCAGACATTCCGGCCACGGGAAGTTGTTGTAGACGATGTTGATGGAGTAACTGTAGTCAGATTTCAAACGGCAGCAAACGACCCGCATCCAAGCCATGTGAACAGAAGAATTCAACACGCCGAAATGATACAAGGACGCATTCGGCATCAAACGCAACTTATTGCTGCACATCGTTGCGGGTGTAAGGTACCCCATGGGCACATATTGACGACGCTGCGACGAAACTTCAGGAATGACAATGTATTCCGATTTCGGCAAATTCTCGACATGAAACCGCGTCGGCACATCCGCCAATTTCCGAGTCGGCGCACTTGTACTCGCAAGACGATAATTTCTGACTGCCTCCATTCGCTTTAAACAAGCCGGCATCCGTCGTAATTCCCCAGGCGTGCAACCTCCCAGCCAAAGACAGAATCGCTCCTTGCCATTGATAAACTCCTCGGCCCCAAGAAACAGGTGGAAATATTTCTCAGACGCAGGTTCCTGGGCGACGAATGCATCCCGTTCTTCCTTGGTGAAGAGATAATGGCCGCCATCAATTGGCTTATTTCCAATACCGATTACCGGAACATCACACAGCGGAATCTTTCGACTTTCCACGCATACATCGGGGCCATCCATCAGATAACCATTGATATGACGCACTTCTGTTCGATTGCCCTCTCCGTCAAAGAGAAACTTTGCGGCCTTTACGGTTCCTGAATTCGATGCGTGCGGCACACATCCCCCACCGTTCAATTCCGCTGATGACCCAGAAGTGTGAAAGCCGACGATCACAACGTGGACATGTGCTTTCTCGTTCGCCTCGCTGTCCCATACGAACGTCGTCCAGGCGAAGTCGATCTCCACCCCAGCGGCAAAAAGCGGCTTCCAGAGCAAAGACACACTTTCTCCCTGGCACACGGAATTGGTCGAAACGAGTGCGCATCGCGTTGCCGTACCACACATCAGATCCGCCGCCTTCTTATACCAGCAAGTCACATAGTCAAGGTTGCCGACATTCTTCCAACCGGCGAAAACGGTTTCAATGTCGGCCTTCTGTTTCTGGCCATCTTCATCTTCGCGTCCCATGTTGCGCGCGCCGCGAAACGGCGGGTTGCCGAGAATGTAGTCGAAATGTTCGCCTTCATCGAGCAACGCATTCCAATCCATGCGCAGGGCATTGCCGCGTACAATGTGGCCGTAGCGCTTGAGCGGCAGAAAGTCGATGCGGCGGTGGAGAATCCTTTCCGTCTCCATCATCATCTGGCTTTCGGCGATCCAAAGCGCCGTCTGCGCGACCGAGACGGCAAAACCATCGATCTCGATGCCATAGAACTGGTCGATGGTGACGCAAATCGTGTCGCCGAGGTCGAACTCGCCCTGTCCCTGCTGACGGAGGGCGATGGCGCGATTCTCCAGGCGTCGCAGGGAAATATACGTTTCCGTGAGGAAGTTGCCGCTACCGCATGCGGGATCGAGAAAGCGCAGACGGCCAAGCCTTTTCTGGAACGCGACCAGCTGTTCGTTGCGTTTTTTGATGTTCGCGACTGCCGCAATCTCATCCAGTTCTTTTTCAAGTTTCCATAAAAAAAGCGGATCGGCCACCCGATGAATGTTCTTCACTGTCGTGTAGTGCATCCCGTTCTTGCGGCGCATCTCCGTCGAGAGCGTGGACTCGAACACCGCGCCGAAGATCGTCGGGTTGATTTCCGTCCAATCGAGGTCGGCGCACAAACAGTCTAGGAGAAGCGTACGCGTCTCTTCTGTGAAACGCGGAATGCGGATGTGTTCATCGTCGAAAAGTCCGCTCCCGACATACGGGAAATCCAGCAGTTCGGGGAGGTCGTCGGGGTCTCGGTGCGGATAATCCGTGTTGAGCATTCGGAAAAGCTGCACGAGCGCATCGCGAAGCTGTTCCGCCGAATACTTGCGCATGAAGCCCACGAACTGGCCGTGCTTCGGAAATACACCCGCATCTTCGGCGTAGGCGCAGAAGACGAGCCGCACACAGAGCATGTTGAGAGACTCGAGAACACGTTCGTCCACCCCGCCGCTATAGCTCTTGAGCAACGCCCGGTAAAGCCGCCCGACGAGTTCCCCCGCCTTCTTGTCGACCGCCGCGACATCGCGCACCATAGGAACCGTCCGTTCCACTTCAGTGAAGAACGAGAGAACGCCGAGTTTCTTCGGCAAATCCGTCAACGCCACCTTGACGGGCGTCATTTCCGGCGCGTGTTTGTCGTAGATCCAGAATTCCTGAAAGTTGCACAGAACAATGTACCTGACGGGCATCGTATCGGGCATCGCCCCGACGTACATCATCGCCTGCTTCATCGCCGCCTTGTCGGCGAGACCATGTTCAAAACCCTTCTGCTCAATCAAGACCTTCGTACGAGAAATGTAGGCGTCGACAAATCCTGTCGCAACCGGAACCTCATACTGCACCCAGTCATCGGGGTCGACAATGCCGAAAACGTCATGCAGAAGCCCCCGCCAGAACTTCTGGCATTCGCCCTTCTCATAACCTCTGCCAATCCATTTAGCCGCAAAATCCGCCGCAGCTTTTTTCTGTTCCTTCGCCGTCATAGTACTTATTCTATCATAAACCGTTTTCAATTTTCCATTCGGCAATAGCGGCGGATCGGACAATCCGCGCAACGCGGACCGCGCGGGGCGCAACGGGTCTGCCCGAACGAGACGAGATGCGAGTTCCAGGTCTTCCAGTATTTCACCGGCACGATTTCGCGCAACTTCATTTCCGTCTCGAATGGCGTTTTCGTTTTCAGCAGCCCAAGACGATTGCAAATGCGATGCACATGCACATCCACGCAGACGGCCGGCAGATCGTAGCCCACCGCCACAGTGAGGTTCGCCGTTTTGCGTCCGACACCCGGCAGCTGGCAGAGACGTTCAACAAGATGGTTGTAGCCCGCGACATCCTTGAGTCCGTCCGCCGCATGGTCAAGTCCTTCGGGGAAGAATTCGACCAGCGCCTGCGGCAACGCCTTCAGATGGCGCGCCTTGTCATGATAGAACCCGACGGGGAAGATGAGCTTTTCGATCTGGGCGACCGACAGCTTCGCAAGGTCCTTCGGCGTAAAGGCCGCAAGCCGGTCGCCCTCCTTGCCGGCCGTGCCGAAGAGACGGCGCACCGCGCCGGCAGTACAGGCGTCCTTCGTCCGGGCCGAGAGGATCGTGCCCACCAGCACGCAGAACGGATCGTGCGTCTGCGCTTCGATGAGTTCGATGATCGGCGCCGCATGCGCAACGAATTCCTGCTTCAGCAGGCGATCGACAACGGGAATGTCCTTGACGGTCATGAGAAACCTCAGAATTCGTAGCAGTCGCTTGGCGTTTCTTGCGTGAGGACGGCGAGCTGGACATCGGTACGCCCGATTTCCTTCAACGCCCGCTCCATCGACTCGCGCGCCAAGTAGTCCGCATTGCATTCCTGCGACAGATGCGCCAGCAGAAGCGTGCGCAGGCGGCTCGGCTGCATCTCGCGCACGGCATCGGCAGCCTGGTCGTTGGAGAGATGTCCGCACCGGCCCGCGATGCGCTGCTTGAGCGAGAGCGGACGCTCCGAGGTCTGCAGCAGCACGGAGTCGTGGTTCGACTCCAGCACCGCACACGTGCAGCGCGCGAGCGCCTCCTTCGCCGCCACCGTCATCACGCCCATGTCGGTCCCGATGAAGAGTACGGACTCCCCTTCGGCCTCTTCAAAGACGTACCCGACGGAATCGGCGGCATCGTGCGGCGTCGAGAACGTGTTCACGGAAAGTCCGCCCACTTCAAACGGTTCGGTCGTCTCGAAGACGCACCACCCGTCCTCGACGCCCGTCACCGCCGCAATCGCATCCGCCGTGTTGCCGTTCGCATAGAGCGGCACCGACGGATACTTCTTGTGGAACGTCTCCAGTCCGCGATAGTGGTCGACATGGTCGTGCGTGAAGAACACGCCGGCGATCTCGGTAGGGTCGAGGCCGCAGGCCTTCATGCGCTTCGTCAATTCGAGGCAGGAAAGCCCGCAGTCCACGAGCAGCAGCTTGCCGCCCCCGCGCACGAGATAGCAGTTGCCTTTTGAACCGCTGCCAATGGCGCGAATCTTCATTCGTGGATCTTCGCGTTGGCCTTCGCGACCTTCGCCGCGAGTTCGGCCTTGTGGGCACGGAACTTCTCCCGCAGACCGGCATCGGCCGTGCCGAGGATCTGCACCGCCAGAAGCGCCGCATTCGTCGGGCCCGCGCTGCCGCACGCCACAGTGGCCACCGGCACACCGCTCGGCATCTGCACCGTCGCGTAGAGCGCATCCAGACCGTTCAGCGCACCGCCCGCCACCGGAATGCCGATGACCGGCAACACCGTACCGGCCGCCAGCACGCCGCCGAGATGAGCCGCACCGCCACCCGCCGCGATCACCACCTTGAGACCGCGCGATTCCGCCGTCTTCGAGTACTCGATCGCCACCTCCGGCGTACGATGCGCGCTGATCACGCGCGTCTCATACGGCACGCCGAACTTGTCGAGCGTCTCACACGCCTTCTTCACAAGCGGCCAATCGCTGTCGCTGCCCATCACAATGCCCACGAGGGGTTTTTCGCTATCCATTTTTCAATCCTTTCTCTAAATTCCTTGGACGGATATTATACCACATCCGCGCATTCTTTGTTATGTCCCACACTCAAACAGGTGAGGGATGGGGACGGTAGACGAGAATGGGGCTGGTCGCCGTGAGCGTGAACGAGGTGGCGTTCGTACGATTGAGCGTCCCCCGCCAGAGCGTGTCGAACACGACGCCGGCAAGCGGCCAGACGAGTCCCATCGACGTCACTTCGGTCTGCGGCGTCGGCACAAAAACGGACACCGCCTCGCCCGCTTCGCACGCATACGTGCGCGTACCAACCACCACGGTAAACACGCCCGCATTCGTCACCAGCGCCACCTCGGGCGCCTCGTGGGCAAACTCCAACAGACGGAACACATTCCCGAGGAAGTGGTCGTCGCGCAGGCCATCGGCGCCCAAAATGACCAGTCCCTCGGCACCATACCGAGCCACCGCCGTACGAAACGCCTTTGCGAGGTCGTTCGTCTCCTGCTCGGCCACCGCCACAAAACGCGCACCCAGCGCCGCCTTCTCGGCGGCGGAAAGCGAATCACCGTCGCCGACGACGAGATCCGGTTCGCGTCCCAACGCCCGCGCCTTCGCACAGGCGCCATCGCAGCACACGAGATACGCGGCCCGATGGAACAACGCCACCGCCTCCGCCTGCCGCGGACACTCGCCATTCGCGAGAATCACGACTCGCGCGTTGACATCCCTCATCTCACAATCATCCTTCTTCCCCTACGGGAAACCTTTCAAAGAAAAAACGGGATAAGGGCGAAACTCCACCCTTATCCCGATTTCCTGGAGACGATGAGGCGATTAGGCCTTCGTCACCTTGCCCGCCTTCAAGCAGCGCGTGCAAACCGTCTTGCGGCAGGTGTTGCCCTTACCGTCGGTCACACGAACCGTCTGGAGGTTCGGCAGGAAGCGGCGCTTGGAAATACCGGTCGTATGAAGACCGATGCCGCCTTTGTACTTCGGCGAACCCTTGCGGATGATGGACCGACCAGCCGCCGGACCCTTGCCACAGATTTCACAGACTCTGGACATTTTGAATACCCTTTCTTTAAACGTTTACTTGGTCTCGGCTTCGCCAGGCTGCCACTCGACGCTGCCGAACGCATCGTCGAACGCCGCACCGAGAGAACCGAACTGCTCGCTGCCGCTGGTCGTACCCGAGCTGGTCGTACCCGTCGTCGTCGTACCCGCGGCCTCGGCCTCGAGATCCTTGACTTCGTCTTCCGACATGCTGAGCGCCTTGATCGACAGGCCGATACGACGCTCGGCGCGATCGACCTTGACCACGCGGGCTTCGACTTCCTGACCGATCTGGAGCGCGTCCTTGACCTTCTCGATGCGCTGATCGCTGATCTGCGAGATGTGCACGAGGCCGTCGACGCCGTCTTCGAGTTCGATGAACGCACCGAACGAAGCCGTCTTGAGGACCTTGCCCTTGACAATCGAGCCCACCGCGTACTTGGACGCGATGTCCGCCCACGGATCGTTCTGAGCCTGCTTGAGGCCGAGCGAGATGCGCTGATCCTTGGCGTTGACTTCGAGCACGATCGCCTCGACCTCTTCGCCCTTCTTCAGGCACTCCGACGGATGCGACGGACGACGCGTCCAGGAGAGGTCGGTCACGTGGATCATGCCGTCGATGCCCTCTTCGAGCTCGACGAACGCACCGTAGGTCGTGAAGTTGCGGACCTTGCCCTTCACGCGGCTGCCGACCGGATAACGATCCGTGACGCTGTCCCACGGATTTTCCTGCGTCTGGCGGATGCCGAGCGCGATCTTCTGGCCTTCGGCGTCAACCGAAAGGACCTGAACCATGATTTCGTCGCCGATGTTGAGCATGTCGCTCGCACGCGCCACGTGCTTCGTCCAGCTGAATTCGCTGATGTGCACGAGACCTTCGATGCCAGGCGCGATTTCGACAAACGCACCGTACGCGGCGAGATTGACGACCTTGCCCTTGACGCGGCTGTCGACCGGGAACTGCTCCGTGATCGTGGTCCACGGATTCTCCGTCGTCTGCTTGAGACCGAGCGAGATGCGCTCCTTGTCCTGATCCACATCGAGCACCATGACGTCGAGCTCCTGGCCAACCTTGAGCATTTCGCTCGGATGCTTGATGCGGCCCCAGCTCATATCCGTGATATGGAGCAGGCCGTCGATGCCATCGAGGTCGATGAACGCGCCGAAGTCGGTGATGTTCTTGACCTTGCCCTTGCGCACTTCGCCCTTCTGCAGGCTGCCGAGCAACTCGGCCTTGCGCTCAGCCATCGTGCCCTCGATGAGCTCGCGGCGGCTGACGATGATGTTCTTGCGATTGTTGTCGATCTTGATGACCTTGAAATCATAGGTCTGCCCGATGTAGGGCGTGAGGTCGCGCGCCGGCGTGACATCGACCTGGCTGCCCGGCAGGAACGCCTCGATGCCATCGACATCCACCAACAGACCACCGCGAACGGCACTGCGGATCGTACCCTTCGCCACGCAGCCTTCCGTGTACTGGTCAAGCACCTGCTGCCAACGAATCTGATCGTCGGCCGCCTTCTTGGAAAGACGCACCATGCCCGTCTTGTCATCCTCGAGCTGCTGGAGCATCACCTGGAACTTGGCTCCCGGCTTCACTTCGGCACCCTCGCCGAATTCGCTGAGCGCAACAATGCCCTCGCTCTTGTAGCCGATGTCGACAAACACGTCTTCCGCCTTGACGGACGAAACGGTGCCTTCGATGATCGAACCGGGTTTGAACTGCTGATCCTGAACCGAAGCCTGCTCCTTAAGGAAGTCGGCGAACACACTCGACTTCTCGGCGGGCATCGTGGGTTTACGAATAGCCATTGTAACTTAATTATTTAGGTTTGTTTCTGAACGCGGTTTTCTGCCGTGCCCTCCCCGTAATTGGGCGAAGGAATGTGTATTGTATCAAAATTGGGGAAATGAGTCAATGGGGTTTCGTTTTTTTCACGGATTACAAATCCACCCCGCGTCGCGGCTTCGTCGCGCCGTTCGGTGGATTCGCATCCGCCTTCGCGGCCGGAACCGCGTGCCGGCAACGGTTTCAGGGCGTGGCAAGCCGCCCGACGGGGAGCCGACGGGACC
>JAZUGW010000376.1:0-11069 GCA_045641465.1 Kiritimatiellia bacterium | reverse complement strand
GGGCCTCGTGGGCATCCAGCCGAACGGCACGAAGGGCTTTACGGTCGATCCGCTCTGCCCCGAGACGTGGGACTACTTCATTCTCGACCATCTGCGCTATCGCGGCCATGAGGTCTCGGTGCGTTGGCATCGGAACCATGGCGGGCTCACGGTGAAGATCGACGGTCGCGAAGTCGCCCGCCGCGACACCCTGGGCCGACTGGACGTCTCGCTCTGATCCGCGCGTGAAATCAATGAAGGGGAGGATAGAAGATGAAAGGGTGGAAAATTCTTGGAAGGGTTGCGCTTGCGGCGGTTGTCGTGGGGGCGGGATGGGGAGTGTCCCGCTGGATCGCGCGGCGCAATCAGGTGGCGGCCAATCGTGCGGAACTTGCGCGTTTGGGCCTGCCGGGAGACGGGACGCATGACTTCGTCCCGCTGCCGGCGATTCTGCCGCACGACAAGCAGGCGGCCCAACTTGGGAGCGGCCTTTTTATGGATAAGCGTCTTGCGCGGACTTCGCGGCGGACATGCAACTCCTGCCATTGGCTGAATGCCGGCGGATCGGACGGGAAGACGCATGGTGGCGTGCTGACGCGGCCGATTGAAAATGCCATTGCCACGACGCGTTTTCTGCATGATGGATCGCTCACGAATTTTTCAGATGCCGTGACGCGCATGCTGACGGACGGCACCTATGCGGGAGGCGGTTCGCTGTCGGAAGTCGTTTCGCGTCTGTCGTCCGACAAGACCTTGGTGGCGGCGTTCGAACGCGTCTACAAGACGGGTCCGAATACGACCAATGTCCTGCACACGATCGGCCAGTATGCGCGCACGCTGATTTCGGCGGGGCGTGCGTTTGACCGTTATCAGGGCGGCGATGCGAATGCGCTGACGGCGCAGGAAAAGGCGGGCTTCGAAGTGTTCCGTTCGCGCAAGTGCCTCGCCTGCCATCGGGGGCCCGTGCTGGGCGGCCACGATGTCTATGAAGGCCGCAAGGTGACGCAGCTGCGGGGCCTTGGCCGCCGTCGCATCTATCTGTCCGACGGTACGCTCAATGATCTCGGCGCCGTCGTCACGCGCATGCCCGCAAAAGAATTCACCGAAGAAGAACTCGCCGCCATCGTCGCCTTCCTCAAAACGCTCTAAGAGCTACCGTTCGAAGTAGCGGTAGACGAAGCGGCCGTCGGGGGCGGCGTCGCCGTGGCGGTAGAAGTCGAGGATGTCGCCTTCGGCGGCGCCGGTGGTGTTGTCCGTCCACTTGAAGCGCAGGTCGATCTTCTTGTCGGCGCAATCGAGGGCACGGCGCGGAATCGTCAGGGCCAGCGAGGAACCGTCGATCGTCAGCTTCACGTCGGCGACTTTCTCCCAGTTCCAGCCGCCGCGGCAGCGTTCGAGCGTGGCCGTCGTTGCGGATGTGGGCGAGGTGCGGTTCACGAGATACTGGAAGTGGTTCCAGTGCGGGAGCTTTTCGCCGAACGACGTCGAGAGGTAGAGACGCATCCAGCAGGGATCGGTGAAGGGGGTGATCGGCGCCGCGCAGGTGACGCGGAAGGTGATCGTGTCGGACGTGTGCGTGACCGTGCAGTCGGTGATGTCGTTGCGTCCGGTCTGATCCGTGTAGTAGGTTGAACCGTGTCCTTGAGCATTGCGCGGCAGCGTGTCGTGCAAGGCATCCCGGTAGACGGGATTCTCATGGGCGGCGCGTTGGGGACGACATCCGCGGAAGCGGCGCACGCCCTCGACGAGCTGATAGTAGGCGTAGTCCTTCATAATGCCGGCGGACGGTTCGATGTCGCGGCTGAAAGGCGGCGCGTACTGGTCGGGGAAGGCGCACTGCTTGCCCATCCACCAGGGATGCTTGCCGGCGATCCATTCGTTCCAGCCGGTGATGAAAAGATAGGACGGGTCGAGTTTGATCGCGTGGTCAAGCTGTTGGGCGAAGTTGTCGCACCAGACGAAACGGTTCGGTTCGTGGCGGCGGGGATTACGGTCCGGCGCGAAACGAAGACGCTCGCCCGGACGAAGCTCCGACTCGTTCGGGCCCATGTAGGCGCGGCCGAAGATGTTCTGGTCGTTCATTGCGGCGAGGCCCTGATGTCCGTCGCGCGCCTTCCAGGAGTGGTTCTGCGCCACACCGGCGGCGCACATCTCGTAGGTGCCGTCTGCGCGGCGGCCGTAACCGTGCTGCGGATAGACTTCAAGCCAGCACCACTGTTCGGGCGAAGTGGGACCGAGGGCGTAGGCGGCCTGAAGGGGACGGAACGTGAAGAAGTCGAGAATCTCGGCGAAGTCCTGTCGATCCGCGGATGAACGCGCGGGGTCGACCGCGGCGGCTTCGACGACCTCGGGTGCGGCGTGGACGAGAGGGCGGCCGTTCCAGTAGTACCAGAGGTCGCTGAACTTGCGGGGCTTGTAGATGTCGCGGTAAAGTTGCAGCAGGCTCACGAGCTGGACCGGCTGGTCGCCGAAAGGCAGCATAAAGGCGAATTTCGGGGTTTTGAAACCGTCGCGGCGAAGGGCGCTCCAGGTGTGCATCAGGGTCCAGGCCGATTCCATCCAGGTGAGGTGTCCGTTGGTCGCGTCGAATACGACGGCATCGATCCCGGCGGCGGCGAGCAGTTGGGCGTGGCGACGCGAGACCCAGGCGTCCGTCATCAGGTAGTAGCCGAAAAGAGGTTCGCCCCAATAGTGGCTATGGTTGTTGGGTCCCCACAGAGGATCGAGCGGATGGTCGTTGAGCGTGGGGTGCTTGAGGAGGATCTTCTCGTTGTCATAGGGCGGTTGGGGGCGTCCGGCGGAGAGACCGTGGCTGCGGACGTGCCAGGTCCAGTAGAAGATGCCCACTTGGCGGTCGCGGGGCGGGCCGTACTTCTCGCTGGTCGAGAGCACGCGGCCGAGTCCGTCGATGGCATCCCAGGTGTCCGCGAAAAGATCGCGGTGAACGAACGGTCGGTTGGGAATGAGCGCGCCGGAATCATCTGAAACGCCGGTTGTTTCGGCAGGGGCGCGAGAGACGGTGGAGACGTAGGGGGTGTGTCCGAGCAGACGCGTGCGCGGCGAGGCGACGTTGGTGAGCAAGAGGGCGAATTGAAGCGCGCCCGGAGAGGGTGTTCCGTTAAGGTAGGTGGTGACGTCTTGGGAGGCCGCGCGGGGCGTCTGCCATACGCCGACGCGTTCAGAGGGGTCCGAAAGCTCGGCGTAGTAGCGTCCGGGCGCGAGCGGCGCGAAGGCGAGGACGAGTTGCGCGTTGTCCGCAAAGTCGACGAAGCGCTTGCGTGCGAGCGGGGGTGTGGCGCGTGACGCGGCGGGCGAGCCGGCCCAGCGGTAGAGGGAGATCGTCAGCGACCCGACATTGTTTGCATAGCTTGGGCAGCAGACGTGGAACTCGCAGAAGGCGTCCGACGTCGTGAACGCCGTGCCGACAGTCATGCCGGCGACGATCTCGACCGGGTGATGCTGACGGCCGTTCTGGTAGCCGCGGGCAATCGTCTCGTAGCGGAGGGGCGTCTCGGCTGCGGAAAGGACGAACGCAAGCGAGACGGTGGCGAAAGAAGCGAAGAAAGGTTGGATGTTCATGCAACTATCATAGCATAAAATCGGCCGTTGGACAATTAGGGCCCATTATTTTAGTCGGGAATGAAAAATTTCCGCACAGAAGCACGGGGATTTGATATAATACCCGACTCGTTTGAAGCAACAAAAGGAGTTTTTCTCAAATGGCTACTACGGATATGTCCTGCAATTCGCTCGTTGCGGCGTTTAAGAAGCCGCGCGAACAGTTTACAAAAGAGGACATCAAGAAGTACATTCGCGAGCAGGGGATCCGTCACGTCAATTTCATGTATGCGGGCGGTGACGGGCGTTTGAAGACGCTCAATTTCGTCATCAATGACGCGGACTATCTCGATGAGATTCTCACCTGCGGCGAGCGCGTGGACGGCAGTTCGCTTTTCAGCTACATCGAGGCGTCGAGTTCCGACCTTTATGTGGTGCCGCGTTATTCGACGGCGTTTATGGACCCGTTTGCATCCCTGCCGACGCTTTGCCTGCTGTGTTCGTTCTTCAACAAGGATGGCGAGCCGCTGGAGTCCTCGCCGGAGTACACGCTTCACAAGGCGTGCGCGGCGTTCAGGCAGGAAACCGGCTGCGAGTTCCAGGCGATGGGCGAACTCGAGTACTATGTGATCGCCGACGACACGCAGGCGTTTCCGGCGGTGGACCAGAAGGGGTACCAGGAGAGCGCGCCGTTCGCGAAGTTCAACGAGTTCCGCCAGAAGTGCATGCTCTACATCGCGCAGGCGGGTGGACAGATCAAGTACGGGCACAGCGAAGTGGGCAACTTCACGCAGGACGGCAAGCTCTACGAGCAGAACGAGATCGAGTTCCTGCCGTGTCCTGCCGAAGACGCCGCCAACCAGCTGACGATTGCGAAGTGGATGATCCGCAATCTGGGTGCGCAGCTTGGCCTCGATGTCACCTTCGCGCCGAAAATCACGGTGGGCAAGGCCGGAAGCGGTTTGCACATCCACATGCGCATCATGAAGGACGGTTCGAACCAGATGCTTGAAAACGGCGTCATCAGCGCGACCGCGAAGCGCGCGATTGCCGGAATGATGAAGCTGGCGCCGTCGATTACGGCGTTTGGCAATATGAACCCGACCTCGTATCTGCGCCTGGTGCCGCATCAGGAAGCGCCGACGAACGTGTGCTGGGGAGATCGTAACCGTTCCGTGCTCGTGCGTGTGCCGCTCGGGTGGGCCGGCAAGACGGATCTCTGCAAGCAGGCGAATCCGAACGAAGAGAAGAGCGCCTACGATACGCATCAGAAGCAGACCGTGGAAATGCGTTCGCCCGATGCCTCCGCCAACGTCTATCTGCTGATGGCGGGGCTTGCGGTCGCGTGCCGCTACGGTTTCTCGCTGAAGGACGGTGTGCAGGTGGCGGAGAAGACGTACGTCAACGTCAACATCCACAAGAAGGAGAATGCCAAGCTCCTCAAGTCGCTTGATACGCTGCCGGATAGCTGCTGGGCTTCGGCCGACTGCCTTGCAAAGCAGCGCAAGGTCTATGAAGAGTTCGGCGTGTTCTCGCCCGCGATGATCGACGGGATCATCGCCCAGCTCAAGTCGTTCAAGGACAAGACCCTTCGTGCGCAGGTCAGCAAGAGCAAAGCGGCGATGGCGAAGCTCGTGAAGACCTACTTCTACTGCGGTTAAATGGAAGTGAAATTGACCACTTGCCAAGTGCCCGCAGATTTGATATAATAATTGCTCGTTTTGGAAAAACAAGGAAACAAACATTCATGCCGACCATCAATCAGTTGATCCGCAAGGGGCGTCATCCTCTTGCTACGCATTCGAAATCGCCCGCGCTGAAGGCTTGTCCGCAGCGTCGTGGAGTGTGTCTCGTCGTCAAGACGATGACGCCTAAGAAGCCGAACTCCGCTCTTCGTAAGGTTGCCCGTGTGCGCCTCACGACCGGTGTCGAAGTGACGGCCTATATCCCTGGTGAAGGCCACAATCTGCAGGAGCACAGCGTGGTGCTCGTGCGTGGCGGCCGTGTGAAGGACCTTCCTGGCGTTCGTTACCACATTGTGCGTGGCGTCCTCGACTCGCTTGGTGTTGCCGGCCGTAATCGCAGCCGCTCCAAGTACGGCGTCAAGCATCAGAAGGAAGAGAAGAAGTAAGGGATAAGCCATGTCTAGACGCTCTAAGAAGATCGAAAAGCGGGTCTCCGTTGACCCCAAGTTCAATTCCGAGCTGATCGCCCATGTCATCCGTATCATCATGAAGGATGGCAAGAAGACGACGGCTGAACGTATCGTTTACGGTGCCGTCGAGAAGATCAAGGAAGCTGTTGAGAAGGATCCTGCCAAGTTCGTCAAGGGCGAAGGTGAGCAGAAGACCCCCGTCACCGAGCCGATCGAGATCATCTCGCAGGCGATTGAGAACATGAAGCCGAAAGTGGAAGTCAAGACCCGCCGTGTCGGTGGTACGACCTATCCGGTTCCGGTTGACATCAATCCTGTTCGTCAGCTCTCGTTGGCGCTGCGCTGGATGACCACGTATGCGTCCGCCCGTCATGGTATGGGCATGCCGGCTGCTGTCGCCGCCGAGATCATTGACGCGTTCCAGGGCCAGGGCAACGTCATCAAGAAGCGTGATGACGTGCACAAGATGGCTGCGGCTAACAAGGCGTTCGCGCATTACGCGTGGTAACTCCAAATTGTTTTTCCAAAACGAGAAAAGGGCCGATCGCAAGATCGGTCCTTTTTCGTTGTCTTTGCGGAGGGGGCCTTTAGGGACGTGAAATCGCTTCGGCGAGGCGTGTCGTGCGTTTTTCGGAGATGAAAGTCCAGGTCGCGCCAAGATGGTAGATTTCCGCATCGGGGAAGAGGCGTGTCGAGTTCACGGGTCTGTCCCCAACGGCCAAAACGCGGCCGCCGGCAAGTTTGAATGCCGCCAGTTGGCGCGCGGTAGCGGTGGGAAGGGTTGATACGCCGGGAAGGATGACGGTGCGGATATGAAGCGTGCCGTGTACGAGTGTCCGGTTGGTGATGGTGCTTGCGGCCAGCATGTCCGCATCGACGAAAGTGAAGGGATGTCGTGCTTTGGTGAGTGTGTGTTCGACCGTACGAACGAGATTGGCCGTATGGGCGGCATCGGATTCGCGGGTGTTTGGGGGAACAAGTTCAAATCCGACCATCAACGAATCGGTTGGAAAGAGAACGGCCGTGTCGGTGGTCGCGCATTCTTCGGTTGGCTGCGGGAGACGCGGCAGTTTGCCGCAGGCGGGAACGAAGCGTTCGCAGAGCTGGTTGAAATCGGGGACGAGGAGACGTTGCACGAGCGACCAATAGCGATGTCGCTTGGCGGCAATGGTTCCTATCGGTTCGCCTGCCAGCAGCACGGGAATGTCGTTTTCAAGGGAGGTGTGTCCCTTGGCAAGATAGGCGGCCCGAAGTTCGGCATTCGCCGGCAGGCTCTGAGGTTCGACCGCCGGTAGGTTCTGAGGTCCGGCCGAAGCCGCCAACAGAATCGTTCCGATCAAAGAATTGACTATTTTATTTTTCACGACAAGATTTTATCAAATTTTACGTTCAGATGAAAGGGGTCTGTCCCCATTTGTGCCGCTTCTTGAAGGGGCCTGTCCCCAAGGGAAAGGGGACTGTCCCCATTCGGCTAGGGGTTGTCCCCATTTTTTGTCGGGGTCTGTCCCCAAGGGAAAGGGGTCTGTCCCCAAGGGAAAGGGGACTGTCCCCGTGGAAGTGTGGCGGAGTGGCACATATGTGACTTATTGTGACACAGTGGCACGGTAGGATGGGGGCGTTTTTGTGAAGAAATGGAGTTGGCATGAAGATTGCTAGTAAAGCGGCGTCTGGAAACAGGCGAAGAGATTAAACAGAACGTGAACGAAAGGAAACGAAAATATGAACAACCTGATGAATATGAATCCGTGGAACCTCCTGGAGGAGCTGTTCGACGATGACAGCCGTACGCTTCGTTCGATGCGGGCGCGAGCTGCTGGAAAGTTTCCGCCGGTGAACGTCTATTTGGACGAGACGGCGGTGATGGTGGATGTCGAGTTGCCGGGGCGTACGGCGAAGGATGTTTCGCTGTCGCTCGAACCGCAGGCGATTGTGATCGCCGACAAGCCGGAAGTGCCGGTTGACGAAGCGGGGAAATCGGGTCCTGTACCGACGCCGAAGTGGTCGCGCCGTCTGGAGCTGCCGTTCCGGGTGAATGCGGACAAGGCGAGTGCGAAGTTCACGGACGGCATTTTGCGGATCGTCCTGCCGAAGGCGGATGCCGCAGGTGTGCGTCACATTTCGATCGAAGGTTGAATAAAAACAGAAAAAGATTCTGGGTTTGCGTAAGAGAAGCCCCAGTTAGAACGAATAAGGAAGTGAAGGTGAATGAGATGAACGAAACGAAATACATTGTGCCGGTTGTGGCGATGAATGAGCGTCCGGAGACTTACGAATATATGTTTGAGCTTCCGGGTGTCGCGAAGGGCGAGGTGGCGCTCCATGTGGAGAATCGTACACTCGACCTGAAGACGACCGCGAATTATCAGGCTCCGGCAGGTTTCAAACAGGTTGTAGCTGAATTTGATCGGGTGAACTATGCGACGCGCGTGGACTTGCCCGAGACGGCGGATCCGGAAACGGTCGCCGCCAAGCTCGAGAATGGCGTGCTGCGCGTGACCGTGCAGAAGCGCCCCGAAACACAGGCTCGCACAATTGCGATTGCCTGACACCGGTCGCCCGAATATATGGACCGGGTCCGCCGGACGGTGGGAGGAGACTCCCTTCGTCCGGCGGTTTTTTTTAGTTTTTGCGGGCGCGTGAAAGGAGAATCGAAACGAACACGGCCAAGGCGAGCAGGGGTTGATAGTAGAGGTGCTGGATCAAATCGAAGGCGCTGAGCGAACATTTTGCGGTCTGCGCGATGCCGAGGGCGATCAGAATCTGTGCGCCGTAGGGGAGAAGCCCTTGAATCACGCAGGATGCAGTGTCGAGTACCGAGGCGATGCGCACGGGGATGGCGTTGAATTTGTCCGAACATGTCTTGGCGATGGGACCGGCGATGACGATGGCGACCGTGTTGTTCGCGGTAAAGCAATTCACGAGGGAGACCAGGAGGAAAGTGCCGAATTCGCAGGAACGGGGACCGCGGATCAACGTCGAAATGCGGTCCGTCAGCCAGCGTACGCCGCCGTTGGCCTGGATGGTCGAGAAAAGACCGCCGGCAAGGATGGCCACGATCAGCGTCTCGCTCATTCCGAGCGTCCCCTTGCCGAGCAGTTCAAGGATGCCGGGTGTCGTACACGCGCCGGCTTTGTCGACCACGTCGAAGATGGCCGTCCGTCCAAGACTCGTACCGATGATCGAGGCGAGAACGGTACCGGAGAAGAGGAGGAGCATCACGTTGAGTCCGAGCAAGGCGAGCACGAGAATCAACACATAGGGCAGGATGAGCAGGACATGCTGGAACGTAATGGCGGGAGCTTCGACAGAACCGGCGGTCGATCCCATCATGCCGTAGAAGACGAATGCGAGTATGGCCGCAGGGGTGGCGATGAGGATGTTGGCGCGGAACTTGTCCTTCATGTTGACATTCTGCGTTCGCGTGGCGGCGATGGTCGTGTCGGAAATCATCGAGAGATTGTCGCCGAACATGGACCCACCGACAACGGCGCCGAGGAGAAGGGCGGGGGAGAGGTGAAGAGGGGCGGCAAAGCCAAGCGCAATCGGCGCGACAGCGGCGATTGTACCGCAGGAAGTTCCGATGGCGAGGGAGATCAGGCAGGAGATGAGGAACACGCCCGCGACCATGAAGCGCGCGGGAATGAACGATTGCGCGATCGTGACGGCGGCATCGACGGCGCCAGAGCCCTTGGCCACCGTGGCGAAGGCGCCGGCGAGAATGAAGATCAGGCACATGATCATGATATTCGTTTCACCCATGCCCGTAGCATAGGTGTCGGTCTTCTTCTCGAGGGACTTCCGCCGGTTGAAGATGATTGCCACGGCGGAGGCCACGAGGAAGGCGACAGGCATGGGAACCTTGTAGAAGGCCATGTCGACATGGCAGCAATATTTCGCGTAGAGGGAGAGTCCCACATAGAAGACTGCGAAAATCAGGAACGGAATCAGCGCCAGGGCGCTCGGTTTAATTGTGTCGTTTTGTGTGTTCATAGGAAATAGTATAGCACCTTTGTCCTTGCATGTGAAAGCGAAACTCGCTATAATCTTTTGTAACCTAAATAAAAATCAAAGGAGGAAATCCACATGTTTACAGTCACAAGTTACGGCATCGCAGTTGCCTGCTGCGTGCTCACCATGCTCTGCTGGGGGTCGTTCGCGAACACCCAGAAACTGACGGGAAAGAATTGGCGCTATGAGCTATTCTATTGGGACTATGTCCTCGGTGTCGTCCTGTTCGCCTTGGTGTTCGGGTTGACGGCCGGCAACATCGGCGACAATGCGCAGTGGGGATTCATCACGAACTTGAAACAGGCCTCGGGGTCAAGTCTTTTGAACGCCTTCCTGGGAGGCGTCATCTTCAATGGAGCAAACCTGCTCCTGGCGGCGGCGATTTCGATCGTGGGATTGAGTGTCGCCTTCCCGGTGGGGATTGGACTTGCGCTTGTACTTGGCGTCGTCTGGAACTACATCCTCGCGCCGAAGGGGAATCCCTATGGGATCTTTGCCGGTGTCGGGTTGATTGTCGTGGCAATCATCTGCAACGTGATCGCGTGTCAGATTCGCAACCGTGCCGCGGGTACGAAGAGCGGCAGCGGCGGAACGATGGTGAAGGGGTTGATCATCAGCGTCGTCTGCGGCATTATGATGTCCTTCTTCTACTTCTTCATTGCGAAGGCGATGGATATGAACTTCACCAACCCGGCGCCGGCGAAGGGGTTGATGACCCCGTACTCGGCCGCGTTCATCTTCTCGCTCGGCGTGTTCGCGTCCAACTTCGTGTTCAACGGTATCGCCATGCGCTTCCCGGCGGCCGGCGAGCCGATCAACGAACTCGCCTACTTCAAGGGGAACCTGAAAGTTCATCTGGTGGGCGTGCTGGGCGGTCTCATCTGGGGTCTCGGCAATGGCATCAACCTCGTGGCGGCCGGCAAGGCAGGTCCGTCGATCAGCTATGGCCTGGGGCAGGGGTCGACCCTCGTCTCGGTGCTGTGGGGCATTCTCGTCTGGAAGGAATTCGCAGGGGCGCCGAAGCGGTCGGCAGTCTATAATGCCGCCATGTTGATTCTTTTCGTGACGGGCCTCTGCGTCATTGTCGCCGCCGGCCAGTAAGGCCGTTTCAAAACTTTCGGCCATCGAGCCCTAACACGAAAGGCTTTCGATCCGAGAATCGAAAGCCTTTCGTGTTTCCATAGGCAATAAGTAAAAGGCTTACCAAAGTACAATGACTTACAACGCCCGGGTAGTAGCACACCGAATAGGCTTTACCCCTGCCGGCCGCCTCGCACCTCGAGGCCCCACCCGCCTACCCGTTGTGCTACTCCCCCACCCCGCGCCGCCCCCGCACCTCGAGGCCCCAACCGCCTACCCGTTGTGCTAC
>JAZUGW010000375.1:0-19772 GCA_045641465.1 Kiritimatiellia bacterium | reverse complement strand
TGTCCTCGCAGTGCGCCTGGAACTGCGACTGCTCGACGCGCAGGGGGTCCTGGGCGATGGTGGTGCGGGTGTAGCGGGCCTTGAGCCACGAGCCGACCAGCGTCGCGATCGCGCCGAGGGCGGTTCCGCCTGCGGCGAAGGCGAGGCCGTCGGCGCCCGAGGAGGCGCTGGCGGCGTCGGCGAACACCGGCGCGAGGGCGGTGTCGAACATCAGCAGCGAGAAGTTCATCTGTCTACGGTTCCTTTCCAAAGGTTTACAGGGGCCTTGCGGGTCGCGGCGCCCCTGCCGGGCGTGTGAAAGCTGTGAAAAGCACGCCGGCCGCGGCGGGAGTCTCACCCGCGGGTGCAATATGGGTTTTGCGGCGCGTATTTAATCAAATGATTTACGCGTTGTAAACGCGCGCAATGGATGCGGTGGAAAGAATTGAAAGAATGGATAGATTCGACAGAATGGATAGATTCGCCAGAATGGATAAATCACTTGAAATGGATTGCAAAGGTTGGAGACAACAAACGAAAATGACGCCCGCGCAAGCGGACGTCATTTCAGTGAATGTAGACAGGCAGATTTGGTCTATTCTTCGTTTCTTACGGCACGCACTAGAACGTGGTCGGGCCTCCCGTCCGGCGTGAGATAGAGGGAGATGTCCGCTAGGACAAAATGCCTGTAGGCAATGTCAGATGGTTCAATCGAATCGTCAATCACCGCGCGCAGGCGCTTCCCACCTCCAATCGTATCGACGGGAAGCTTTACGGCCCATCCGGTCTTACGGCGCTCGATGTCGATCGCAAGGACTTCCATGCGCACGTCTGCCAGCGTGACGGTCTGAGGCGGTTCCTTCGTGTCGATCGCAGAAGGCGGTGGAAGGTGGGCGACGACGGTCTGCGGTATTTCGATCCCGTCACGACCGCCGATCTTGACGAGCGTGTTCGTTCTCATCATCGCCGGCTGCACGGCGAGCACGGCGTCTTTTGCCGCACGCCGCCGACAGGAGACCGATTCGCCGATAATACGCTCGAGGTCGGCCTGGGTGATGTTGAGATCACGCCCTGCGCTCATGATGATGCTGTTGGTCGCTTCGACGGCCGGCTGGACATTGTCGGCTGTCATATAAGTGCGAGCGATGTCGCGTAGCAGAAACGCTATGATTCCTGCGATGGCTATTGCTGCAACTTTGTTTCCTACGATCATTCCATTGACTCCGAAACGTTCATGAAGTTTGTCTGCGGTCCTGTTGGCCTCTTCGTCCGACCCGAAGAAAACGCGGAACATGAAGTCGGATATCTTGCTTCCGTTCCTCACGGTGTCGATATAGACCGACATCTTCCTCTGGCCTTCGATTCCGAGCATCCTTGCGAATGCGGCTTGGGTTTCCTTCACCATGCGACTCATGCCCTGGACGCTGTCCGCGAACACATCTGCCGGAACGGCGTCGCTGTTGGAGAAATATAGGCTCAAGTCTACGCGAAGACAGTTTCCCTCGAGGATGATTCCTGGACAGATTTCACGGCTTTCATTTACGACTTCAGGCATGTTGAATGAATCCTCGCTTTCATACTTTCCCTTTCACCGATGATTATACCAAACTCTCTTCGGCTGCGCAAGGGCCGCGCAGGGCCCTTGCAGTTGTCGAAAGGGTTGTCTAATTCAGTAAACAACAATCAGTTGAAAAGTTAGTCGCATTAGTGCGACTAAATAATCAACTGAAAAACAATCACTTGATTTTCAAGTGATAAAATTACTTCGAAAGCAGCTTCTCGAGCTTGTCGAGCTTCTTGCGGTAGGGGCATTTCCGGCATTCTGCGGATTCGCCAGGAGTGGACGGTGCACCGTTCACAACCGAGGCGTTACCGCCGATCGCGACGGCTGATCCGTCGCCAGCTTGGATTGTAGATACACTCTTTTGTGTTAGTCCAAGAAGCCAGTCTGCAGAACAGCCAAACGTTGTGCATATTTTGACTATCGAATCAGATGCTGGAGAGGTTTCATCCTTCTCGTATCTGTTCCAAACTTGCTGCTTAATGCCAACTTGCAAGGCAGCGGCCTTTTGTGAAAGGCCGCCTCTAAGTTCTTTCAAACGTTCGCCTATGCTCATTTTGCTCCATACATAAAAAAGTGTACATTTCCTCTTGCGTCACTACACAAAAAAGTGTATACTGTCCGCGTTCCCGTAAAAAGGGAACTTGGAAATGATACCAAAACCACGCGGCCCCGTCAAACGGGCCGAAACAACCAGAAAGCAAAGAGAGGTAAAGAGATGGGTAAAATCAAGGGACAGAAGAAGAATGAAAAATTGAGAGTGGAGAATGGAAAATGCGCGGGTGTGGGCCGACTCGGCGGCGCACGTCCGGGCGCTGGTCGGAAGAAGAAGCCGACGCTCGGCTTCCCGGTCAATGCGGGTAGAATGTTCGCTGAGGCGATCGTCCAGCTCTCATTGGCCGTCGAAAAGCATCCGTACTTCGCGGACGTCGCCTTCTCCGAAACACGTCTTGAAACAGCCGCAACAGGACGTGACTCTATTCAGAGGTATATTAGTCAAAACATTTCGAAAGGCGTCCCCGTCGCCGGCGTCACCATACTCGACCTCTGCTCTCTCAAGGCAATCGTGGCCTACGAGAACGGCGACTCCGGCGAATACGCGCGGCGCATGGCCCAGGTCGTCGCGGTGGCGATGCGCATGTGGCAGCTCGGCGAAATGGAACTCAAGAAGAAAGGCGGTGCGAAATGAGCGGAGAATTGAAAATGGAGAATGGAGAGTTGAAGACCGCCGACGACATGCGCGACGCGCTGCTGTACGCCGCCACCGCGGCGAACGAAGCGCTCTACACGCATTACCCGAACGCCGAGGCCGCCGCAAAGGCCTATGCCGACGCGATCGACCTGATCAGGAAGAGCGTTTGCCCGCCGGACACCTTCTTCAGGCCCGTGGGCCTGTTGCCCGAGCTGCCACCGACGCCCGCGCCGGGCGCGAAGGGTAAGAAGGACCGCCAGGTCACGTGCGTGAAACTGCCGCTTCTCGCCGTCTCGAAGGAACTTGGCTCGCCGCGCCAGGACGGCACGCGCGCCGTCTACGGCGTCTCGTGCGTGTCGGACGGCGAAGGCCACGCCGAGGTCAAGCTCTTCGTGGACGGCGTGCGGGTCGGAACGGCCTCTCTGGACGTCGGCCATACGACCGCCTGGGCGATTGCCAAGCAGATGAAATACTATCTCATCTCGCGCAAGGAGAAGGCGATGCGCCACAGAGCCAACGTGCGCGCCCGCCGGGAAGGCGGTGCCGTATGACGATGAACGCAACAGGCGCGGCGCTGACCGTCGCGGAACAGAACGGGAAGATTCTCGAATCACTCATCTACTCGAAGGCAATCATCAAGGTCGCCCTGGACGCGCTGGCCGAATGCGCCGACGCGGACGCCGCGCACCGTCTGCTCGTCAAGGCGTGCGAGGACGTCCGCGGGAAGGTCGCCGAACACCTGAAAGGAGCTGCGAAATGAGCCGCTATTCGGAGAAGCTGGAACGCCGCCGCGAGGAGGCGGCGCGCGAGGCCCAGAAGAACGAGAAGGAGGCCCGCCACGCGCGCATGGCCATCGCCGCCGCGGCCGCGCTCGCGGCGCCGCCGCCCGTGCAGGAGACCCCGCCGCCCGCGCCCGAGTTCGGCATGCCGGCGAACGTGCCTGGCCGACTCGTACTGAACGTGTCGGACGTGCTCGACAGATTCGACGCCGCCGTGACGGCCGCAGACGACCTGGTGTCGGTCTCGGTCAAGGGATGGGCGAAGAGCGAGGCGCTGTCGATCCGCAACTCGCTTTGGGCGACGCGCGAGAAGCTGCGCGGGATGGTCGCGCGCGCCAAGCGCTTCTATGTGATCACACAGCAGGAGGGGCAAGCCAATGCGTGACTTCATCGACAGCTACGGCGTGTGGATTTTCGCCGCCGCCTGGTGGCTCTTCGTGGGCTTCTGCGCCTATCACCGCGAAATCGAAGCGTTCTTCGGGGGTGCGCGATGAGTCGCATCGGCGAGACGTTCGCGTGCGCGGGGTGCGGCCAGCCGGTCGTGCGCACGAGCATGAGACAGAAGTACTGCCACGCCTGCGGCGACGCGAGGCGGAAGGAGGCAAGGGTAAAGTCCAAAACGCGAAACCGGTACAGGAACCGAGACGCCGAACGGAAACGTGCCTGGGCGAAGCGGCGCGCCGCCGCGCGCATCGAATCGATGCTGCGCCGCGAGCGGCTGCTCAGCGAAATCGGTCGAGACCGCCCCTCGCGCGTCTACGTGTGGCGAGACAGCGTAGTCGAATGGCGGGGAACCGCGCCGAGCTTTTGACATTTCCGACCCGCCTCCTCCTTTTCTACGCCAGTGGTTGGGTGCTGCTAGGGAGGAGGCGGGAGGAAAACATAGACTGATTGAATGATGTACGAGAAGCAGAAAGAATTCATCAAGCTGCTGAACCGTCTGGCGGATTCCGGCCACCGGAACGTCTTCGACGTGTTCCGCGACGCTGTTGGAGCGATGGCGTGCGCGTGCGAGCAGATGTCGCTCCACGCCGAAGAGCGCGAAGCGCACTACAGGTCTATCATGACGGGCTACGGCGAGGACGAACGGCGGACGTTCGCCGAGGCGTTCGCCGCCGTGGTCGAGGGCCTCGAGTACCGGCGGACGTCGTTTCTTGGACCCGTCCTCGAGGAGATCGGCGCCGCGAACGTCCGCAACGGACAGTTTCTGACGCCCGCCTCCGTTTCGGATCTGATGGCGCGGGTCACCGCGCCCGACGCCGCCGCCCGCCACAGGCCCGGCGAGCTGGTGACGCTCTACGACCCCGCGTGCGGCGCGGGCGTGCTGATGATCAGCCAGGCCGAGGAGATGGTCAGGGCGGGCGTGCCGCCACGCGACATCTACATCGTTGCGGGCGACGTCGATCCGCGCGGCTGCGACATCACCTTCGTGGAGCTGACGCTTCTCGGATACGCCGCGCGCGTCGAGCAACGCAACGCGCTCACACTGCAGCTGATGTCGCCGCCCCGCTACACGGTATGGTACTACCTGTACGGCACCCAGTGGCGGGAAGGAAGACATCAAGAAAGGATAGAACATTGACCAAACACCTGATACCGCTGTTCCTTGCGGTTGCAGACATCGCCGCCGCCGCCGTGTGCGCGTACCACCGCGACTGGGCGCGCGTCCTGTATTGGACGAGCGCGGCGTTAATCACGACTTCAACAGTCCTCATGAAAGGTTGAACATGGACATGACTAAAGACAAGACTAAAGACAAAATCTGCCTTTCCCCCTGGCGCAAGGGCGTCACCGAGGCGGCGCGCGCGACCGGCCGCTCGAAGGCGCACATCAGCCGCGTGCTGCGCGGTCTGCGCAAGCCCGGAAAGGACCTTGCACGCGCCCTGCGCAGTCTCGGCCTGCAGGTGCCGAAGGAAGGGGGCGCGGAATGACGACGGCAGAGACCATCATCGCTCGTCTTCCGAACACGCCCACCGTCACGCCGATCGACATCGCCTCGGCGTGCGGGCTCAAGAGCGCGAACGCGGTCATCAACGCCATCCAGGCTGGGAAGCTCTCCGCCGTCAAGATCGGCATGCGCTACATCGTCAGCCGCGAGAACGCCGAGGCGTTCATCCGCGCCGCCAGCGAGGAGGCAGCCAAATGAAGAAGCGCGAACTTGCCACCGCATCCGACGCCGCGGGCGCGATCAGCGTTGTGCCGCCCAGCCCGCAGATGGACGCGGCGGGCCGCATCAACTACTACCACCGCCTTTCACGCGCGGCGGGCGAGATCTCCATCAAGGCCGCGCTCGCGGCGGGCCTCGAACTCGCACGCATCCAGATCGGCCGCCCCGGCCGTCTCTTCGAAGAATGGGTCGAGGCGAACTGCGAGTTTGCACGGCGTACGGCATTCCGCTATATGGCCGCCGTGCGCGAGACGCTCGGGCGCGACGGGGGAATGGCCCGCCTCCTCGAGGGGAGCGACGACGACCGGCGCGAGGCGGTGGAGGAATACGCCGCGAAGTCAGACTCGAAGTCGCTCACGGAACTCTACGTCGATCTGGGCATCGTGAAGAAGACGCCGTCGAACCTCGGCGGGAAGCGCGAGGGCGCGGGCCGCCCGCGCAAGCTCACCCTCGAGCAGATGCAGCAGCAGGCCGACGCGCTCGCGAAGGACCCCGAGGCGGCGTGGAAGGAGATTTCCGCCTTGCTCGCGCCGGTCGTGGCGTTCATCGACGCCCGCGACGGGCTGGGGCTCATCGACAAGCCGCACCTGGAGCAACTCGAGGAGACGTTCCGTCGCTGGCGGGCGCGGGCGAACACGCTGATCTTTTCGAAGAGGGACGGTGAGTGATGGAAGCCCTGACTGCAACGCCCGCGCTCGCCGACCTGCGCGAACTGCACGAGCGCCTTCCCGCCGAAGAGGCGCGGAAGGTGAAGCTCCTCGCCACCGTGTGCGTCGCCTTCCTGCAGGCGAAGGACAAGGCCGCGCTCGTTCGGGAGGTCGCGGCGGATCCGCGCTTCGCGCCCGTGGCGAAGGGCCTCACGGTGCCGACACTTTACCGCAAATGCCAGCTCTGGCGCGAGTCGGGGAGCGTGCTCGCGCTCGCCGACCGGCGCGCGCTTCGGAAGTCGGGCGCGTGCGGCCTCGCCGCCAACGATGATTTCATCGTCTTCTGGCAGGCGCTCTGCTGCGAGAACGCCCGCAAGACCGCGCCCGCGCGCCGGAAGCTCTTCCGCCTGCTGGCCGCCGGCGGGCGCATCCCCGGCGTTGGAACCTGGCGCGACGTCTACGCCCGCGAGCACGCCGGCATGGCGCCCGACGAGGGGATGGCGTGCCCGTACCGTCCGGGCGTGGAGGAGCCGCAGGGGTGGAGCGTCCGGAACCTCATGAAGATCGCGCCGGGGAAGTTCGCCCTCAAGGCCGCCCGCACCGGCATGATGGCCGCGCAGATGGACTTCGGCGTGGAGGTGCGCCGCACGCGCGAGGGCCTCGCGCCCTGCCAGGTGGTGCAGATCGACGACATGTGGTACGAGCACAAAGTGGCATTCGCCGGCAACCGGCACGCCCAGCGCGTGGTCGAATATTCGATGGTGGACGTCCTCACCGGGCACGTCGTCTCGTGGCTCACGAAGCCCGTGCGCGAACGCGAGGACGGGACGCGCGAAACCCTGAAGTCGAAGTGGACGCGCTACCTGGTGGCGCACCTCTTGTGCGACGTCGGCATCCCGGCCAGCCGCCAGTGCCTCATCATGGGCGAACACGGCACCGCCGCGGCGGACGACGGCCTTCGGGCGACGCTCGCGGAGATCTCGGGCGGGTCCGTCGAGTACACGCCGGGCGGGAAGGTGCTGAAGGTGGTGGACGGGTCCATCCGCTTCGGCGCGGGCGGCATCCTCTCCCAGCCGCTCGCGAAGGGACTCGCGGGCGGGCGTCCGAAGGGCAACCCTCGCTACAAGGGGCTTCTCGAGGGCCTTCACGCGCTCATCAAGAACGAGCTGGCGGACGTGCGCGGGAACGTGGGCGGCGGCCGCGGCCTCGAGCCCGAGACCGTCTACGGCATGGACAAGGAGGACGAGGGCCTGCGCGCGATCGCGCGCGCCCTGGAGGCGACGCGCCCCGGCATCCTCGACCGTCTGCAGCTTCCGTACGTGCCCTACCACGACTTCCGCACGCTCATCGACGAGATGTACGCCCGCCTCGACGCCCGCGCCGACCACCAGATGGAAGGCTGGGAGGCGTGCGGGTTCGTCGTGGGCGAGTGGAAGCCGACGCCGGTCTCGCCGTGGACGCCGTGGCGGCCCGACCTGATTCCGCTCGACCAGGCGAAGCTCTTCAAGTTCCTCATCGACGAGCGGAAGGTGCCCTACCGCACGCGCCGGATGAGCCCCGGCGAGGCGTGGTCGCAGCGAAAGGGCGAGCTCTCGCCGCTGGAGGCGTTCGTCGCGCCGCTCGTGATGGGCGACGAGCTGGCGTGCCTCTGCACGGTTTCGGACCGCCTGCAGATGGTCTACAAGGACGATGAAACCCTTGCGAAATGCACCGTCACGGCCATGCTGCAGGACGGGCGCACGCTCGAGCGCGGCGCCCTCTACAAGGTGTGGGTCAATCCTCTTGCGCCGTTCAAGGCGTACGTCGCCGACGCCAAGGGGCGGTTCCTCGGCGTCGCGCCCGTCCAGGTGGCGGCGCGGTACGACGACGCCCGGGCCCTCGAGGCGCAGCTCGGCGTCCGCCAGGCGGCGCTCGCGGCGGAGCGGAAACGGCTCGCCCCCGTGGCGGCGGCTCGCCTCCGCGAGGCGAACGCGCGGGCGGCGGCGAACGCGGCGGAGATCCTCGGGGAGGACCCGGCGCTCGTCCAGGCGACGAAGAACGCGGCGGCGCTCGAGCTGGCGCAGGTCTCCTCGGCGCCCGCGATCAGCGACGACGACCTCATCTAATCGGTTTTGAAAGCAAAAAATAAAAAAAGAAACGGAGTAGAAAATGGACAACGAAAACAACGAACGCCAGGCGACGATCGAAGAGGCGCGCGCGCTGGACCAGGTCCGCAACATGTTCCCGGCCGGCAAGGACGCGACGGGCGTCAACCGGTCCACCGACCAGGTGGCGAACGCCATGCGCCGGTACGTCGAGGACGGCGAGATCACGAGCGACGAGCACGCCGTGCTGGTGTGGTTCTTCCACCACTGCAAGGTGGAGAAGGGCCTCACGAGCTTCGACGACTTCGGCAAGCTCATCAACTACTCGGGGTCGACGGTCTCGCGCCTCTTCTCGGGCAAGTACCAGGGCTCGCTCGCCGACACGATCAAGGCCGTGGCGGGCTACCGCCACATCGACGCCGAACGCCAGAAGATGGCCTCGGCGACGTTCATCGAGACGAGCATCTGGGAGAAGGTGCGGGCCGTGTGCGACATCGCGATCACGCACAACGCGCCGGTGCGCATCGTCGGCCCCAGCCAGATCGGCAAGACGCACGCGCTCATGGAGTACAAGCGCCGGGCGGCGTGCACCGTCTTCTATTGCCGCGTGCCGTCGGCGCCGACCTTCCGGAACTTCCAGGACGCGCTCGCAGACGCCTGCGGCATCAACTCTTCGCTGCGCTCCGAGGAGATCCGCGCCCGCCTGCCGAAGGCGCTCGGGCGCCAGACACTGCTCGTGGTGGACGAGCTGCACGAGCTGGCCCTCTCGGGCGGCAAGGGCACGGCGATGAAGTGCATGGAATGGCTGCGCGAGATCTGGGACGTCAGCCACTGCGGCCTCGCCGTGTGCGGCACGCGCTCGATGGAGGAGGACCTCATCTATTCGGTCGGCCTGAAGGGCTGGCTCGAGCAGTTCGACCAGCGGTGCATCCGCAAGCTCGTCCTGCCCATGCAGCTGCCGGCGAGCGACGTCGCCCTGGCGGCGGCCGCCTACGGGCTGCCGAAGCCGGACGGGTCGGTGGAGTCCCTGCTGCAGACGCTTCGCATGAACCGCCTCTGCACGGTCCTCGGCATGACGGCGACGGCGGCCCGCAAGCGCGGCGAGACGCCGAGCTGGGACCTCTTCAAGCGCGTCTACAACCACAACTTCGGAGGCTGACATGGCGGAGAAGAAATGCAGGAACACCGGGTGCGAATGGCACGAGAACGGCGGATGCCGGCTCTTTCCGGGCGACTGGGGCTTCCTCGAGTGCCAGCACTCGCAGGAGACGAACGAACAACCGCGGCAGGTCCGCAAAACAACAAAGAAGAAAGGCAAATGAAATGGCAACCAAGCGCATCAAGCCCGACCCCGTGAAGACGAAGGCCGAGGCGCTCAAGATCATCGACGACATCGCCCGCCTCGAAATCGCCCGCCAGGCGAAGGAGGCGAAGATGAAGGAGGACATCCTCGAGATCCAGGAGGGCGTCGGCAAGGAGGTCGAACAGCTGCAGGAGAAGATCACGCTCCTGATGGACCGGGTGGAGGGCTTCATCGTCGACCACCAGGCGGAGCTCTTCGCGCCCGGCAAGCGCGAGGGCGAGACGGCCCTTGCGACGTTCGGCGTGCGCCTCGGAAACCCCACCGTGGGGAAGGACCGCAAGTGGACGTGGGACGCGCTCGCCGACGAGCTGGCGTCGCGCGAAGACCTCAAGGCGTTCTGCCGCACGAAGAACTCGGTCGACAAGGACGCGATCCTGAAGGCCTGGCGCGAGAAGGCGGCGACGTTCGACACGGTGGAGGGCGAATACGGCGTGAAGGTCACGCAGAGCGAGGCGGCGTGGGTGGAGCCGAAGGCCGACGAGGTGGCCGAATGAACCTCTCCAAGGCCCAGCTCGGCCAGTTCTGGCGCGTCTTCGAACAGGCGTGCCGGAACATCGGCCTCGACAAGGCCGGCCGCGAGGTCTACCGCCGGCGCGTGATCAAGGAGGAGACCGGCCACGACCACCTCGGCGAGATCGACGCGACGGGCGACTTCGACGCGGTGATGACCCATTTCGCCCTGGACGCGGGCGACTACGCGCTTGCCGGGAAGTACTCGGCGGGCGTCTCCGGGCGGTACCGCAAGCTGGTGTTCGACCGCGTGGCGGACATCCTCGCCGCGAGCGGATCCGGCGCGACGAAGGGTGAATACGTGGCCGGGATCCTCTTCCAGGGCCGTCTCGTCTACCGTCCGTTCGACACCGCGAAGACGTTCGGCGCGAAGCTCGACGCGGCCGACGGCGCCGCCTGGACCGACATCCCCACGCCGACGCTGCGGCTCCTCCTCCAGATCGTCACCACCGAGTGGCGCAAGCTGCAGAAGGCCTAGACACGGGCCTTCCGACACCTTGCAGACCGTGTGCACCGCCTCCCCGGCGGTGCTTTTTTCGTCCCTTCGCGCCCCCTGCAAGGTGCATTCCGGCCTTGTTTTTCGGCGTTTTCTGAACGCCTCGGCGCGGCTTGGCGGCGCGCGGTGGGGACGGGTGTGGAATCAGGTGATTTCTCAACAAGTTGATTGTTAGGCCTTTTTCGGCCCCCCGGCGCGGATTTTTTATCAACTATCGGCGCGGATCGGCAACGGCCCGCGCACGCCCAGAACCGCCAATCTAAACAAAAAAAGACGCGGTTTCCCGCGTTTTGCCGTCTTTTACCGCCTTTTATCGTTTCTCAACTATCTCGCCTGGGACAAGCAGTCAAGCCAGTGCGCTTTTTTGTCTTCGCGGGAATGCCAGACGGACCGTGGGGACAGACCCCTTGGGGAGGGCGGTGTCAAGCTTTCCCACGGCCTCTCGGGGGTGCCACGCCTCGCGCCGCTGCGTGCCTGTGGCGCGTTGTTTTTCTTGGCATATAGAAAATTGATGATAATTTATAAAAATCAATTGGAATTTTGAGATATTTCCTTGAGGCTTTCCGGAAAATTATTTTTTTTGTAAATCGCCTTGACTTGTCGTGTCAAAAAGTGTTTAATGGTGTCACGAAATGTCAGAACCAGGCACACAGAGTACCGTCGAGGTAAACCGGCGTCCCATCGCATTGATGGGTACGTTTCCGCGCACTCTCGACCCTAAAAAGCGCCTGACGATTCCTAGCGTTTGGCGGGCTGCTCTGGGACCTGAATTTGCCTATGTTCTGCCAGATGTAAAGCGAGGCTGTCTTCGTCTGATCCCTCGGGATACGATGGAGGCACGCCTCGCTGAACTTACAGCAAAGGCCGCGAAGGATCCGCGATGGCGGGAGGCGCTCGAACGGGTCGCCGCAGCAGGCGAACCGGTCGAGTTCGACGTTCAGGGCCGTATCCGCATCAAGGACCCCTTGCTGGCATTTGCGAAATTGAGCGGCCCTGTGGAATTGAGGGGGTCGTTCGACATGGCGACGATCTGGCCGCGTGAAGAGGCGAAGAAGCCGGTGGCGGATCAGCTTGGCGATGTGGACAAGCTGGGCGAGGCCATGGATATGCTTGGTTTTGGTTTCTAAGGGGGGAAGGTCGGGAAATGCACATTCCAGTTCTTCTCGCCGAAACGGTGGAGTCGCTTGCGGTCAAGTCCGGAGGCGTATATGTAGACGGCACCCTGGGGCGTGCAGGGCATTCGTCGGCCATTCTGGCACGGGCGGGTGCGGGGGCGACGCTGGTGGGGATCGATCGCGATACGCAGGCGCTGACCGAGAGCGCCGAACGCTTGAAGGAATTTTCCGGCTCGGCCCGGATTGAGATGGTACACGGGTGCCATGGTGATCTTGCGCGTCTTGCGCGGGAAAAAGGAATTGGAGAAGTCGATGGGATTTTGCTTGATTTGGGCGTTTCGAGCCCTCAGCTGGATCAGCCCGAGCGGGGATTCAGCTTCCGGGGCGATGGACCCCTTGATATGCGGATGGATCGGTCGCGCGGGTTGACGGCGGCTGATCTCGTGGCGACAATGGACGAGGCGGCGTTGACGGATCTGTTCCGCACGCTTGGCGAGGAGCCGAATGCGCGCCGGATCGCCCGCGTTCTTGTGCGCACACGCGCCGAACATCCGCTCACCACCACCGCGCAGCTGGCGGATCTGGTGGAAAAGACGATCGGGCGCCATGGGGCGCACCATCCGGCTACGCGGGTGTTCCAGGCGTTGCGGATGGCGGTGAACGACGAAGTCGGCGAATTGGAACGCGCGCTCGAAGGCGGACTCGACCTGTTGAGGGTCGGCGGCCGGTTTGCGGTGATCACCTTCGAGAGCATTACGGACCGCATCGTGAAGAAATTCTTCGCGGCGCATGCCGGTCGGATGATTTCGCTCCAGCAGGGCGGGGAGCGGTGGGAGGGCGACCTCCCGCGTGTCCGCCTTGTGACACGGCACGCTGTCACGGCGGGTGAACAGGAAATGGCTTTGAATCCACGTTCGCGTAGCGCGAAGCTGCGAACGGTAGAAAGGGTGTGAGATGAGAAAGAGAAATAGAAGAGTCAAGAAGAACGTTGCCTTTACGACGAACCGGATGGGGGTCATCGCATTGATCATCTGCGTTTTCCTCGTGGGCATCGCCTACTGGACGTTCGACGCGCGTTGCGTGGCGATCCAGCATGAGATCGGCAAGGCTGAAAAGGTGACGCGGGAGCTCAATAAGGATCTCCAGCGCGAGACCGCGACATGGTCGATGATGACAAGCCTCGGCAAACTCGACGAGCGTCTGAACCGGCATGGACTCGAGATGCAGGTGCAGAAGGTCGAGCAGATCGTCAATATGAATCGCGACGGTCGGCCGAAGCCCAATCAGCTGTCGGTGGCACGTGCTCGGAATCGCATGCGCAACATCTCGAATGTCGCGTTTAGCAAGGATGATGTCAGTCAGTCGATGCGTACCATGCTGCCCTTGCGCGGGACCAAATCCGCGGCGAAGGGGCGTGCGGTTCAGCGTTGATGACGAAGGAGGTGCCGTGTGAAATTCACGGGGCTTAATGACAAGCTTCGCTTCGCGCTCGCGCCCATTGGCATCGGTTCGTTTGCCCTCATTGTCGTCGTACGTCTAGTGTACCTTCATCTGGACCTCGTGACAACCAAGCTGCCGCCGCCGAACTATGGTTTCAATCGCGTGACGCAAGGCCAGCGCGGAAGCATCTACTCGGCGGACGGCCAGACGCTGGCACGTACGACCTCGCGCTGGGAATATCGTCTGGACCCTCGACGGGCCACTTTCGATCCCCGCCATCCCAATCGGCCACTTTCTTCCGACAAGCGAATGGCGAAAATCCGTTTCGTCGCCGAACAGCTCCATCTTGACGAACGCAAGGTGATGGACGCCTATGCGGAGCCGAAGTCGCGCTATGTCTATTTGACGGAATCGGATGATTCCGACGCCCATCGCGAACTGGTCGACCCGAAGCGCGGCATCACGGAACTTGTCATTGTGGACAAGCCGCGCCGCATCTATCCGCAGAAGCATCTGCTTTCACAGGTGCTGGGTTTTGTGAGCAGGGACCCGACAAATTCCGTCGGCGGCGCGGGGCTGGAGCTTAAGTACGAAAAGTATCTCAAGGGCACACCGGGACAGGTTCACGGTACGAAGGATGCCATGGGACGCGAGGACCGGAGTCGCCGCGACCTCGATATCGACGCCAAGAACGGCTGCGACGTGTATTTGACCATCAACAGCAACATCCAGTTCGAGACCGAACGGATCTTGATGGAGGGACTTGCCGAACATCGGGCCGAGCGGGCCTGGGCGATTGTCATGTCCGTCAAGACCGGTGCCGTGCTGGCGATGGTGACGGTGCCTGGCTACCAGCCCGAGACGTTCAACAAGTCCTCCGACGACGTGCGGATCAATCGCGCGATCTCGGAAGTCTACGAACCGGGCAGCGTGATGAAGACGATTACCGCCTGCGCCGTCTTGAACGAGGGACGGGTCGGTCCTGATACGATGATCAACACGGCGAAGAACGATCCGAACTACTATCGTCTGCCGGGTGACGCAGGACACAAATGGGAAGAGACGATGAGCGTGCGCGAGGCGCTTGTCCATTCGTCGAACATCGTCTTCGGCAAGCTCGGATACGATTTGGGCCCCACGCGTCTCTACAACTACATGCAGAGTTTCGGACTCGGCCGCAAGACGGGCATTGAATTGCCGGGCGAAGAAATCGGTCTCATCCCCGCCCCGCAGAAGTGGGACAAGGTCAAGTGGTCGCGCGCTCCGATTGGCCAGGGCGTGGCCGTGACGGCGTTGCAGCTTGCGACCGCCTACGCCTGCATCGGCAACGGGGGCGAACTGCTGCGTCCCTACCTCGTCGAGAAGATCGTGCAGGCCGATGGCGAAGTCGTCTATTCCCACAAGAAGGAAGTCGTGGGAAATCCCGTGCGACCGCAGGTGACGCGCCAGGTGCTGTCGATGATGACGGGCGTCGCGAAGAAGGGCGGTACTGCCAAGCGCGCGGCGATTGCTGGCTACTCGGTGGCGGGCAAGACCGGGACGGCCCAGATGAAGGAAGGACGCGGCTATTCAAGTACGAACTACCATGCGTCGTTCATCGGCATCCTGCCGGCGACAAACCCCGAAATCGTGGTGCTGGTAACCTATCAGAAGCCGTATTACTGCCGCAGCCGCGAGACGTCTGAGGCCATAGGCGTGCCGATCTTCAACCACCAGGGCGGACTCTGCGCGGCACCGACCTTTAAGCGAATCGCGGAAATCACGTTGCGCTACTTGCAGATCGGTCCCGACATTCCGGACGAAATGCCGGATGAGGACGAGGACGCCTTCATGTTGTGAGAAGTCGAATCGGGGAGAGTGAAATGCGGATTTTCGGCATCACGGGAACGAATGGTAAAACCACGACAACATGGATTCTGCGCGAATTCCTCGGCGGAGGAGGCTTGGTGACGACGGTCCAGGTCGATACCGGTACGCGTCAGTTCTATTCGGGCTATACGACACCGCCCTTGAAGGTGCTGAAGGAAATCTTCGCCGAGATGGAGGCGAACGGGCTCGCGGATTGCGTGATGGAAGTCTCAAGTCATGCAATCCACCAGCATCGCACGGGCGATACGGTCTTCGCCGGTTGCGCGTTCACGAACCTGACGGAGGACCACCTCGACTACCACAAGACGATGGAGGCGTATTTCCAGGCGAAGGCGGATCTCTTCCGCCGTCTTGCCGTCGCGAATCCGGGCGCACCGGTGGCGATCTGCGTGGATGGCGAATACGGACAACGCCTGGCCGCCCTCTGCCGCGAACTTCCGCTCAAGGTCTTGACCTGCGGCTTCTCCGTGTCGGATCCCGAATTGATTGCGCATATTCGCAAGACCTGTCCGCTCGTCGGACGCTACAATGTGCAGAACGTCCTTTTGGCGGCGGCGCTGGCGGAGGGCGCGGGCGTGTCGCCGGAGACGATTCGTGCGAAGATCCCGCTCTTGACGCCGCGGTGGGGCCGCCTCGAACGTGTCCCGACTGCAAGTGCGGCGGATGTGTTCGTGGACTTCGCGCATACGGACGATGCGCTCGCGAACGTGCTGTCGACCGTGCGTGAATTCACGCGTGGAAATGTGTGGGCGGTCTTTGGCGCCGGCGGCGATCGCGACACGCGGAAGCGTCCGCTGATGGGTGCGGCGGCGGCGAAACACGCGGATCGTCTTGTGGTGACGAGCGACAATCCGCGCAGTGAGGATCCTCTTTCGATCATTCGGATGATCGAGGCGGGCATCCCGTCGGGAACGACATACACCGTCGAGCCCGATCGGGCGAAGGCCATCGCCTTTGCGCTTTCGCAGGCACAGGCCGGCGATACGGTGGTGGTGTGCGGGAAGGGACACGAAACGACGCAGACGATCGGCAAGGACGTCATTCCGTTCGACGACCGCGAGGTGTGTCGTGCCTATCGTACGCCGACAGAAGGCTGAGGAGGAATGCACGTGATGCGGAAGTTTTTCCTCGGTTTGATGTTCGCCGCGCTGGTGCTGTTGACGGGATGCCAGACCCCGTGGGTCGCCGGCGACGTGGTGGAATGTCTGCCGCAGCACACGGAGAAGTGCCACGCGGATCTGGCGTTCTTCGTCGAGAAGACCGAGAAGCGCGTCCAAAAGACGCTGGAGGATGCCTTGCGTGCACGCGGTTTCACGGTGGTGGAACGTGCGGTGGAAAGCGATGTGCGCGTGGTGACCACGATCACTTCGCACGAATACAACGACAAGGGATTTTGGGGACCGGGTGCCCGCGACGACATGTCGTTGACGATTACGCTGGTCGACCGGCGTAAGCGGACGGTTCTGGGACGGTGGCGCGTGACGCTGAAGTCCGACTTCCGCATTCTCGAGCGTTGCGTGGATAAGATGTGAGGATGCTGCCGATGACGCCAGAATTGACTATCACCTGTGCCGCCACGGCTATCTGGCGGGTGACGAACGAACAGCCCAAGCCGGATGTCTCGTTTGTCCCGCCGATGGAACGCCGTCGCCTGACGGGTGTTGAACGCGCGGCGTTGTCGGTGGCGTGGCAGGTGCGTCCACAGGACGGGGAGGAGATTCCCGTCGTGTTTGCGTCCCGTTGGGGCGAGATCGGCGTGACGGCCAAATTGATGCAGCAGTTCCACGCCGACGGCGAGATGTCGCCGGCGGGCTTTTCGGCGTCCGTGCACAATGCGACGCCGGGCGCCTTTTCCCTGCTCACGAAAAACCATGCGCCCTACACGGCGATCGCGGCGCGGGCGCGGTCGCTTGAGGCGGGCCTGCTCGAGAGTTTCGCCCTGCGTCGATCCGTTCTTTTCGTGTACGCCGAAGAGGCGACGCCAGCGCTCTACCAGGGGTCGTTCGGCGAGGAGGAGACGGCACATGCCGTGGCGTTGCGTCTTGTGCCGGCGGGTGAGGCGGATGTCGGTACATCGTGGCGTGTGGCGTTGCGTGCGGACGATGCCGTGGCGCCGCTTCGATTCGAGGCGTTCGAATCGTTCCTGACGGGGCGTCAGGAACAGGTGCTGTCTTCTTCGTTCACCCTGACTCGGGGATGAGCATGCGCACGTATCGAAGTCTGCTCGCGGGGATTTTCTTTGCCGCCTACGGACTCGGCAGTCTGTTGATCGGCGTGCTGCTCTTTCCGCTTCTGACGTTGGCGGGTGCGGCGCAGACGAAACGTGCGCTTGTGCGTTTCAGCTGGCAGATTCTGATCGGTACGGCGCAGTTGACACGGATGATCCGACTCGAGATTTCGTCCGAAGACCGTACGCGTCTGGCGGCGACGCGGGGGAAGGTGGTCGTGTCGAATCATCCGACGCTCATCGACATCGTGCTGCTGACCATTCTTCTGCCCGAAGCGACCGGCATCGCAAAGGCTGCGGCCAAGCGGAACTTCTTCTATTCGCTCATCGTCAAGGGCATGTTCCTGGTGAACGACGATCCGGAACACGTTTTGACAGGGGCCGCCGACCTGCTCGCGCGGGGCGTGAATCTGGTGATCTTTCCAGAAGGTACGCGGACACCGGTTGACGGCAAGGCGCATCCGCTCCGGCGCGGGGCGGCGCAGATCGCGTTGCGCGCACAGGTACCGATTCTGCCGGTGACGATCACCTGCGATCCGCCCGTGCTCGCCAAGGGGCAACCGTGGTCTGACTTGTCGGATCATACGCCGGTCTGGCACATTCGCGTCGGCACGGAAATCGTTCCGTCCGTACAAGAAGGTTCTGCACACGCCGCAGCCGTTTCCCTCACGCGTACGCTCTCCGCTGCGCTCTTCGGCGTGTAGGACTAGGATGGAAGACGGAGCGGGGATTGTTTGATTGTTCGATTGTTCGGATTGTTCGATTGTTCGGATTGATGGGATGGAACTCGGGGCGAGTTGTCATTGGGCGCATCTGAGTTTTTTTTTCACCACCGAACACGCAGAAACCCGCTTCGCGGGACACGGAAGACAGTTAGAAAAAATCACCCTTCGGGCCCGGTACTGGCAATCCGCCCTCGTCAAAAGAAATACCCCCCGATTACGCAACCACGAAATCGCCGCGTGAAATCGCGGCGTTTTTTTGATATACTATTGGCGTTTCGCCGTGGGGCCGCAAGGCCGCATCTGTCGAGGCAAGACATAGTTCGGGAACTGATACGGGGCGTCAATCGACTTCGTGCGCGAGGGATTCCCTCTTCCACCCCCGAACGTAAAGACAATGTAGCATCTAAGCTACACGCTGTTCTGTAGAAATACTACCACACGTTTCTAGTTCAAGCAGCATGTAAGTTGAGATGCGCCCTGCTGGGCGCATTTTTTCTTCGTGTGTTTGAACTAGCCTGTGGTAGGGCTTCTACAGAGTGCATGAGAAGAAATGCGCTCTTTTTTCATGCACCAAACGGGTGTTAGCAGCTTTTCGATTTGGGTAAAATCGGAAGAGGACAAGTTCTGATTCCGGTTTCATAGTAGGAAGATTTCGTGTATAATACTTTCAGTTCAAGAGGCACAGATGATTGAGAACATCCATTCAGTTTGCATCAACATGGCCTATGTCTGCGCAGCAGGCGTAGGAGCTGTCGCTGTTGCCTACAGCGCTGCGCGAGGAATGAAGTCCCTTTCGGGCGGCGTGAAGTGCGTTACAGCGGTGTCACTTGCAGGCTCTCTCATCTTTGGCGGAATGGTCGTGACGAGCGTTCATGTCGCAGGTGCCAAGACGAACGACACGCAGCAAGTCGGCGGAGACTTTTCAAATACCAACGACATAGGGCAAGTCGAAGGTACAACAAACGTTCTCAGGGGCGCCGTACAGGGTAGGGCGCGCTCTACGAGCGCGCCGCAAAGAGCGGCGAACGTGGATTCCAATGTTCTCGTGGATGTCGTACAGGGTAGGGCGCGCTCTCCGAGCGCTCCGCAAGGAACGGCGAACGTAGAATCCAATGTCCTGTCCCTGCGGCGCATCCAGAGTTTGCGCCCGACCCAGACGGTTTCCGTCCCGTCGCCCATCACCGACGAAGACATTGTGCAGGGCTGGCGCGTCGTCTCGGTGAGTTCGAACGCGCTGGAGGCCTCGACATTCACGATGCCGCCGCACGCGACGGTGTGGGAGGATGCGCGGGACTTCGGCGCGGGCTGGGGAAGCTGGAAGATTCCCTTTGGCGGCTGGCGCTTCACCTACGGCGACGTCGGCTGGACGAACGGCTTTGCGTGGGTCGAAGGGTACTTCCGCTCGCGTTTCAACAGCCGCGCGAACGAGATCCGGCTCTTGAGCGACCGCCTCGCGCTCTGCCCTGCCGCGAACTGGTCGCGGTACAATCTCTCGGCAAGCCGCGCCTGGTCTGCGACGAACGGCGTCGGCGGGCTCGTCGTCACGTTCGAGAACGCGGCGATCGCGGACGATCCGACGAAGATCGCGAGCGTGCAGATGGAGCTCTTCCCGCGCACG
>JAZUGW010000374.1:0-4439 GCA_045641465.1 Kiritimatiellia bacterium | reverse complement strand
GCCGCGAGACTACGGTTCGGGACCGGTCCCACGTCGTAGTCTCACCGCCCCTGAAACCGTCCCGACCGCAGGGGACTGTCCCCACACCGCTGGGCGGTTTCAAGCCCGATACGTACAGATTTTGAACAGAATTACAGAATTTACAGAATTGGGGAGGACTTTCCTCAGAAACCGCAGGGCGGAGCTAGACTGCCTGATTTTTCGAGAGAGGAGGCAATTCACGAAGCCAGAACGGTTGCCTCAGTTGACGAAGCGAGACAGGAAATCGTCTTCGGAGATGATCGGGATGCCGAGGTCTTTCGCCTTCTTGTTCTTGCCGGATGTCGAAGTCACATCGTTGTTGATGAGGAAGTTCGTCTTCGACGAGACGCTGCCGGCGACTTTGCCGCCTTGCGCTTCAACGTAGGCCTTGAGCGCATCGCGGTTCGGATAGTGGTGCACATCGCCTGTCACGACGAATGTGAGCCCCGCGCAGCGTCCGCCCGTCGGTACCGGGGCGGCCTCTTCCAGCGTCACCTGCGCGAGCAGGTCGTCGACAACGGCCAGATGACGGGGATCCGCGCACCAATTCACAAAGGCTGCCGATTTTCCGGGACCAATCCCGTCGATCGAGGCGAACACCTCGGGACCGGGCGAGAAGAGATCCGCCGGATGCGCTGCTTCCGCCGCCTTCGCAAAAAGCTCTTTCACCTTGTAGGCGCTCAACAGGCGCTTCGCCACATCGACGCCGCAGAGCGGAATCGACAGCGCCACGAGTAACTGCGCGGCCTTGCGCGTACGGGCCTTCTCGATGGCGGCGGTGATCTTCTTCGCGCTCTTCTCGCCGAACCCTTCCATCCCCGTGATTTCAAGTTCGTGCGCACCGAGACGATAGATGTCGCCGAAGGTCTTGATCCACCCGCGGTTGACGAACTTCGCCAGCGTCTCGCCTGCGAGACCGTCGATGTCCATCCCGTCCTTGGACACGAACCGCATGAACTTGCGCAGCTCGCGTGCCGTACATTCGGGATTCGTGCAGAGGAGCTTCCGAGTGCCGCTTTCCGCCGTGACGACTTCTGTGGCCGCGCCGCAGACGGGACACTTCGCCGGAATCGTAAGCGTGCCCACCACGTTCGTCACCTTGACGACCTTGGGAATGATCTTGTTCGCCTTGATGACCTCGAGTTCGGTTCCCTTCCCGCCGATGCCGAGTCGTTCGCATTCCGAGATGTTGCACAGCGACGCACGTTTGACCGTGGTGCCTTCGAGCTGGACAGGACGGAAAATCGCAACCGGCGAAATGGACGCGACCGCGCACGACCATTCAATCTCCTCCAACACCGTCGCCGCCGTTTCATCCTGCCACTTGAACGCAAAGCCCGCGCGTGTCGCGTGATGGCCCGTCACCGAGCCGGTCTGCGCATAGTCCGTATCGTCGTAGCAGACGACAAGTCCGTCGACGGGGAAGGGATTCGTCCGGTCGGTCACCAGCTGCGTCCAACGATCGATGGCCGCCTGGATCGACTCAACCGTCGGCGCGTCGATGCGTTCGCGTGCAACCGATGAGAGGCCCACCTGATCAAGGTAGTCCATCCGCGCGCCCCACGAGACGAGCTCCTGGTCCGTATGGACAAGCGTGAACGGAATCCACTGCAGGTTGCGTCCCTTGAGCTCGTCGACGTTCTTCAGCGTCAGCGAACCGCTCGCGAGGTTGCGGGGGTTCGCATAGTCCTCCTGCGAAGACGCGCAGAATGCCTCGAAGTCCGCATACGAAATCACGGCCTCGCCACGAACGACGAGGTGACCTTGCGACTTGTTCTTGGTCGGGATGCCGCGGATGCCAGCGGCGAGATGGGTAATGTTCGTACCGATGTGTCCATCGCCGCGCGTCACGACTTTCGTGAGCGTACCGTTGTCGTAGGTGATGACGAGGGTGAGTCCGTCGAGCTTCCAGGAGATCCAGATGGGACGCCCCTCCGCCCATTTCGCGACTTCGCCGACCTTCTTCGTCTTGGCAAGGGACAGCGCGGCGAACTCGTGCGGCTCCTTCTCGCCCGCAACATCGTCCGCGCTCACCTTGTTCGTGGGGGACTCGGGCAATACGACGCCGGTTTCCGCCTCAAGCGCCTTCAGCTGGTCGAACAGCGCGTCCCACTCGAAGTCGGTCATCAGCTCGCCGCGACCGTTGTAGTACGCATCGGCGGCTTCGTTCAATTGCGCGACCCACGCGCGCATCTGTTCGAGCTTGATGTCCGACTGATTCGACATCGGGGATTCCGGCTCCGCATTCATCCGCAACTCGCCTTTCTCAAACCGTTAGTCGATTCGGACAATGCAGACCGCGTGCGGCGGCACCTGGACCTGTCCATCCGCCGCCACCTTCCAGGTCTGCGCCTCGGGCTTCACGCGGTTCTCGGTGCCGACGTCGTTGTAGGCATCGGGCGAATCGCCCGCGAGAACTTTCGCAGAAAGGGACGCAGGGGTGGGGCGTCCGAGCGAGGCGAAGTCGATCGTGAGCGGCAGCGTACGAACCGGGTCCTTGTTCACGACGGCGACGACGAAGTGCGTGCGCTGCGCATCGGTCGTCACCACCGTGTCGAGGGCGTTCACCGCGTGCTTGCCGCACATGAGCGGACAGCAGGCCGTTTCACTCGGCTGCATCAGCGGCAGCAGGTCATTCGTATAAAGCTTGAACACATGGAACGTGGTGCGCTTCACGAGGCCATTCGGGTGGGTGAACACGAGGCCCGTCGTATTGACCGTCGGCGAGAAGCAGGCGATGGACATCACATCGCAGTTCCGAAGAAACGCATTGAGGAAGCAAGCCGTGTAGACGGCGTCAGCCATCGTGTAGGTCGCATTCGTATCGTTCTTGTCGCGCGCCGGAACATCGAATCCGCGGCGGAACATACCGTGTCCAGGATGGTGCCAACTGCGCGGATTCCACTCGTCGTAGGCGATCTTCACGCGGCCGGCGAGGCCCGCCTTGGCGATGATGCCGCGGGTTGCGGCGATGGCGTTCTCGGCGTAGTCGGCCCGTCCGACCAGCGCGAGGTAGGGCGAGGGACGATAGTGGAGCCACAGCGGATCGCCGTAGCTGTGGATGCTCACATAGTCGAGATAGCGTCCCGCGGCGTTGAGCAGCGGCGTGGTCCAGGCGGCGCTCGTCGTCGCGGCCGCGAAGAGCTTGAGATTCTTGTCGACCTCGAGCATCATCTTTGCGCTCTCGCGCACGAAGGGTCCCCACTCGGCCGCCGTCTTCGCGCCCGTTTCGTGTCCGCCCCAGTTCTCGTTGCCAACGCTCCAGTACTTGACATTGAACGGCTCGGGGTTGCCATTCGCTGCACGCATCCGCGCATAGCGGCCGAAGGTGGCATTGCAGTATTCCACCCAGTCGCTCATCTCCTCGGGCGTACCCGTGCCGGCATTCGTGCAGATGTAGGGTTCGCAGCCGACCTTGCGGCACCACTTCACATATTCGTCCGTACCGAAGGTGTTGGGCTCTTCGACGAACCAGGGCTTGTCCAGCACGCTCTCGCGCGTCTTGCCCACACCGTCCTTCCAGTGGTAGGCCGAAACGAAGCAGCCGCCGGGCCAGCGGACGATCGGCGTCTTGATTTCCTTCAGCGCCGCGATGACGTCCGTGCGAAAGCCGTCCGCATCGGCGAGCTTGGATCCCGGTTCGAAGATACCGCCGTAGATCTGGCGGTGGAAGTGCTCGAGGAAGGACCCGAAGATCATTGGATCGTACGCGCGCGGCGACTCTTTCGTGAGCGCCGCGAGCGAATTGGCATTCAGGGCCGGCGGCGTCTCACCGGGGGCGCAGAGGCGACCCGTGCCCTCATTGCCGTAGAAACGGTTTTCCACTTGATCGAAGAGTCCCACGACGCCATCCGGCGCGCGGCAGGGAACGAAGTCGCGGCGAAGGCCGCCGGCATCCGACAAGGTGAACGAATAGAGTTTCATCCGGCACGCACGACTGCGGCGGGCCGATCCCTTGCCGGGTTCGCGCGCGATGTTGAAGTTGAAGATGAAGAATTCGCTCTTACCGTCGTCGATGCGGCATTTGGTATTGACGATACGACCGCGCGCGGGGCCGTTCACCTCCTGCCAGCTCGCCTCGTTCTTCGCAGCCTTGAGGACCAAGCGTCGGCCCCAGACGAATCCCGGGCCCTTTTCCTCATACTTGAAGCGCGTCAGCGCCGCCTTTGCGTCCGCAGTACCCTTGAACGACCCGTAAGGCGCGAAGAAGACAAAACCGCCTGCGTTCAGATGCGAGTCGCCCGGCAAAGAACCGAAGACGCCCGGATAGTCGTTTTCCTGTTCGGGCTCGACCGCGATGTCGCATGTCACCGCCGTGTCGGCCGTATGCACATAACGCGTATTCACATAGGCGCCACCCGACGCGAACACATAGTCGAGCCGCGTGTAGTCCTTGGGCAAGGCGGCATTGACCATCA
>JAZUGW010000373.1:0-33877 GCA_045641465.1 Kiritimatiellia bacterium | reverse complement strand
GGCGTCTTCGAGCCGGGCGGCGTGCAGGTCACGGGCGGGACGGGGCCGGAAAACGAAAACGGCGTCTGGACGGTTGTACAGAATTTCACGCTGCGCGGCACGGTGCCGCACGGCAACAACGAATAGGAGATTGAAAAATGTCTTTCATTGCGAAGACCGATTATTTCTCGTTGGCCGACACGGCTCTTGCGTGCGTGGCGTCGAACGACGGGGCGAGTGCCAGCGTGGCAGAAGCCAAGGACGAAAAGGGCGCGATCGTCGCGCACACCGTCTACGGCGAGACGAAGGCGCCGAGCTGCGACTATGTGCTCAAGGCGGCGTGGACGAAGGCTGCGAACGCGCTGAAGCTCGGCGCGGTGTCCGGAACGTCGGACAAGTTCATGCTCGCGAGCGTGACGATCAACACGGCGGCGGGGTCGGCGCCGACGGTGTCCGCCTCGGGCGAACAGGTCGAATCGACGGCCACGACGGGATGCACGTTCGGCATTCCGGCCATCTCGCTTCCAAAGACCCACCACGCGCACATCCTCTTCTCGGCGTTCACGCTCGGCGGAACGGGCTGCCACCTCCAGTCGGCGAACTACACGGCGAGCGCGTCCGTCACGAAGGCGACGAAGGACGGCGACTGCGTGGCGAGCGACATCGTGGAAGGCAAGATCGAGGCGCAGGTCACGATCGTTCAGACGGGATCGGCCGCACCGACGCTCACGGCGGGAAGCGACTTCACGGTCACGTCGCCGCTTACGTGCTCGAATCCGGACGCAGACTATCCCACGTGGACGGCGACGCTGACGAAGTACCTTGCGAAGACCGAACCGTCTTCCGCTGCCTAAAGGGGGGTACGATGGTTTCGGAAATGGCCATGGAGGACATCGAGGCGTTGCAGGCGGACGGCGTGGCCGTCTCGCCGCGCGACGTCGTGCGCCTCAACGCGCTCGGTCTGAAGGTCGAACGCTCGTCCATGGCGTCCGTCAACTGGACGATTCCACGCGTCGCGTTCGTGGGGGATGTCTCGTTGCGCGAGCCGACGATACGCGACGAGGCGTGGATTCTGGACGCAGGCGTGGCGTTCGATCTTTCGGACTACGAAACTGAACTTCTGCTGCGAGCGCTCGTGATGGCGACGCCATTTGAGAAGCTGCCGGATCCGTCGGACCGCAAGGCGGTGATGGTGTCGCTCGACGACCTGAAGAAGAATCGCCTTGCAGGCGTCACGGAGCGACAGCTCGCCTGCGCGGTCTCGTACGCGCTCATGGGCGACGCGCCTGAAACGGGCGAGTCTGCACCGGCAGAAGTCGAGAGGGAAGAAGGGCGGGCCGAATGCCGTCTGCCGTTCGAAGTCGGCGTCGTATTCGACGGCGTGGCGATGCGGATCGGTTCGATCGAGGAAATGAGAAAGCTGCGCGCGTCGGAACTCCAGGCGCTCGTCTCGTATGCGACGGAAGTGAAATACGGGGCGGGACATCGGAAGGGCGAACACGCGAGACGCCTTGGCGAGTACCTGCGAGCTGTTGAAGAAGTGAAGGCGTGCGGACGGTCAGCTGAAGAAAGAGAAGAGCCAGGCAAAGAACGGGCCGAGAATGTCGATGTCGAACGCATTGAGGAAAACAACAACAATTCCAACGATCGCGAAGATCGAGCAAAATGTGCCGACGGCGTTCTGCGCCGATGACATGTTTGGATTTGAACTTGGATGACCGACGAACATGGGTCCATTATAACATGTCTTCAGAAAAAATACAAATTAAGTTTTCATCTAGTTGCGAGCATACGGGTATCAACCAAATGCAGTCAGCGCTTGTCGGGTTTGGCCGTGAACACGACAAGTTCATCGGCGCTGCGCAGCGTTCTGCAGCGGCTTTGAGTGCCGTATACAAGAATGATGTTTCCGTTGCGATTTCAAGCGCAACGTCGTTGCTGGCAGAGATGAAGAATGGCGGCATATGGGGTATGATGTCGTGGGGCATTTCAACTGTGCTCAATCTGGTGGTAAAGAAAGTCAACGAGGCATCAGAAGCGGCGGCGAAGGTTCGAAAAGAATTCGAGGACGGATGGAAGAAAATGGGGGATGGCGCGCTATCTGCCGCATCTTCGATCGAAAAGGCCTTTTCGCGGATTGACGCGGCAGAAAAGGCGGCGGCCGAACAGATGAAGAGCCTTCGCGAAGAGTTCTATGCGGGGAAAGAGCTGGAGAAGCAGAGAGACATCGCCGCCGGCGGTACAGGCGAGGGAATCGACAACGAAGTGCGGATCCAGAAACGCGCGGATGCGGAAGAGGATGCAGACCGGCGTGTTTTAGCGGCTATTGACAAGCTGCACGAAGCAGAGAGAAACGAGCGGCGTGTACTCCGGAAAACCGTGAATGCGCGGACGGGCGCAAGACTGGGCGCAGACACCGGTCTGGCGAAGGCGGAAGAGGCGCTTGAAAAAGCCAAGGCGGCAACAGAGGCCGCACGAGCCGAACTGGCGAACGCAGAGGCTCACGAAAGGGCCGTCAGCGCGCAGAACATAGCCGACGAATACAAGGCAGAGAGGGAGGCGGCCGAGAAGGAGAGCAAGGCGGCTGAAGAACGCGCGCGCAATGAAGAGAGGGCCGCAAAAGAGGAGGAGAAGGCGCGGGAAGACCGAATTAACGCCGAGACGAAGGCGGCTGAGATCCAGAAGCGGCAACACGAACAATGGCTACGCGAACGGGAGGCGTCGTTCAGGGAACAGGTCGACGCGGCGAAAAAGGCGGCCACCGAATGGGAGAAGAGCGCGCAGGCGTTACGCGGAAGGACGTTCAACGACATCGAACGTGCGCGCCGCGATGCGGACCGGAACGGACCGTCTGAATTCGACCGACGCAATGCGGCCAATGAGCGGAAGGCGGAGCGTCTTGCGACTGACATGCGGCGCGGGCTGCACTTGTCCGATCGCGAGCGTGATTGGCTCAGGCGGTTCAAGGAGTGGAAGGACGCGCAGGATCCGAAGAACAACAAGGCCGCACAGGAGGCCGCTCGGCTTGAAAAGTCGCGGCAGGAGGTGAAGCGCCTGCTCGAGCAGATCCATGGCGATTTGGCCAAGTCGCTGATAGTAAATTGAGGTCTTTATGTCACTGCTGAATTTTCATAGTAATTCGACCAACAAGGTCACGCATACGGCGTTGGAGGTGCGGTATGAAGCAGGCGACTTCACCTGGGGTGCGCTTCCGGGCGGTTTGACCAGCCCGCGCGAAGTCCATCGCTACGCAACCAAGAGCTACAGCTATGTCGGGATGACATTGGCCGCTGCAAAGACGTGTGCGGCAGCGAAGCGGAATAAATATACTCGAACGCGCAAGTATTGGACGTTCGAGACGGATCATTTCGTCTACCATGCGGCGACGCGCTGCCAGGCTGACATTTCGGTCGTGCATGACGACGGCGACTGTTACCACGTGGACATCAACGTGAACGAGGACGACATGGTCTGCCTCATTGGATCCCTTCCGTCTGATTTGAAGACGCTGTTCAATCTCGACGACGTGCACTATGACGAAGGAGATACGGAGGATCAGTCGTAATGCAGCCGAAGAATCTTACTTTCATCCGTACCGGCAAGGCGATCGGAGCGAACAAGGGTTTCGCAGATACCTTTAATTGGTTGGTGCGGTTCTGCCGAAACCTGAGTGGCGACGGCGTGACGGCCCGCCTTGACCGGAACAACGGAGGCGACAATCCGGTCATACGCTGCGTCGGGATGGTCGGTGAAGGCGGCGGTGGTGGCACCACGTCTGGATATACGACGCCTGGAGGATCGGGCGCAACCGAAAAAAGGATGGTTGGAATCCGGTGGAACGAACAGAGCAGCGGGAAGCTCGAGGTGTTGTTCGCTGACGTGAGATACGAAAACGGGCTGTTGAAGACGTATGTTGAGAGTTCGTCCTGGACGACCGTTTTCGAGACGAGCGCGCATTCGGCGGAACCGGATGCGGGGAGCGACGATCTATGATACTTTGGAGTTTGAACACATCTAACGCACAGGGAGATCTTCCCTACAGATGCTATTGGGAGGATGCGACGTACGTTTCTGGTGGTACATCTGTTTCGAAATTGACGAAAAGCAGTGTCGAAGGTAGTACACCCAAAGGGATCGTCCTCATCACGAATGTATTCTCGGGCCCGAAGTGCGGATGGTTGTTCGATGGATGGAGCATCGTGGCGAAAGACGTTGCAAGCGGAATGACGATTCTGAACGAGACAACGAACGAGAATCCGCATCGAATCATGTTGCAGACGCAGACGATTGACGACGATTCAAGTGTTTCTATTGAAGCGTATGCGTCGTATTCGTTCCATGGCAGCGGAAATGTCATGAGGGTTGGAAACAAGATTGTTCGTTCGTCATTAGACGGACGAAAGATAATGATGGACGTTTAGGGAGGAATCATGATCAAGCTCAACGAGAAATGGACGGATCCGCTACGGCCGGAATCGGTGTTCACCGGATCGGCCTACACGGCTGCAGTGGAGCGCGTTCCGGATGACATAGACGGATACCGTGTGACGGGCGTGTTTGTGTCTGTCACGAATGCGGACGGTATTGCGGCGGTTGTTCCGTGCCGGCGTCGCACGAACGGGATTTGGTCGTGTACGTTCGCGGCGTCGAACTTCGCGAACTACGGTTTCGTCTCGAAGGGGCTCAAGGTGGAACTGGTCGGCGTAGACGAGGACGGAAACGAACAGCGGTGGACGCGTGGCGTCGGAGACTTCGAGGTCGTGGCTGGGACGGCGTCTGCCGTCCCGGGCGATCCGTCGAGCGGAGCCGTGACAAAGGGGTCTGACGTCTACGTCAGATCGAGGCTTGTTGCAGGCGTGCAGCATTTCGTCCGTCAAGTCATGTACTACGACGACGAACAGAGTGCATGGGTGGCCGACTGGCAGGGCGACTACATCCTTGCAGGGGGCGAATTCATCCCGGCCAATGGAGGCAACACATGAAGAGTGCATTGTTGATGTCAGTCGTGTCTGCGGCGCTGTGCGCGTCGGGCGTGACGGCGACAAAGGAATGGGTGCAGCGTGCTACGAACGATGTACTCGTGGCGGCGAACAGGTATACCGACGAACACGGAGGATCCGCGAGCCTGACGCGAGTAGATGCGACCAACATCGCCGTTGCGGTCGTGTCGCGTGACGCACTTCCGAAGGCCGACGGTGTCGCCAGTAGATTGACAGTCGAGGGTGAGTTCGTATTGCGCGGATTAGACGATAGCGTAGGTACGATCCAGTTTGACGGAAATGACGCGGACAACTATACCGACTGGCTAGTTGGTGTGCCTGGTTTTTGGCTTGGCACTTACAGACTCCGAAACACAGGCCCTGGCAATGTCGAGACGATCGCGTATACGTCCGATCTGCCGAACCTCGCTCCATACGCTGTTGCAGCGACAGTCGCGTCAAACGCGCTACCGCGGGCCGAGGCGGCGCAGACCTATGCGACGCAGACGGCGCTTGGAGGAAAGCTCGACGCAGAATCAGGCACGGCGACAAAACTTGAAATCGGATCAATGAAATTGGGCCAGTACGGCGATCTGTTCGAATACCGGATAAACTTCGACGATACATCATACTCTACGTATCTTGCAATGCCTGGATGTGCGTGGTCTTTAGGACTCATACTGCCGACGTATGAGACGCAAGACGAGCCAGAATGGACATGGGAGGAGAGGCGTGTTCTTGCGTCTCGGCCGTGGACGTCTGCGACATGCGCAAGCAAGTCCGACTTGTCGGCGCTGTCGGCCAGGGTGGAAACGATCAGCAATCGAGTGGATGCGCTGGAGACCGCCGTCGGCACGGCGAACGCCCTGCTCCAGAGCGCGCTCAACGGAGGTAGCCAGCAATGATTAGGACTATAGTTATCGCGCTGCTGTGCGCGGCCGCGGCGCACGGCGCGTCGCTCGTGGAGAACGCGCAGGCAGTCAAGACGGCGTCGGACGCGATCGACGCGGCGATCGCGTCGAAAGGCGGGACGACCGCCGGCGGCCTGGCCAACGCGGCGGCGGCGATCGCTGCGCTGCCGAGCGGCGGAAAATGGGAGGTCAAGCCGTGGAGGAACGACGGGAAGACCCACATCTGGTTCAGGTACGAAGACGGTGCTCCGAGACGGCTGGCCTATCTGTACGCACAGTTCATATCCGCCTCCGCCTTCACGGTCGACTGGGGAGACGGATCGACGTCGACCGTGGCCGCATCCGCGTCGTTCACGAACCGCGAGCTCTCCCACACGTACGCGGAGGACGGCGACTACGAGATGACGGTCTACGGATACGACAAGATCAAACTTAGTGCCACGGGATGGCTGTACAACAACGGCGGCGTCTACCAGCGCGCGAGGTTCGCGTGCCGACAGCTCGAGATCGCCAATGTCGACACCATCACGGGTGCGTGCTATTGCAACCTTGCAGCGGCCGTCAAGATCCACACGGTCTCAGGCCAGGCGATCTCGCTTCCAGGTTCATGCTTTGCCTCGTCGATTAATACTCAAACCATCAGTGTGCCTTTGTTGAGCATCGGATCCAGCGCGTTCCAGTCCTGCTCGTCTCTCCAATCCTTAGGAGACCTGTCGGCATGCACAAGCATCGGATCCAGCGCGTTCCAGGACTGCTCGTCTCTCCAGTCCTTAGGAGACCTGTCGGCATGCACAAGCATAGGAGTCAGTGCGTTTTTTAACTGCACATCACTGCATGGCGATCTTGTTTTCACGAGACTAGTCACTTTGGCCTCGTCCAACGCGAGCGCAGACGGTGTCTTCCGCAATACGAAAATCGCACGGCTGGTCTGCCCGAATTTAACGACTGCCGGAAATCATTCAATCAACTACATGCCGGAACTCGTATTCATAAGCGAGCTTGAAAATCTCACCATGATCAATGACGCGTTTCTTGCCGGATGTAGTAAGCTTCCGTACTTCTCCGCACCAAATGTCACGTCCGTCTCTTCGTGGGGAATGCACTTCTACGGATGCCGAAAACTCGCGACGGCCAAACTCGGCCTTCTCGATTTCACTTCTTGGAAGATCAATGATTGGCTTGGCTACACTGGCGTTGACGTCCCGGAGCCGAACAAATATGGAGTCAAAGTTGCAATATGGATGAAAAATCCAACATCGTCCGCTCCGAAGCCAGACAGTTCGGTTACGAACGCACAAGGATTCGTCTTGATCTGCAGAGACGGATACCTCAGACGTCCGATCGGGACGTGGACATGGGACGCAGCACATCCATGGGAGTCCGTGGCGGAACTCCCAGACGAGGGAGATCACCACTACGTCTTTACGATCAACGGAGTTGACTACCGCTGGAACGACTTGACGCGCCAGTACGAGATCACGACGGAGGAATGACATGAAAACCACAATCGACGAAAGAGGACGCACGGTACTGACGGCCGATGATGGAATGGCGATCCACTTGAAAGGCGGCGAGACGCCGAGCGGGGTAGTCGCGATGACGCTCCGCCCGGGCGAGTCTCCATACGACTACGAGGACTGCGAACTCGGCGAGTCTCCGCATGTCGAGAGGTACAGCGTGCGCGCAGTCATCGGCGAGCTGCGTGCAAGTGGCGCATGGCAGACCGTGCGGCAGATGCTCGTCGCGTCCGACTACCTCGACATGTTCCTGGCGTCCAACTACCTCTCCAGCGTCGACCAGGACTTCCGTTCCGCGTGCGCCGCCTTAGTTGAGCATGGCGTCATGACGCGCGCGGAGCTTGACGCGATGCTGGCCCGGTGCCTGTGGTCGCCGGAATGATCGCATTTGTGGCAGATGACGGAACTTGAAGGGAGCAACCGGAGATGGACAAGGAAGACGTGCGAGAGATATTCGGGCTGCTGCGCGAGATCAAGTCAGACGTTGCAGCCATCAAGGCGGAGCGGAAGATGGACCACGAGCGCATCCAGAAGGTCGACGACCGGCTCGACAAGGTCGAGTCGATCCTGGACCGCGCATACGGCGCGAAGGCGATCGTCTGCGCCATCTCGTCGGTCGTGGGCGCGGTCGTCGTCGTCCTCGTGCAGTGGATTCTCGCGAGGTGGAACTGATGCGTGTGATAAACAACAGATCGACCATTCCGGCCGTGCGGTTGCCGATGCACGCAGATGAAGGCGCCGTCCTGATGCACGAGTGGACTGTGTGCGTGTCCGGGCGCTTGTTCATAGTGCCTGCTGGTACGCAGACGGACGGGGCGTCGATTCCGCGCATGCTGTGGCGGTTGTGTGGCCATCCGCTCGCCTATCCGAGAGTGTATGCCGCGCTGTTGCACGATTGGATCTACGGTGGCGGCGGCCGCGACGAGTGCCCGACGCGAGCCGATGCGGATACGGTGTACCGTGATCTGCTGATAGAGCTTGGGTGGGGGCGCGTGCGGGCGCGCATTGAGTATGTGGCATTGAGGATTTTTGGCGGTTCGCATTGGACTGCCGCAAAAAAAAAGAAAAGGAGTGAACTATGAAGAAAGTCATGATTGTTTCCGCGTTGATCGTGGCCTGTGTCGGATGCACGTCGAGCACGTCCGTCGAATGGGGCGGCAAGCAGGCCGTCCGGAATGCCGACGGGACGGTGATCGTGTCCGCGTCCGGGGAGCCGTATTACGAGACCAAGCCGAACAGATACGAAGATCGGAACTGTTTGACGCGGCGCGAAGAGCGCGGTCTCAAGGTCAAAGCAAACGCTGACGGGTCCTATTCGGCCGAACTTGACTCGCGGACGAACGACGTCTCCACGAACGGCATCGCCATGGTGACGGGCGGCATCGACTCGCTGACGCGGCTCGTCTCGACGTGCGCGGCGGCCTACGTGACGATCGCGGGCGGCGGTGCCCAGGCGGACACGGCGACGGCGGTCGTGTCGAAGCTCGTGTCCTATTTCGTCAAGGCGGGCGGCGACGCGGGCAAGGCCTCCGTCACGACGGAGGACGGCAAGGTCAAGGTGACGGACGGAACGACGTGCGTCACCTGCGACGCGGCCGGCAACTGCGCGCCGTGCGCCGACTAGTCGCGACATACGCGCCAAGGCACGGGGACGATCGGACCCTCATTGAGAGAGTGGCGCGCTCGAGATGCCGCAAGCGCCTGGGGCCGGTGTTTCGCCGGCCCTATTTTGTTTTGCATCGTTTCTGGATCGCTGTTCTATCCGAGGGCCTCGATGGCCGGTGCCGCACGGTGGATCATCTCGTCTTCGATGGCGTCGTAGGAGTACCGGTCGGTGATCCGTGCGCCGGTCGAATGTCCGAGCACCGCGCGCGTCGCGTCCAGCCCGAACGTGCGGCGGACCTGCGTGGCGAGCGAGTGGCGCAGCTGGTTCGCGCTCCAGTGTGGGACGCCAGCGCGCTCGCAGGCTCGGGCGATCGTGCGCGAGTAGGCGTCCGTCGTCCAGACGGGACCGGGCACCCGCTCGGCGTCCGGGCGCGAACGGTCGACCTGGCTCGGCTGCACGGGCGTCTTTCGGGCGGCTCGCATGGCGTCCAGGTGTTCGCGCATCGCGCGGATCGGTGAAAACGGATGGTCGTCGGCGCGTCCGATGCGCTCGAGGATGGCGCGTGCCTTCGGGCCTAGGCAGATGGCGCGCGGTTGCATCCTCCATGCGTTCTTGTGCTGGGTCGGTCGATAGATCCAAGGCGTGGCCGTCGTGTCGATGCAGCTCCACGCGAGCGCGCACACTTCCTCTGGGCGCATCCCGGTGAGGCGGTGCACGCGGACCATGTCGGCCGTGTTGGGAGCCAGCACGGCGAGCGTCGCCTCGACCGTTGCGTCGTCTACCGGCCTTACCGGCGCCGTCTCCCTGGCGGCCGATCGGTGGGCCTTCAGCGGTTCGACCTGGGAGAGTTCCGCTTTGACGGTCGCGGGGATCAGGGCCTCGTCGAGCGCCCATTTCCACATGCGCTTGATCGTTCCCAGTCGCCCGTTGACGGTCGACCGGCAGATGCCTGATCGTACGAGCGCGTCACGGACGGCGAGCATGTGCGCGTGCGTGAGGTCGGTGACCTGCTGCGGACCGTAGAGGTCGCGGAGCATCCGCACGTCCATCGCCGAGTTCCGCGCCTGGCTCGTTGGCTTTCCGTCGGCGTCTCGGTAGTATTCGAGCGCGTGCGCGGTCCACGCGTCGCAGATCTCGTTCACGGTGCGGGCGGTCTGGCCTCGCTTCTGGGCGTGCGTTGCCTCTTCCCAGAGCCGCCAGGCGGCCGCCTCGGCGTCGCCGAACGGGCGTGATGTCGACATGGCGAGCGTCGCGCCAGGCATCTTGAGCGGGCGTTTCGTGCGCCTCTTCTCGCCGGGCAGACGGACGCTCCACCACCATCGTCCGTGGTTGTTCCAGATCGTCCCAGGGCATTTCGGCGCGGATTCGGCGCGCTCGACCGTCAGGTTCGTGCTTGTTCTCATCCTTTAGTCCCTCGTTTCCGCATGTGTCCTAAAGTGTCCTAAACGACCACTTTTGCGGGGGAAACGAAAAGCCGCATCGGTAAGGCGTTAGGCCTTGCCAATACGGCATTTACTGGACTTTCTGGATGGAGCCAGGTAACGGATTCGAACCGCCGACCTGCTCATTACGAATGAGCCGCACTACCAGCTGTGCTAACCTGGCGTTTGTTGAAAACGGGACATAGTGTATCATTTCCCCGACGAATGCGCAAGAGGGAATTTTAAATTTTTTTTATTTTTAGTATTCACAATTGCGTCCGTTTTCGGTACAATATGTGTTCACAGTTAGGACCAATAGGAGTAATTCACAATGGCGAACATCAAAGGCGGCCGTGCCGCCCGTAAACGCGACCGTCAGAACGCGAAGGCTAACAAGCGCAACGTCGCGGTGAAGACGCATCTGCACACGGCTCACAAGAAGCTCTTCAAGGCGGCTGACGCTCAGAAGACCGAAGAAGCGGCGAAGGAGTTCAAGGACTTCGTCAGCAGCCTCGACAAGGCTGTGAAGAAGGGCGTGATCACGAAGAACACGGCCGACCGCAAGAAATCCCGTGCGCAGCTCAAGATGAACAAGATGGCTGCGGCGTCGGAACCTGCGGCGAAGTAAGCGTATCCGCGAATCCGACGGCTGTCGACGGCTAAATACCCGGCGGCAATCAAATCCGCCGGCTAAATACCCGACGGCAATCGACAGTGGTCGATCGCCGTCGGTTGTGTTGTTTTCAAAAAACTGAAAAACCAAGAAGAGGTAAGAAAAATGGCAAAGAAGACTCTGCGCGACATCGAGCTCGCGGGCAAGCGCGTTCTGATGCGCGTCGATTTCAACGTTCCGATGGCCAAGGATGGCTCGGGCAAGATTACGGACGACACGCGCATTGTCGCGGCGCTGCCGTCGATCAAGTACGTGCTCGAGCAGGGTGCGTCGCTGGTGCTGATGTCGCACTTGGGCCGTCCGAAGGGCAAGGGCTACGAGGCCGAGTTCTCGCTCAAGCCGGTGGCGGAAGAGCTCGCGAAGCAGCTCGGCAAGCCGGTGGCGTTTGCGGCGGACTGCATGGCGGCGGACGAGATCGTGGCGGCGATGAAGCCGGGCGATGTGACGCTGCTCGAGAACACGCGCTTCTACAAGGCGGAAGACGGCAAGGTCAAGAAGGATGACGAGAAGAAGGGCATCCACCTGACGGAAGAGGAATATCAGACGAAGAAGGCCGAGCTCAAGGAGAAGCGCCAGGCGATGGCGAAGAAGCTGGCGACGTATGGTGACGTCTATGCGAACGACGCGTTCGGTACGGCGCACCGTGCGCACGCGTCGACGGCGGTCGTGGCGGATTACCTCCGTCCGGCGGTCAGCGGCTTCCTCCTCGAGAAGGAAATCAAGTTCCTCGGCGACGCGGTCGAGAATCCGGTGCGTCCGTTCGTGGCGATCCTGGGCGGTGCGAAGGTCAGCGACAAGCTGAAAGTCATCAAGAACCTTCTCAACAAGGTCGACACGCTCATCGTTGGCGGCGGCATGGCCTACACCTTCCTCAAGGCGAAGGGCATGAAGGTCGGCGCGTCCCTGTGCGAAGACGACCAGCTCGCCTACGCGAAGGAAATGCTCGATGCGGCGGCGGCGAAGGGCATCAAGTTCCTTCTGCCGATCGACAACGTGGTGGCGGACAAGTTCCCGACCGAGAAGGACGCGAGCGACATCACGATGAAGGTCACGGAAGGCGATATCGAAGACGGCTGGATGGGTCTGGACATCGGTCCGAAGTCGGTGGCGCTCTTCAGCGAGGCCGTGAAGGCGGCGAAGACGGTCGTGTGGAACGGCCCGATGGGCTGCTTCGAATTCGCGCCGCTCGCGAAGGGCACCTTCGGCGTGTGCGACGCGGTGGCGACGGTCAAGGCCAATGGCGGTCTGTCGATCATCGGCGGCGGCGACAGCGTGTCGGCCGTGAAGAAGAGCGGCAAGGCGGCGGAGATGAGCCACATCTCCACGGGCGGCGGCGCGAGCCTCGAGTACCTCGAAGGCAAGGTCCTTCCGGGTGTGGCGGCGCTTGACGAGAAGTAATTCTCGCGTTTCGTTGAACGACTCGAACAAGGTCGGATTTCATTGAGAAGTCCGACCTTGTTTCATTTTTAAGACACCTTTACTATTCTCAATTGTGCAAAACTAATTCATCTACTGCCTTGACTCGTGTCCGATTTTTCTCTACAATATTACTCGCCATGAGATTTTGTCATACATCAATCCACCCGTATGCAGGGTTGGCTTTGTGCGTTTGTGCTCTTTGCACGGGCGCGCTTTGGGCCGACGACTCTGCAGCTCCCGCGCCGTTAGACCCGGCGGCGAAGGAGGAACTTGCCTATGTGCGCGCGCTGGTCGAGGCGAACATGCCGGACCTCGCGGAGCCCGTCATTGCGGCGGCCAAGCAGAAGTGGCCCGATCTCAAACCGAAGCTGAAGGTCTTCGAGATCCAGGGCGATTTGCGGATGGGCAAGTTTGCCGATGTGCAGAAGGTCATCGATGCGCTGCCGAAGAAGGACGGCGAGTATTGGGCGTTGCGCCTGTCGATGGCGGATGCCTACTATGCGCGTTCGATGATGCCCGAATGCCGTAAGATCTATCAGGAGTTCTTTGCGGCGACGCCGAAGCCCGGTGCGGACATCATGGACTTCTACGTCGAGAGCGGCTTCAAGTGGGCGCAGATGTGCACCATCGACAAGAAGTACGCCGAGGCGGTCAAGATGTACGAGAATCTGCTCGGCAAGGTTTCCGAGCGGAACGATGTCGAGCACTGGTGCTTCGTCGCGCAGTCGTATGTGGAACTGCTCGTGCGCCTGTCGAACGACATCGAGGACATGAAGAATCCGCAGCGCACCGAGTATCTGAACAAGGCGACGAAGGTCGTGAACAAGCTGCTGTGGAAGAGCGACCTGATCCTCGTGTTCGGCAAGGCCATCGCGATGAAGGCGCATATCGAGATGCTGCGCGGCAACCTCGGCAAGGCCCAGTCGATCGTCAGCGACTACATGCAGCAGCTCTCCGACATCCACAACGACCTCCTGGCGCAGGACCCGAACGGTTCGAAGGGCTATCTGCGCATGAGCCCGATGCCGGAATGCCGCTACCTCCTCGCGCGCGTCCTCTGGAAGACGGTCGAGAAAGAGGCGAAGAAGGCGAAGCCGAACGAGGACTTGATCAAGGATACGCTCTTCGGTGCGAAGACGCGTACGGGCAAGCGCAATGGCGCCGGCGCCTACAACCACGCCATCAACGTGTTCATCAACTATGCGGAATCCGCCTGGGCGGCCAATGCAGGCGAGATCACGGAAGAAATCGAGAAGTTCACGCTCAAGCGCTACAACAAGACGATTCGTACGGGCGTGACGAAAGGCCAACGCGACAACGTTCGTAAGATTCAGTTCAGGAACGCGTGGGAGATCTACAAGAGCAACGACGTGGCGAAGACGATCGACACGTACTCGGCGTTGCTGGCGCAGTACCCGGAATATCTGGAATCCGTCGGCGCGCTCAGCATTCTTGCGCAGAGTTACATCAGCCAGTGGCAGGACGAGAAGGACAAGGATAAGAAGCTCTACTATCGTCTCGCGGCGGAAGCCATCGAAGGACAGATCGCCGAGCGTTTCGCCGAGTTGCGCAACGGCGCCCTGGTGCGTCCGGCCGGCGACGAGACGCTGCGTCTTGCGGCGCTTGAGCACGACTCCGGCGCGCTCGGGCGGGCCGACCAGCTCTATGCCCTCTACTTTAAGAACTACCCCACGCACTACAATGCCGCGCAGATGGCGTTGTCGCTGGGTGGCCAGTGCTACAAGAAAGAAGACTGGGAAGGGGCGATCCGCTACTACAAGATGATCGCCGAAACCTACACGAACTCGACGTACTACGCGAGTGCGCTGCAGACGCTCTCGGTCTGCAACGGCAAGCTCGGCAACGGTGAAGAGCAGGAAAACTGGCTGCGCAAGTTCGCCGGCGCCGCGACGAAGACGACCGACAAGACGACGGCGCGCCTCTCGCTCGCCCTCATGCAGCAGAAGCGCGGTTTCGCGGGCTTCGCCGATGTGGTGAACGCGGCGGGCGGCACGAACAGCGAAGAGCAGGTCGAAGCGATGAACTTGGCGGCGTACAAGGGCGTGGCGGGTGCGATCCGCGACTTCCGTGCGACGGCGAAGCTCATCACCGACACGCTGGAGAACGACAAGACGCTCGGTACGGCCGAGAAGGAGAAATTCACGCTGCAGCGCGAACAGGCGCAGTTCCTCGAAGGCGAAAGCTGGCAGCGTCTGCAGTATCCGGCGGACAAGATTCCGGTCTTCCGTCAGCAGGCGGTGAAGGCGTATGAGAACTACCTCGCGACGAACCCGAAGGGCAAGTACGCGCCGGCGATTCTCGTGAAGCTTGCGACGATCTACACGGCGGACAAGAAGGTTGAGGAGTCGCAGAAGGCGTTCGCGCGTCTGCAGAAGGACTTCCCCGAATCCGACGAGGCGAAGAATTCCGTGCCGCGTCTGGCGAAGACGCTCATTGAAATGGGCCTCAAGCAGGAAGGTGTGGAGCAGTACCGCCAGATGCTCAACAACGCGGGTAGTAAGTATACGGCTTACCAGTTCCTCGATGCGGGCGACGCCTTGCTCGAGGCGAAGGGCTGGGATGTGGCGAACGACGCCTACGCCAAGTCCCTGACGCTCGTCGGCTCGCTCACGAACAAGACGTTGCAGGCCTATGTGACGAGCCGTGCGGTGCTTGGTCAGGCGAAGGCCGCAGTCGGGCAGAAATCCTGGGCTGAGGCACATGGCAAGCTGCAGGACTTCATCGACAAGAGCGGGAAGAGCAATCTGCTCGTCGATGCCTACGAGATGCTCATCCAGGTGGCGTCGGAAGAAGGTCGCCACGAGCAGGATAGCGGGCGTCGCCAGTCGTTCTTCAACGATGCGATGGGGGCCATCAAAAAGCTCCGCGGATTTCGTCCGACACAAGCCGACCAGGATCTGCTGAGTCTGCGTGCCGGCGATGTGTGGCGGACTAAGATGGAAGCCGAAGAGCAGATGAACCTTGGCGAGCAGGCGAAGGCGACCTGCCGTCGCGCGGTCGCGACCTTTACGGTGTTCGTGCAGGCGCACGAGCCGTCGCCGCAGCATCCGGCGAAGGACATGACGCCGGCGCAGCTGGCGAACCTCGAGCGCGCCTACGGTACGTTGCTGCCGTTGATGGTCAAGCTGGGCAAGGAGCAGAGCGAACAGGTGCTGGCGTATGCGGCGACCTATGAGGAACTCTTCCCCGAGGGCAAGCACAAGACATTCGTCCAGAACGCGAAGGCGGCTGCGGAAGCCGACAAGTAATCCAAACATTTCAAGGAGCAAACGAACATGCGTACAAGCATCATCATGGTTTTGGCGGCCTTCGCGGCTGCCGTGGTATTCGGCGATGTCCCCGGTTCGATTACGGACACGAAGGGTGAAACGCACAAGGGGCAGATCCGCTGGAGCGCGCGCGACAAGGCGTACGTGATCTCGAACAAGGGAATCGAACTGACCATCAAGGCCGGCGATGTGGAAGAAATCGACATCAACAAGCCGGCGGGATATGACGAGGCGGTTGACCTGGTCAACAAGGGCAAGCCGGCGGCGGCGATTCCCGTGCTTGATAAGATCGTGAAGGAATACAAGCGTCTGCAGTGGGACAAGACGGCGGGTCGCTATCTTGCCCAGGCCTATCTCGACTCGGGCAAGCCCGATGCGGCGGAGAAGACCTGTTCGGACATCATCAACATGGATGCGACGGCGGCCTACAAGGGCGACCTGGCGCCGGCCTACTGGAGTGCGCTTCTCGCGCTGGGCAAGACGTCCAAGCTTGAGACCGCGCTTGACAAGGCCTTCAAGGTGGGCGATCGTTTCTCGAGCGGTGCGGCGCTGCTGATGCGCGGCGACATGATCATCAAGGACGGCAATGAAAGCGTCGATGCCTGCCGCAAGGCGCTTGTCGATGCCTATCTGCGCGTCGTGTTTCTCTATCGCGAGGAGAGACTGGCCGATCGTCTTCAGCCCGAGGCCCTCTACAAGGCCGCGCGCTGTTTTGAAAAGCTCGGTTCGAGCAGCCGGGCCGAGCAGATGCGCAGCGAGTTGAAGAGGTCTTATGCCACGAGTCCGTGGGCGAGCAAGTAAATCAAACAAAATCAAGTCAGTACAGACAATTTAATCAATCTCAAAAAGGAAAAACAAAATGAACATGAAGAAGATGCAGAAGTCGGTGATGGCCGCGATCGTGATGTTCGGCCTGGTGTTGGCGCCTGTTACGGCGATGGTTGCTTCGGCTCAGGATGCGGCGCCTGCGCCTGCGGCGGCTGCGGCCACGGCGAAGGCGGGAGAACTGGTGGATGCCAGCGGCAAGGCTGTGAGCGGCGCGCCGGAAGAGGGGAAGAAGTCCTCGGGCGGGTTCTTCGACATCGTCTTCGGTTCGGGTATCATCGGTGCGTTGCTGTGGTTCGCCCTGTTCGGCGATGCGGCGGCGGCCATCTACTTCTCCGTGGACTGCCTGGTTCTCGTGAAGCCTGAAAAGCTGATGCCGAGCTCGCTCGTCAACAACGTGCAGCAGGCGATGGCCGAGGGCGATGTGATGAAGGCGCTCAAGGTGTGCGAGAACGAGCCGAGTGCGATGTCGAACATCCTCTCGACCGCGTTCCAGCATGTGGACGACGGCTACGATGTGATTCAGGAAGCGGTGAACGGTGCGGCCGACCTCGAGGTCGAACGTCTGATGCAGCGCCTCACCTGGATTTCCGTGTGCTCGAACCTCGGTCCGTCTCTCGGCTTGCTCGGTACGGTGCAAGGCATGATCTTGACGTTCCAGGCCCTCGCGGCGGGTGGTGCGGGCGATGCGTCCATGCTCGCGAACTCCATCGGTCAGGCGCTCTGGACGACGGCGGCGGGTCTGTGCGTGTCCATTCCGTCCATCACGGTGTTCTACTCGCTGCGTAACAAGGCGAACCGCCTGATCATGCGTATGACGGCGCTCACGATGGAACTCCTCAAGGGCCTCCGCCACGTGGAAGTGGTCGACGAGAGTCAGGAACAGGCTGTCTGAGTTGAGCGTGAAAACGAGTCCGAGAAGGGACCGTAGATCATGAGCAAGAAACTCACAGAAAATCCGCAGCTGGACATGACGCCGATGATCGACGTCGTGTTCGAGCTGATCATCTTCTTCGTTGTGACGTTGAAGATGTCCGTGGAAAAGGACGAGACGGTTCAGCTCGAGGACGGCAAGCACGGCATCGAACTGACGGCCGAAGAACTGCCGCCGTCCCATCTCGTCATCGACATCGCCAAGAACGGACGAATCTCCATTTGCAACTTCACGGTTGGAACGGCGGAAATCCGCCGCCGCGTAAAGGAGCGCAAACGGATATGGGGACCCAACTTCCCGATTATGATTCGTGCCGACTACCGTACGCATCATCGTCATGTTGCTGAAGTGATGAATGCCTGTACGGCCGAGGATGTGTGGAAGCTTTCGTTCGTCGCGGTCTACGACCGTAAGAGCGGCAAGCAACTGACGAAGTGAGGGTGAGAAGATGGCACGTAAACAATACGACAATCCGCAGCTGGACATGACGCCGATGATCGACGTCGTGTTCGAGCTGATCATCTTCTTCGTCGTGACGATCAAGCAGGAAGACTTGTTCTCCAAGCTGAATGCGAATCGTCCCGCACCGAATGACAAACCAACGCAAGTCGTTGAAGATACGACGATCAAGATCCAGGTGGGCCCGGGCGGACTCGTGTACAACGGCCGTGGTGTTTCGCTGAAGGAGCTCGATCGGCACATCAAGCAGGCGGCGGCGATCGACAAGAAGGCGACGGTGCTGTTGCAGTGCGAGATGACTTCGCCGCACAAGTTCCTGGTTGATGCGCTGGATACCTGTACGAAGTACGGGATGCAGAACTTGTCGATCTTCAGCATGTAAGTCCAAGGGGTATTGAAATGGACATCACAAACGAAGATGAATTCAAGGAACAGCTTGACGAGGAGATGGCCAAGTTCGAAGAACAGGGCTATTTCAAGCGTCTCGGCAAGATGTTCAAGGGACTTGGCCGTTCGCGTGATTCGCGCGAATACAAGGAGGCGTTGATTGAACTGCAGCGTCAGGTCGCTCCGCTGACGGCCATCATGGTGCCGTTGATCGGCGTGATCGTGCTGTTCGTGGTGACCGCTGTTGGCGGGAACACGAAGAAGGAAGTGAAGCTGGACATCGTGCAGGCCGACCAGAATGAGGTCCTGGAGGAGGTTCCGCCGCCTCCGGAGGTCGAGCCGCCGCCAGATGTCGATGTGGAAGTGCAGGTGGATACGCCGACGGTGGGCAATCCCACGGAAGTGGCGGATGCTCCGGCACAGACGGCCGAACCGCAGTCGGTGAAGGTGGCGACGGTCGATGCGATGATGAACATCAAGAGCCCGGTGACGATGAAGTCCGTTTTCGGATCCGAGCGTTCAACGGGCGTGCGTGGTCAGCTCACGCGCGGTGGTGCCCAGTACGGCGACCCCACCACGGAAGCGGCCGTGATGAAGGCCCTGCGCTGGCTGAAGATCAAGCAGAACAGCGACGGCTCCTGGCCGGGCGTTCCGGCTGCGTCCACGGGTTTCGCGATCCTGACCTATCTCGCGCACGGCGAAACGCCGAACTCGAAGGAATTCGGCGATACGGTGCAGCGCGGTCTTGACTGGCTGATCAATGCGGTCCACGAGAAGGGCGGTGTCACGCACATCGCCGCCTGCGACGGCAACGAGTACGGCTTCCTGATCGCCATGTACGCGCTCTGCGAAGCCTACGGCATGACGAAGAACCCGAATGCGCGCGAAGCCGCGGAGAAGGGTTTGACCCGTATCATCGCCGGTCAGACGGCGACGGGCGGCTGGAACTACAAGCTCGCGAAGACGACGTCGGCGGCACCGGACGACATTTCGTTCGGCGGCTGGGCCATGCAGGCGTTGAAGGCCGGCAAGATGGCCGGCATCCATCCCTCGGGCATGGACGAGTGCATCAAGAAGGCCATCAAGTGCCTCAAGACGCGCAACTTCAACAAGGAGGCCGGCTTCGTGTATCGTCCGGGTTCGCGCGGCGGCGGTCTTGGCGGCGTCGGCTGCCTCTGCATGCAGCTCTTGGGCCACGCGAAGGAAACGGAAGTCGCCAATGCGCTCGATGTCATGCGCGACTGGTTGCCGACGTTTGACAAGAAGCACATGAGCGGTGGTTCCTGCTCGCAGTACTACAGCTACTATGCGTCGCAGTGCAAGTATCAGGCCGGTATGGTCAAGGGTGCGACCCCTGCGAACTTCACGCTGTGGAAGAAGTGGAATCTCGCGATGAAGAACCTCTACCCGAAGACGATCATCCTCGATAAGAAGGGGGATGGCTCGCCCTTGACGGTGAAGGATCCGAATGGCAAGGACCGCCCGGTTGGACACTGGGAGAACACCGACGTGCATACGACGCGTCCGGTCATGGATACCTGCCTCTGCGCGTTGCAGCTGATGGTGTATTACCGTTACTTGCCGACAACCTCGCTGAAGGCGACCGAAGTCGAAGCCGACATCGAAGCCCTCTCGCAGGACAAGGGCAATGAAGTCAAGGTCATGATCGACGACATCTAATCGGAATGCCCTTTAGCCTATTTCTAGCGCTGAAATATCTGAAGCCGAAACGCAGCGTCACCAGTGTGATCACCTGCGTTTCGGTTTTGGGTGTTCTTCTAGGCGTCGCGGTGGTGATCATCGTGCGCGCCGTGATGACCGGTTTCGGCGATCTGTGGGAAAAGAAGATCCTCGACTTCAAGCCGCATATCACGATTTCGTCCTACTCGCCTGGTTCGCCCGTGAAGGATGAAGACCGTCTGGCCAAGGAGCTGGAAGCAATTCCAGGCGTGGCGGCGGTGACGCCGGAGATCGATACGCGCATTATGCTCGAGCATCACGGTCGCATCTCGGCGCCGATCATCCTCGGTGTCGACCCGGATCGTTTTCAGGGCGCCTACCAGGTGGGCAAGCCTCTTGCAGGCGAATTTGATCTTGAAGGCGATTCGATCGTACTCGGCGTCGACCTCGCGCGTTCGCTGGGCGCGTGGGTGGGTGATGATGTCACGGTCTATTCGCCGAAGACGCTCGCCTCGCGCGATGAGGTCTTTCTGCCGCTCAAGTGGCGCGTGACCGGCATCTTCTCGTGCGGCCAACGCGACTACGATGCCGGATTCTGCATCTGCTCTCTCGCAAACGCGCGTGAACTCATGGGCATTGAGAAGGGCGTGTTCGCCATTCATCTCAAGACGAAGGAACCCGCCAATGTGCCTGTGTTCGACGCCGTGTTCAATCAGGTGAAGAGCAAGGTGCCGAATTGCCGTCTCGTCACCTGGCGTCAGGCGGACCGCGAACTCTTCAACGCCCTCGCGGTCGAGAAGAACATGACGGCATTGCTGTTGATGCTCATTACCGTCGTCGCGCTCTTTTGCGTGATGAATACGCTCCTCGTTCTGACCGTGCAGAAGACGCCCGAGATCGGCCTGTTGAAGGCGCTCGGCTTTCCGAAGCGGAAGATCATGGGTGCGTTCGTCGTTCACGGACTCTTCCAAGTCACCCTCGGTACGGTACTGGGTCTGCTGACCGCCTGGGCGGTGCTGGAGAATCTTCAGAACATTGTGGACCTTCTTGCCCGTTGCGGTGTGGAAGTGTTTCCGAAGTCGGTGTATGGTCTTTCTTCCCTGCCGTCTCGCGTTGTGGTGAGCGACATCGTGTGGGTGGTCGTCATCGTCTACGTGTTCGGACTTCTCGCCTCGTTGGTGCCCGCGTTTCTCGCGGCGTCGAAACACCCCGTTGAAGCTCTTCAGAAATAAAAGCTATGTTGCTCAGCGTCAAAGACATTGTCAAGGACTACCGCCTGCCCGGCCAACCCGCGATTCGCGTGCTGGACGGTGTTTCGTTCGAGGTCGCCGCAGGCGAACACGTGGCAATTGTCGGACGCAGCGGTTCGGGCAAGACGACGCTGTTGAACATTCTCGGCGGACTCGACGCGCCAACCTCGGGCGAGGTCCTTCTCGCGGGCGAATCGCTTTTCGGCGGATTCGGTTCGGCCGCACGGCGTGATCGGTTGCGCGCGACGAAGGTCGGTTTCATCTTCCAGAGTTTCCATTTGATGCCGGAACTCGACATCGTCGAGAATGTGCTCTTGCCGACGATGACGGGCTATACGCGTGGCGCTCGCAAGGAGATGCGTGCACGCGCGTGCCAGCTGCTCGAAAAGGTGGGTCTTGCCGATCGGCTGACTCATCTGCCGGCGGAACTTTCAGGTGGCGAGCAGCAGCGCGTGGCGCTTGCGCGCGCCTTGATGTGCCAGCCTGAAATCATTTTCGCCGACGAGCCGACAGGTAACCTCGATGCGCTCACGGGCACCGAGATTCTGAATCTGCTGTTTGAAGTGAATCAACGTGTCGAGTCGGATGAGCGTCCGCTCGCGTGCGTGATGGTTACCCACTCGGCCGAAGCGGCCGCGCGGTGCGATCGCACGCTTAAACTCGACCATGGACATCTGGTCCCCTGAGCGGGGACACGAACCAAGGAGAATTATGGAACGCCAGGAAATGACAGCCGATATTGTCGTCACGGGTTTTGGTCCCGCTGCCGCCGGCTTTCTCACCACGCTCGGACCCGAACTTGCGAAGACGAAGGAGGACGGTACGCCCCTCTACGAATCGAAGACGATGCCGGGCTGTCCGTTGCAGGTGATGTGCTATGAGCGCGCCGACGACGTGGGCTTTGGAGTGTCGGGCATTGTCACGAAGGCCGACGCGACCAAGGCGTCCTTCCCCGATTTCGCCAAGGAAGTTCCGAATGCCGCCGAGGTGACGGCGGAAAAGACGACGTACCTTTTCGATCACATCGGCGCCTCCAAGCGCACGTGCGGGACGAAGTTCATCGACCTCTGCTTCAAGTTGGGCGGCGTCATCATGAAAGGCGGCCAATGGCAGGCGCGTGAACTTCCGCTCACGCCGCCCTTCATGGACAAACGTGGCGGTGTCGTGATGTCGATGGGGTCCTTTATGACATGGGCCTCGCAGAAAGTGATGGAGAGCGGCATCATGATCATGCCGTCCTCTCCGGTGGCGGAACCGCTTTTCGACGGCGAGAAGGTCGTGGGCGTTCGCCTGGCGGATCAAGGTGTCGAGAAGGACGGCTCGCCGATGGAAGGCGCGTTCATGCCGGGCATGGATGTGAAGGCCGCGCTCACGGTGGTGGCGGATGGTCCGGTGGGCGCGGTTGGACGCGCCCTCGATGCGAAGTTCGGTCTGCCGAAGGGCCACCACCAATACGATTGGGGCGTCGGCATGAAAGCCGTCGTCAAGCTGCCGGAGTCCTGCGAGCTCGAACCGGGCACGATCATCCACACGCTGGGCTTCCCGGAGCCCGAGCTCTTCGGGTTCATGTACGTGCTCGCGGATAAGACCGCGACCCTCGGCACCTTCGCGGCACCGTGGATGGATACGCCCGTTCGAACGACGTATCGCTATTTCCAGCACTGGATGCAGCATCCGTATCTGTGGCGCCATCTCAAGGGTGCGAAACTCTTGAGCTGGGGCGCGAAGTCCTTGCAGGAGAGCGGACAAGAAGGCGAACCCTTCCTCTGCGGCGACGGGTTTGCGCGCATCGGCGAGGGTTCGGGCACGACCGACGTGCTGGCGAATGCGGGTGTCGACGAAGCGTGGGAAAGCGGCGTGCAGCTCGCGAAGGCCGTGCTCAAGCTCTTGCAGGACGGCAAGGATTTTACAAAGGAAAATCTCGAGGCGACGTATGTGGCGAGCCGTCGGGCTTCGGCGCTCGACAAGCGTCTGAAGAAGGCGACGGGTGCGCGCAACGGATTCAACAAGAGTTTCTTCTGGGGCATGGTGGGCGAAGGCCTGCGTGGAACGTTCGGTCTGGCGTTGCCGTTCAAGAGCGTGCCGCCGGCTACGCGCGTGCCGACTTTGGAGGAAGCGCTCAAGGGGCGTCGTGTCGATCGCGCGAAACTCGCGGAAGGTCTCGCGTCCGCCGAGAAGGCGCGCAAGCCTTTGCACGATGCCGTGATGGACGCGTGCGGCTGGCCGGCGATTCCGTACGACGGCGAATTGCTGATGCAGCATCAGGATGCGTTGCTCGTGGGCGGCAAGGTGCAGGCGGCACCGGGTTTTGCGGACCATGTCACGTTTGCGGATCCGGCTCTCTGCCAGTCCTGCACGAAGCACACGTGTATTGAAATCTGTTCGGCGCAGGCATTGATGCCGAGCGACGAACCGGGCGGCGTGCCGAAGTTCGATCGCGAGAAGTGCGTCCACTGCGGCGCGTGCATTTGGAACTGCGCGACGCTCGTACCCGGAACCGATCACGGCAACATCGTGTTCAAGGCCGGTGCGGGCGGACTTCACTCCAACGAAAACTGATGATCATCCTTGGCATCGATACGTCGCTTCGTTCAAGCGGGTATGGCGTGCTGTCCGTCGAGGGCTCGCGCATGCGCTGCCTTGAGGCGGGCCGCATCCACAATGCGCCGAAACTTCCGCTCTCCGCCTGCCTCCGCGAAATCCATGCGCGCGTGGCGGCGCTGATTGCCGCCTACGCGCCGCAAGTCGTTTCCATCGAAAAGGTGATCTACGCGAAGAATGCGAACACGATGCTCATTCTCGGCGAAGCGCGTGGTGCCGTCATTACGGCGGCGGTCGATGCGAACGTGCCGATCTACGAATACGAACCGCGCCGCGTGAAGATGGCGGTGTGCGGCAACGGTCTCGCGGAGAAGCTGCAGATCCAGCGAATGGTGAAGACGCTGCTGGCGCTTGACGAACTGCCCCAGAACGACGCAGCCGACGCCCTCGCGCTCGCCATCACCCACGCCCATTCCAATTCGCTGCTCAACACGCGCACGCCGATCTGACGCGATCAAATGATGTCGAAGATTGACAAACGAACGGAATCCGTGGTAAAATCTTGAAATCTCGTTGAAGGATTTTGACGGGACCTGAATTTCATTAGAAAAAAAATAGGAGACTCAAATGTACGACAAGCTCTGTGTCGCGGCGCGTTCGATGCCGTTCTGGTGTGTGGCTAATCCGCTGGCCGATCCGTTTGGCGGCGATGTGCAGCCGAAGCCCGATTCCCTTGAAGTGGCGAAGATGCTCGCGAAAGCCTGCAAGGCGGGCCTCATCGAGATGACGTCCACGCATGACGACGACCTCGTGCCGTGGGATCCTGAACATCCCGAGGACGACCTCGATCCGAAGAGCGAAGTCTACAAGAAGCTCCGCGAAATCAAGAAGGTGTTGAAGGAGGGCGGCCTCAAGGTGAACATGGTCACCTGCTCGCTCCACGGCAACAAGCTCTTCCGCGCCGGCGGCCTCACGAACCCGGATCCGAAACTCCGCGCGCTCGCGGCGAAGAAGGTCGAGCGCACGCTCCGCATCGGCAACCTGCTCGGCGCAAAGCACTACACCTACTGGGTGGCGCGCGACGGTTTCGAAGTGTATGCGAAGACCGATTTCGCGCACCTCTACGATTGGCTGGCGGACGGTCTCAACCACGTGACGGACTACATCGAGAAGATGAAGTTCACGAACTACAAGGGTGCGACGGTCGAGCCGAAGCCGAATGAACCGCGTGGCGCGATGTTCCTCCCGACGAGCGGACACGCCGTCGGCTTCATCATGACGCGTCTGAAAAAGCCGGAGTTCTGGGGCGTCAACCCCGAGCTGCTGCAGCACGAGGGCATGTGCCTCATCAACTCGGTGCTCACGGTCTCGTACCTCTGCGCGTGCAAGAAGATGAAGTTCCTCCACTTCGGTTCGCAGATCAAGGGCCAGTTCGACAACGACTTCCCGCCGCTGGTGGGTCCGGAAGGACTCAAGGAAACGGTGTGGATGTTCAAGGCGCTCAACGACTGCGGCTGGAAGGGCGTGGTCGAATTCGACTGCCACATGCTGCGTGCCGAAGGTTCGCCCGAGAAGAGCGAAGACGCCCAGTTCCGCTTCATCAAGAGCTGCTCGGCGGCGGTCGATGTGTGCGTGGAGCTTGCGTCTCGTCTCAAACCCGCGAAGAAGGGTGCGAACGACACCGAGGCCGAGCTGGACGCCATCCGTCAGATGTGCAAGCTCTAATCGAATCAACACGAATATCCAAGGGTAAACGAAATGAAGATTTCGATGAAGTCCATTCTTGCGGCGGGACTCGTCGCGGCGGTGGCGATGGGTGCTCAAACCACGCAGGCGGCGCCGTGCGTGTGCGGTTGTGGCGATACGGCGGCGTGCAAGTGCACGGACTGTGTCTGCCGCGGTGCGGTCGGTCGCTGGGCGATTCAGAAGCCGGGCGCGTTCTGGCTCGGCATCTTCCAGGAAAAGGGAAGCAGCAAGGCGACGGCGCAGCTCCTCTGGGGCGGCGGTTCGCCGAACGACCAGAGCGACGTCACGATCGTGGGCGACCGTGCGACGATGCGTCAGCGCTGCGGCAAGAACCGCTGGCGTGAGACGACGCTGCGTGCGAACGGCACCGAAGCGAACGTCACGTTCCAGATGGTGAACGACAAGGGCGAACCGCAGGGCCAGCCCGAGGTTGTGAAGGCGAAGCGCATTCCCGCGCTGCCGCCCGCGCCGGATGTGTCGAAGGCCGTCTACGGACAGCCGATCGACCTGCTGGCAGGCGGCATCGGCGGCTGGAAGGCGATGAACCCGAAAGCGCACTTCGGCTGGACGCTGAAGGACGGCGTGCTGTCGAACCGCATCCGCCGGAAACCCGACGGCAAGCCCTACGGCGGCGATTCGAACATCGTGACGAAGCGGGCCGACTTCTTCGACTTCAAGCTCTCGTACGATGTGCGCGTGCTGCCGCATTGCAACTCGGGCGTCTATCTGCGCGGCATCTATGAAATCCAGGTGCTCGACAGTTTCGGCAAGCCCGTGGACAAGCACAACATGGCGGCGCTCTACGGCCGTGTGACGCCGCGCGTGGGCGCGGAAAAGCCGGCGAACGAGTGGCAGCATGTCGATGTGACGCTCTACAAGCGCCACGTGACGGTTGTGCTCAACGGCACGAACATCATCGACAACGCGCCGGTGCTCGGCTGCACGGGCGGCGCGATTACGAGCGACGAGTTCGTGAAGGGTCCGCTCTATCTGCAGGGCGACCACTCGGATGCGGACTTCCGCAATATGATTCTCACCCCCATCGAGAAGTAACCTGAACGACGGTGAGACAATCGCGGCCGTGGCGACAGCCCCAGGCCGCGGCGGCGTGGCGGTGGTTCGCGTAAGCGGCCCCGCCGCGTTTCGCATTGCGACGGCTCTCTCGGGCCGTCCGGTGGAGGCGTCGCTTGCGGGACGCTTTTTTCACGCGACGTTCCGCGCCGGCGAACAGCCGATTGACGATGGCCTCGTTTTGGTGTTCGCCTCGCCGCACAGCTATACGGGCGAGGACGTGGTGGAGTTCCAAGGACACGGCGGGTCGGTGGCGCCGCGCCGTGTGCTGGAGGCGTGCCTTGCAGCCGGTGCGCGCCTCGCGCGTCGTGGTGAATTCACGCAGCGCGCGTTTCTCAACGGACGCCTCGACCTTGGTCGCGCCGAGGCGGTGATCGATCTGGTGGACGCGCGTACGGAACGTGCCGCCGATGAAGCGACCGCACGTCTGTTGGGGGCGCAGACGCGTCCCTTTGAAAATCTCTATGCGGCAGCGCTCGATGTCTCGTCGCGCGTCGAACATGCGCTCGACTTCAGCGAGGACGAATTGCCGCCCTCCTTTGCGGACGGTGTACGCGCGTCGGTTGTCGATCTGCTGGCGTCGGTGGCGCGTCAGATTTCAACGGCGCGCGAAGGACATCTTCTGCGCGCAGGGGCGCTCGTCGTCCTCGCGGGGCGTCCGAATGCCGGCAAGAGTTCGCTCTTGAACGCGCTTTTGGGCACGGCCCGCGCGATTGTTTCGGACGAAGCGGGTACGACGCGCGATACGATCGAGGAGGGCGCGGAAATCGGCGGCTGGCCGGTACGCCTGGTCGATACGGCCGGTTTGCGCGCGACGGAAAACGAGATCGAACGCGAAGGCGTGGCGCGCGCCGAAGACCTGATCGCCTCGGCAGACCTTGTGCTGCAGCTGGTCGATGCAACGGATGCATCGCCGGTGGATCGGGCGTCGTCGGTGCCGACGATCTTTGTTCTGTCGAAGTGCGATCTCATGCCGACGGCCACGCGGGCTGAAGGAATGCTCGCCGTGTCGTCCAAGACGGGTGAAGGTCTGGATGCCTTGCGTGCGGCGATCGCCGAGCACCTCGCGACACTCGCGGCGAAGGACGCGGAGGACACGGGCGCCGATGTGACGACGCGCCAGAAAGAGGCGCTTTTGCGCGCACGTGCCGCGTTGGAGGCGGCGCTTGTGGGGCTGGATGGATTTGACTGGGTTGTGGCGGCCAATGAATTGCGGACGGCGACGGAAGCGCTCGGCCAGATCCTCGGCAAGGTCTATTCGGATGATTTGCTGGATGCGCTCTTCAGTCGATTCTGCATCGGCAAGTAGCGTCCAGAGAGAAGCGGCGTCGGAAGACGTCGGGAAACAAGGGGGACTCGATGAAGAAATTAATCGTTTTGGCTTGGGCGGGAAGTCTGGCTTCTTTTATTTGGGCTTCGTTCCCGTCATTTGAACAGATGGCGGCGCAGGGGATGCAGGGGTTTGCCTACGCGGGGAAGTCCTTTGATTTTTCAAAACCGGAATCCTGTCTGAAGCTAGCGGAGAACGATCGGTATGAAGTAAGGAAAATGACTTACTTGTCGACCGATGGAAAGCTTCAGCTGTGCAACACATGGAAGTTCTACAAGAAGTTCCCTGCGGCGGAGGTGTGTCCGCTGCTGCGTGCGGTCGGATCGGCGCCGACGGAAATCGTGGACGGCTTTCAGGCGCTCAAGCTGGCGACGCCGACGGCGCGTGCGAAAATCCGTGCGTTGACGGGGACGGTCTGCACCGAAAATGACTTCACCCCGGCCGACCGGTCTCTGGCGCGGACGGCGGGTGCGGCGCGTTCGGCGGTCTTCGATGTCGTCGAAGGGCGTTCGTCCTCGCGTTTCATGCCGTGGTTCGGGGTTGATCTGGATGATGGTACGGGACTTGAAATCGGCTTGGGCTGGACCGGCGGCTGGACGGCGCGGTTCGACCTGACCGACACGGATCTGCAGGTGCAGGCGGGGATGCGCAAGACGCACTTCCGCTTGCTGCCGGGCGAAGAGCTCCGTCAGCCGTCCGTGTTGATTCTTCGGCGCGAGAAGGGCGTCTCCGTTTCAGCCGCGCGCACGATGCTCCACCGCTTCATGCGTGCGGAGAAGCTGCCTCGCAATTCGCGCGGGGAACTCATCAAGCCGATTCTGCCGATTACCGCAGGCGGCGGCAACAAGCCGGACAAGATGATGCTCGACATCCTCGCCTGGAGCGTACAGCACAAAATGCCGTTTGATACGTTCTGGGTCGACGCCGCGTGGTACGGTCCGGCACAGGTACCGGATCCGTATCCGAACTGCGGTTCCACCTGGTGGCCGAATACGGGCGACTGGCGTGTCAATACGGCGATTCATCCCGACGGCAATCTGCGCAAGGTCTCCAACTACGCGCATGCGCACGGAATGCGTTTTCTCTTGTGGTTTGAGCCCGAGCGTTCGATGAGCGACAAGCCGATGGCAACGGAACATCCCGGCTGGATGCTGCCGCGTGATTGGCAGCGGACGGTAGATCCGAAGAAACCGCAACCCCTGCTTGTCAATTTGGGCGACGCGGCCTGTCGTGCGTATCTGGTCGAGTTGATCAGCCGTTTCATTCGCGAGAACAAAATTGACGTGTATCGTCAGGATTTCAATCTCGATCCGTCCGGCCTGTGGGCGGGGAACGATGCACCGGACCGTCTCGGCGTGACGGAGGCGAAGCACATCGCGGGACTCTACGCCTTCTGGGACGAGTTGAAGCGGCGCTTCCCCGATCTGCTCATTGAAAATTGCGCGAGCGGCGGACGGCGACTCGACTTCGAGATGGTGTCCCGTAGCCACAGCTACTGCCGGACCGATTTTGCGGTGGGCCATCGTGGTACTGACAGTCAGGTTTTCAACGTGCAGAACATCACGCTCAACACGCTCTGCTATCAGCCGTTTCAGGGAAGCGAGACGACACCGGCGGCGATGTTCGACGACTATGGATTTTTCAGTTCCGTGTGTGCGGGCAGCGTGTTTACGCCGTCCGATTGGGAGGGCGGCATCGTGCGGCGTCCGTTCTCGGAGAAGGAGAATGCGTGGCTGGCGAAAGTCTTCGCCGCCGCAGATGAAATGCGGACGGGTTTTATGGGGGACTTCTATCCGCAGACGGAACCGTCGTCGCTCGCGCCGGACCGATGGGCCGCCTATCAGCTGCATCGGTCCGACCTCGATCGCGGATTTGCGATTGCGTTTCGCCGTCCCGCCTGTGCCGATGCGGGTTTTACATTCAACCTCGAAGGACTCGTTCCTGAAGCGCGCTATACGGTTCGACGCTACAACGGAGAAACGACGACGCTTTCAGGTGCGGCGCTTGCGCATCTGCGCGTGAACGTATCGGGTCCGCGAGACTTCGCCCTCGTCTTCTATCGCCGTATAACCGACTAACCCGCAGAAGAGGTACGCGCCGCCGAAGATGAGGCCGAAGGGACTTTGCGGGCGTGTCCCTTGACTTCTCGGCGTGAGGTGTGGTATGATACCGAAAAATGGCGTATGGAAGGCCGCCAAAGTTGGTGTCGATTCCGAATGCCGGAAAAGGAAGAAAACGATGCGTAGATTCTGTGTTGCAGTTGTTTCGGTGGTGATGGGGATGCTGGCGTATACGGCGGCGGGCGCCTCTCAGGGAATCTGGGATGCTTCTGTTGGGGATTTCCCGCGTTTGGCGGGGGAGACCGGGGATTCCGGGCGCATCCAGCGGGCGATCGCGGCGGCGGGCGATGGCGGTGTCGTGTGGTTCCCGCGCGGTGAATATGCAATCGATGCGATGCTGCAGGTGACGAACTTTACGTCGCTTCTCCTGCACAAGACGGCCCATCTCAAGGCCGTGAAGGAAATCCCGTTCCTCCTCCGCTACGAGGCGCGGCGTCCGCGTGATCGTGCTCGTGAGGCGGGCGAGATGGGGCTCTACATCCGGGGCGGAGACTTCGATGGTGCGGGGCTTGCGAACGGTGTGCTGGTGATGGGCCGCCACCATTTCACGCTCTCCGATTCGACGTTCCGGAACGGACGCTGGGTCGGCCTTCAGTTCGGCACGGACAAAGACCGCAGCGGCTGCGAGATGACCGTGAACAACGTCTACTGCCTGTGCACGATTCCGGGCCTCGCCGGCAACATCGGCATGCTGACCTACGTGGGCGATTCGCATTTTACAGACGTCATCGTGGTCGACTACACGATCGGCATTCGCGACGTACGCTGGTCCAACCGTTACACGCGGTGCCATGTGTGGGGAGGTCCTGTGAGGAAGGTGGGCACGAACGAACCCGAGTATCTGCCGAACTCGATCGCCTTCGATCTCCGTGGCACCGATTGCGTGCTGGATGACTGCTATGCCGATACGGCGATGATCGGGTACAATGTGTGCTATGACGCGCGTATCTTCAACTGCGCCTACTTCAACAATTATAACTTCAAGATGGACAACCCCACGGTGTTCGCCCACGAGGGCGGCTCGTTGATCGTCACGGGCGGCCGCTTCTCGAAGAACTCGCCGAACGCCACGCTCTACCGCCGCGGCAAAAAAGCCGGTCGTCTCATCTGGCGCGACAACAACCTGCTCAACTTCAAGCCGGCCGACATGAAGGGCCTCAACGACGAGTTGAAGAAAAACGGCCAACGCGAATCCGCCGAAACGAACCACGCCAAACTCGCCGGTTGACCGACTCTCTCTGACGTGCGTCCGCGCGGGTTGAACGGACGATGGGGTTTTGCTATAATAAAAATATGAAAAATATCATCTTCTCTCTCTCGTGCGCGGTCGTGACCGCGCTGTTCGCGGGTGTGGCGAATGCCGCCGCCCCCTTTGCGCCGCAGGGCGATACGCGTGTGCAGCAGCCTGTTGTACAGCAAGATGTGAAAGTCGGCGGGTTCTGGCGCGCCGAGTATCGCAAGCTTGTCGTCAAATGGCTGCCGCATTGCATCAAGCAGATGGAAAAGGGCGGACGCGGCGAGGAGCTGTTGAACATCGTCGCCGCCGCCGAGCTCAACGCGGGCAAGAAGCCGAGCCGCAAGTTCAAGGGCTGCTGCTTCAGCGACGCCTATCCGTTCAACACGGCCGAGGCCATCTGCCTGGCGTTGGAGATCGATCCGGGCAACGACGCCGAATGGCAGAAGGCGCACGCCTATTTGAAGGCCAAGCTCGAAGAGTGGATTCCGCTTTTCCTCGCCGCGCAGCAGCCGAGCGGCTATCTGCATTCGTATCATCTGCTGCGGGGCTACAAGCACTTCACGCGCCCCGGGGATCACGAGTTCTACGTGATGGGCTATTTCATCGAGATGGCCGTGGCGCATATCCGCTACACGCGTGGCAAGGATCGCCGCCTCTTCGATGCGGCCAAGCGCCTGGCGGACCATCTTGATTCGATTTTCGGACCGGCGCCGAAGCGCACGTGGTATAACGGACACGCCGGGATCGAACTTGCGTTCCTGCGTCTCGCCGATGCGTGCGAAACCTGGGATGGCGCGGGTACGGGCGTGAAGTATGCGAAGCTGGCGCAGTTCTTCGTGCGCCATCAGCATCTCGGCGGGTCGAACAATGCCTATAACCAGACGGAGCGTCCGGCCGTGGAGATGAAGGAGGCGACGGGTCATGCCGTGCGCGCGTGCTACTTCTATTCGGCGATGGCCGGTATCGGTAGCCGCCTGGGCGATGCGGAACTCGCGGCGGCCAGCGACACGATCTTCTCGAATGCAATCGACAAGAAGGAATACATCACGGGCGGCGTCGGGGCGAATCTGCACGGCGAGGCGTTCGGTCCCGACTACTGGCTGCCGCTGGGCGGCTACTGCGAAGCCTGCGCGGCCTGCGGCATGAGCTTCTGGTGCGTCGAGCGCCATACGGCGGGACGCGGCGCGCGGACGGAAGACGTGCGTGAGCGTCTTCTCTACAACGCCGTGCTGGGTGCCATCTCGAACGATGGTGAGAACTTCCTCTACCGCAATCCGCCGAACGGACGCGAGCGCCACTATCCGTGGCATGGCTGCCCGTGCTGCATCGGCAACATTCCGCGTGCCCTGTTCGCGCTCAAGGATACGATGTACTCCTTCGCGCGCGACGGCAAGACGCTCTACGTCGACCATTTCGTGGACGCCGAAAGCGATATTGTTCTCAATGGCAAGACGTACCATGCGAAGATGACGACGGCGTATCCGGATAGCGGACGCGTGACGTTGACGCTGGCGCCGCGTCCGGACTTCGCGGTGACGGTCCGCTTCCCCGACCGTGCCGAGTCGCCGCTCTATACGGTGACGCCGGCTGTGGAACACGGCTACCGCACGTTGGCGCCGTTGTCCGAGACGTCGGCGCAGGCGACCTACATGTGGACGCTGCCGATGCCGTACCAGACGGTGGTGGCGGATGAACGTGTGGAAGCCTGCCGCGGTCGCAAGGCGTATCAGCGCGGTCCGACCGTCTATTCGTGGGAAGGGCCTTTCGGCGATCTCTGCGTGCCGAACCGCGACCGTTTCCAGAACAGCGGCTTCTCGGCCGTGTGGAAGGGTTCGTCCAAGCTGGCGGGCGCGTTTGCGTTCCGCACATGGAATTCGATCGCCGAGTATCGCGACTTCGAGGTGACGGCGCCGGATGGTCGCGTGCTGATGAAAGGCTTCCCCGACCTCGCGAAGTGCACGCGTGCGCGCGATGGCCAGTGGACGCTCAAGGACGGCATCCTTCATCAGGCGAATCCGAAATCGCCTCAGACGTGTCTCTACTTCGGCGATCGTACGGCCTGGCAGGACTGCACGGTGAAGTTCAAGGCGCGCCGTCTCGGCGGATTGGAAGGTTTTGTCTTCCACGTGCGCGACGAGAGCGAAGGGCGTAACGTGATGATCAACATCGGCGGCTGGAACAACACGCAGCACGCGATTGAAGTGCACGGCTATGCCTGCTATGCGAAGGAAGTCGTGACGCGTCCCGGCAAGCTGGAGACGGGAACCTGGTACGACATCGAGATCACCTGCAGCGGCAACACGGTGGGCGTGAAGATGAACGGACAGGAACTTTTCGCGCCCACGCCGATCCCGACCGGCGACTTCTTATAAGGAACGTCAAATCCAATGGTCACAGGGGCGTCGTAAAGGGTAGGGGGGGGTCTCCGAGCGCGCCGCAAAGGGGGGCGGACGTAGAATCCAATTTTCCGGCATTGGGGGGCGGTCGGGGGGCGCGCCCTAC
>JAZUGW010000372.1:0-5579 GCA_045641465.1 Kiritimatiellia bacterium | reverse complement strand
CCGCTCGCGCTGCCAGCTCTCGATCGTGCGCGGGGTGCGGCCGATCGAATGGCCCGTGCGGCAGGCCTCGCGCCAGAAGGCGCGGCGGTACTCCTCCGAGTCGAGGCCGAGCACGTCCTCCGCGAACCAGTCGAAGAAGGGCTTCGCGGGCGGTTCGTCCGCGGGCGGGGCGAGGGCGTGGCCGGCGGCGAGGAGGCGTTTCTGGATTTTTCGGTTCATCGGGTACTCGTCTAGCAAAGCGGGCGGGGCGGTTCAAGGGAAAAATTGATTTTGTTTGCGGAATAGCCAATGTACTTTTTTTGGGGTGGTGTGCGAGGACCGGAAGGATGCTGTCCTCGCTAAAAATGTGTTAAATGGGGATGTACCATTTCATGCCTTCTAATCTCGATTAGCAATAGATGGAGAAAATTGAATATTGCTAAATCTGTTTAGCATTGACAATGGGCGTGGAAAGTGGTTTAATGTGGTTGCTGGCCTATGGTTCTGGTAGCGGACTATAGGGGGGCGGCTTCAGTTCTCATTGGCTAAATACAGATTTTTCAAGAATACTCAAGAAAAGTAAGAACAAAGTTACAATGGCAAACATGGTACTTGATGGAAAGTCGTGTGCGGCGTTAAGGCCGATGTTGGTTGTTGTGGTGTTTGGTGTTCTGTCGTTGGCCGGCTTTGGCGGGCAGGGGGTGGCTCGTGCGGACAAGGGAACGCTGACGGCCTATTCGATGGTGACGCGAGACGGCCGGCGGATGGTGAGCTGGACGAAGGGCGGGCACACAACCTACGAACTCGTGCCCACTAACCAGCTGCCCGCGAACCTGCCGCCGGTGCGGGAATGGAAAATCTATTGCGTCCGGTCGACGCATACGGATATCGGACTCCACAATTCGCAGTATGTGCAGCGGCATGGATCCGTGACACGCACCGATCTCGCCCGCAAACTGGTTGCCGCCGAACCGAACGATGCCGACGTGGCGGCTTTCCGTTATACACTCGAAGGGTACTGGTTTTTCCATAACTATCCGCTCGACCGCGGCGAAGAGGCGACGCGGACGCTGATTGCGAACGAGATGCGTCGGGGGCGCATCGGTACGACGGCCGCCTGCGCCGGGAATCACACGCATCTCTACGGCTACGAGGAACTCTGCCGGTCGATCTACACGCGGAAGATCTATGCCGAGAAGTGGGGCCTCAACCCGAAGACGCTGCTGATGGCGGATAATCCGGGCATCAGCTGGTCCGTCGTGCAGCCCTACGCCGAAGCGGGCGTCGAGAATGTCCTCTTCCTGCCCAACCAGTGGAATCCGCTCCTTTCGACCATTTGGCCGCAGAATAAAAAGATCCCGTACGCGAATTGGAATCCGGATGCCGGAGGTGGCGGCAATCGCGTCGACGTGCGCTGGGATTCGCCGTTGCCGATGCTCTTCTGGTGGCAGGCGCCGGACGGCGTTTCGAAGTTGCTCTTCTGGGCGGGCACGCAGTATACGTTCGGCGGACTCGCCTTCGGCGTCAACAACCGGAAGCAGAAGCCGTCTGTCAAAAAGATGGAGGAGAAGCTGCCGCGTCAGCTGGCGAAGATGGATGCGCGCTATCCGTACGATGTTTGGCTGTTTGCGAACTACAGCGACGACGAGAAGCCGAGTACGTGGGTGAGCGATCTCTTCAAGCGGTGGAACGCGAAGTGGCGCTGGCCGGAGTTCCGCACGATCGGCAATCCCGACGAGGTGTTCGACGCCGTGAAGGCGAAGTGGGGCGAACAGATTCCCGTGCTCTCGGGCGAAATCGTGAGCGGCTGGCTGCAGCATGCGGCCTCCACGCCCGAACTGCTCGCGCGCAAACAGGTGGCGGATCGTGCCCTTGCCGCGACGGAGGCGGAAGCGTCCATCGCCGCCGCACTGAAGGGTGTGCCCTATCCTGCCGAGGATTTCCGTCGCGCCTGGTGGGCGCTCATTCTCAATGACGAGCACTCCTACGGAACGAGCGGCTACAAGGGGCGCCGCGTTTTCGAAACCTGGCTACAGCACCGCGACTGGATTGAAACAGCGGAGAAATTCAATCCCGAGAAGAACGAAAGGGTGAAGAACAAGACCGTGGCCGGCGTGCAGGAGAATGCGTGGTACAAGATCGTCGTCAATGAGAAGGGCGAGATCACGTCGATCTACGACAAGGAACTTGGACGCGAACTTCTGAACGGAGTTGCGAACCGTTTCCTCTACACGCGCGACAACCATCGCACATGGGAAGCGGATCCCGTCCAGGCGCTTGGAGCTGAATTGGTTCAGACGGTCTCACTGGATCCGAAAGAGAAGAAGATCTACATCGATAACGCCTTCTCCCATGCGCGCGACCTCTTCAACACGAAACGCTATTATCGCTATGGGTACTATGCGTTTCCTTTCGCCGTGAGCAACGGCGTCTTTCAGGCGCAGCTGAACGGTCCGGTGATGCGTCCGTATCAAGACCTCACGGGACACAGCACCGACGCCTACGTGGGCGTGCGCGACTGGTGTGCGGTTGAAAACGGCGACTGGGGCGTTGCGCTGATGCAGGTCGATTCGTCGCTTGTCGAGTTCGGTGAAATCCACCCAGACAAAACCTGCTATTCCTTCGGCAAGGCGCCGGCGGGGAAGAGCGCGCTCTACAGCTACATCTTCACGGATTGGCTGCAGATGCACAATCCGGACGGCGAGAGCTTCAATCCCCGCTTCCGCTATGTGATCACTTCCTACAAGGGATCGTGGAAAGACGTGCATTTGCCGGCCACGGTGGAACGCACACTCAATCCGCGTTTGGCGGCCGTTGCCGCCGCTTACATCCATGCGGATGCGCCGAATGTACTCCTCGTTGCGTTGAAAGCGGCAGAGGATGGCGATGGCTACATCGCGCGTTTCCGCGAGGCGGAAGGGCGGGCCACGCGAACGAAGGTCGTGCAGACGTTTCTGCCGGGCGCCACGGTTACGCAGGTGGGGCTCCTCGAGACGCCACGTACCGTCGTGGGGACAGTCCCCCACGAACTCGTCCTTGCGCCCTACGCATTTGGCACAGTGCGCATCACGAACGGAAAGAAAGTCGTCTGCGCGCCGCCCGCCACCGATGGTTATGTCTATACGGAACTCGTCACGCGTCCGCGGGCGACGCACGGCGAAAAAGAAGGGCAGCTCTATCTCGAGTGGGGACTCGACCCGTCGTCCGACTTCGACCATTTTGAACTCTGGCGCGACGGCGCGTTCGTCGCGAACGTCGCACCGGAAGTCCACGACGGCTTCGCCTACCGGGTGAACCGCTATGAGGATCTTGGCCTCAAGAAGCACACACGCTACTCCTACACGATCCGCCCCGTCTACAAAAACGGCAAAAAGGGTCCATTCTCCACACCATTCACCGGCCTGACGCGGGAATAAAAGGTATTCCACGAACAATCGTGTATGCTGTCTTTTGTAAAAAACATCAAAAAGGTGTGTTTGGGAAATAGGGGGGATTTTTGTCTTTATCCATAATCCATGTTGTGATAAAGACGGAAATAAGATATAATGTCGACTATTCTAAAAGTTGGAGATTGACGAAAATGTTAATTGGTCGCGAAAAAGAGCACTTCAGCATGTGGATCATCCTGGTGGCGGCAATGTTGCGGTTGGTCAACGCGGCGCCTTCGACGGATGGCAATGCAGTTTTGGGGGGCGCGGGGCTGGGCATGTCGACGCCGCGTGAAGCGTTGGAAGCCTTTGTGAAGAAAGGGGCTGTTGCAGGGGCGATTTCGATGACGAGCGACCACGGGAAGGTGGAGACGGCGTTTGTGGGGCTTGCGGATCCGGAGACGGGACGTGCGCTTGACGAGAAAAGCTTCTTCTGGATCGCTTCCATGACGAAGGGATTCTGCGGCGCGGCGGTGATGTCGTGCGTCGATCGGGGACTCGTCTCGCTCGACGATCCAATCGAGAAGTACATCCCCGAAATCGCGCAGGTGCGTGTGGCCGTAAAGGGGAAGAACGGGAAAAAGACGTATCGTCCTGCGAAGGTGAAGATGACGCTTCGAATGTGCCTCTCGCACATGGCGGGCTTTCCGTTTAATCCGCCGGAGTACGATCAGGATCCGATGGCCTGTCAGCGTTTGTCGTTGGCGGACTATGCGGCCCTCGCCGCGAAGTGTCCGCTCTTGTGGGACCCCATGACGAAGCACAGTTATTCCAACGTGGATATCAACCTCGCGGGGCGCGTGGTGGAGATCGTGACGGGCCAGCGGTTCGAGGACTATCTGCGCAAAACGTTCTTCGAACCTCTGGAGATGCACGACATCACCTTCTTTCCGACTACGGCTCAGCAGGCGCATCGCGTGTTCGTGTCGCGTGTGGCGAAGGGGAAGCACTATGCGGACGGACGGGGTGATCGGTGGGCGAGGTCGCTTCGGCCCGACGTCATTGCCAATAAACGGATGGTGTCTCCGGCGGGCGGACTCTATTCGACGGCGGGCGACGTGATGAAGTTCTACCAGATGCTCGCGAACGACGGCAAGACGCCGAATGGCGTGCGCCTTCTCTCCCACGCCTCGATTCTTGAACTCTCCCGTGCGCAATACCCCAAGTTTGACCGGTATTCCCTCGGCTTGCGTCAGTATGGCGAGTGGTTCGGTCACGATGGCGCCTTGCAGACGGAAGCCTACGCGAATTGGAAGGAAAACAAAGTCGCGCTTCTCTTCGTCCAGGTGACAGGCGACTGGAATCATCCATTCAAACGCGCCTGGCGAAATGCCGTGGGGTTGGGGAAGTAGACGCATTCAAGAAAAGAATCCCGAAGAGGTGTCTGATGAACTGTAAATCGATTGTATTATCCATTCTCGCACTTGCGACCTGCGCGGTGGCGGCGGAGACGGCTCCGCGCAAGCCGAAGGCGCTGTTGATCATGCTGGACGGCTGGCGCGCCGACACGCTGGGGAGTGCCTGCATGCCCAACCTCGAGCGGCTTCGCAAGAACGCCTGGCAACCGGGCTACAACTGCGCCTGGTCTGTGACCGGACTCAACCTCTTTGACGCCATCACCGTGAGCGCGCCGAACCACGCCGCCATTCTGACGGCGGTCAACGCCTCGAAGACGCGCGTGTTCAACAACGGCCAGACCCGACGTGGCAACTACGTGCAGTGGCCGATATGGCTCACCCGCGTCGCCAACGCCCGTCCCGAGTGGAAGTCCCTCTTCGCCTTCTCCTGGCGCGAAGGCAACGACTTCGCCCATACGCCGAAGGTACAGTTCCTCAACGACACCGACGCCAACAATGGTGTGACGGTGCCGAAGATCCTCGCCTCGGCGGATGCGCCGGACGCAACCGAGTTCTTCATCGGTTGGCCGGACCACATCGGCCACGGTTTCGGCTACTACCCCTATTCCTCTGCCTATCTGCGCGCGCTCTGGCAGTGCGACCAGTATATCGGCGCGTGCCTTGATGCGATTGCGTCTCGGCCGACCTTTGCCGAGGAGGACTGGCTCATCGGCATCACCGCCGATCATGGTGGCTATGCGTATACCCATGGCATGTGGGGCGGCCATGCGTCGACCATTCCCCTGTTCGTCACGAGCCGCCATCTGCCTGCCGG
>JAZUGW010000371.1:0-16422 GCA_045641465.1 Kiritimatiellia bacterium | reverse complement strand
CATCGGGCTCCACACGATCTGCGGATTCACGTTCATCGCTTCCGGCGGGAGGAAGTACTTCTTCATCGCGTTCTTGAACGAATCCTCGGCCTTCTTGATCTTGTTGATGTCGAAGTCGAAGCCGAAGTCAGGATCGCCGTCGAGGCAGTGCCACATCGTGACGATGTCGGGCTGGCAGGTGCCGCCGCTCATCGGGGCCATCGAAAGGTCGAGACCATCCGCGCCACCGCGGAGAGCCGCGAGATAGCACGCCACACCGTTGCCGGCCGTCTCATGGCTGTGGAACTGGATGTGCACCTTGTCGCCGAGGAGCTTGCGGCAGAGCTTCATCGTGTTGTACACGGTCGTCGGCGTCGACGTACCCGACGCGTCCTTGAACGCCACGCGATCGAACGGGATGCCCGCATCCATGATCTTCTTCAGCGTGTCGCGGTAGAACTCAGGGGTGTGCGTGCCCTTGTTGTCGATACCGGGTGGAAGGCCCATCATCGTAACGACGACTTCGTGCTTGAGGCCGGCATCATGGATGCACTGGCCGGACCACTTGAGGTTGTTGACGTCGTTGAGGGCGTCGAAGTTGCGGATCGAGGTCATGCCGTGCTTCTTGAACATCTGGGCATGGAGCTTGATCATGTCGCTCGACTGCGACTCGAGACCGACGACGTTCACGCCGCGGGAGAGCGTCTGAAGGTCGGCTTCCGGCGCAGCCTTGCGGAACTTGTCCATCACGTCGAAGGCATCTTCCTGGCAGTAGAAGTAGCAGCTCTGGAAACGCGCACCGCCGCCCGCTTCGAACCAACGGACACCAGCCGCATAGGCCTCTTCCACGCAGGGAAGGAAGTCTTTGGAGAGAACGCGCGCGCCGACGACGGACTGGAAGCCGTCACGGAACGCCGTGAGCATGAACTTGACGTTTTTCTTTGCCATGATGAGTTTTCCTTTGTTAAATGACTCGTTTCAGAACTTAACCAAGCGCCACCGCAATGGCGAGCGCGATGTTCGCATCGTCGTCCGTCGCGACCTTCTTCGGAGCCTTCTTGGGGGCCTCCTGCGGGATGATGTGGTCGAACTTCGCGACAAACGCGCTCGAATACTTCGCCACAAAAATCAGTACCGTCAAGAAGAGGTACACGATGCCCATGCCGGCTACCATCAGCACGAGGCCTTGTCCAATAATCGCCATTCTTGTTACTCCTTGGTCCTTTTGAAAAAATTGAAATATTATTATACCGAATTCGGGGGGAAAAGGCAATCGCGAAATCTGCGGAGTTCATTTCGCGAAGAACGGCATTTCGACACTTAAGCTCCGTCGTCACTTGCACAAGCACCGCAGAACCTTCGGGTCGCACTTCCCTGTCCAGATGTTCTTCCAGCCCCTTCCCTGCAAGACGATAACTTCAACGATGTCGGGACGGAATCCCCGCAGGGCGTCTTTCACACGTTCGAGCAGATCCTCGTTCCCGCCCGGGAAGGACGGCAGATCACAAAACCGCCGGGCGATTTCATCCTTGTTCCCCTCGACCAGCGCGAGCCTGAGAAGGAAATGGAAGTCATCCCAGCACCCGCCGAGAAAATCATCCCAGCGGGTGTCGTCCAATCGGATTCCTTCGCGCGCCCAGGGCAAAGGCCATGTCGGCGCCTCGGGCAGTGTCGTGCGAATGAAATAGTCGATCCGCTTCGGCGGGTTTCGAAAGACCTCCCCCGGCTCCATTTCATCGAGCCGAAAGGTGACAATCGACGGCGGATTCCACCCCGTTTCCAGCGCATGGATCAATGCCGCCCGAACCTCGGTCCGCAAGCCGGCCTTTTCCGCATCGGCGAGGATGGCGTAGAAACGGTCCGTCGTCATATGGTATCCGTAACACCCACGCCACTCCAGAAACTGTTCCGCGCGAACAGCCGCCGCCCGAGCGTAATCCCCTTTCCCCGAAAACGAGTCCGCCAAGGGTTCCATCAATAACGCAATCTCTTCGAGCTCGCCCTCTTCGACCATTGCCTTGACACCTTTGCGGGCCATCCGAATCGCCTCGTCATAGCATCCAAAGCGGTTCAGCAGCTGAACCCCTTCCTGCCAGATTTTGGCTTTCTCGACATAGTCGACAAACACCGGAACGCATCGCTCTTCATGTCCTGCCCGCCGCCAGGCGGTCTGAACGGAACGAAGAAGATGGCTCCAGGTATCCTCCCCCGACAAAGCACGAGCCGGAACGTTCTTCAACTCGGCCGTGAGTTTTGTCGCCGCCTCGGCCCAGACTTCCGGCCGTGTGTATTCGCCCGCCGGCGACTCCCACAGGTTTTCAATCACTTTCCCCGGACAGAAGAAATGGTAGGGACGCGTCAGATCGCAAGCCCACACAAGGACATCCGCCGCCGACCAGCCGCTCGCCCTCAAGGCCACCACGACCGTCTCCATGGTCCAATTGACGAGATCGGGGACGAAATGAAAGGCCTCGGGATAATCGATATTCAGGTCGTCGTCCGACCAGTACAAAAGTTCCTCGACCGAATCGCGAATCGCGGCAGGATCCCGATGCGCACACGCCATCAGCACCCGTTCCCGAGCCTGTTCGAAATCCGCCTTGAGTCTCTTGATTTCCGCCCGCCGCGCCGCCGCCCGCCGTTTCTCCTCTTGAAGGGCTGCAAGACGCTTCGCCTCCTCCGCACGTCTCTCGGCCTCCTCCGCTGCCTGTACGAGAAGCCGCGCATCCGATTCTGCCGGAATCGTTGTCAGAGGAATCGCCTCCCCGGCCTTCAGCTTCCGCTGAACCGCCAGCATCAAGGCCACCGCATGCTTGCATCGTGTACGAACGGGACACGTACAACGCGAATCGACTTTCCCCTGTGCATCGACAAAGACCGAGGTCACATAAAGCGAACCGCCGCGAACCCTTGCCGAAACACAATCCTCCGCAGCCACGATCCGCGAGACATTGTCGACAATGCCATAGCCACGACCAACCATGCGAATGTCCGTCCACGCATCCAACTGTTCGTGTTCAATCGCCTTGATCTGTTCAATGATGTTCATCGTCCATTGCCTTCCGTTTTCTAATGTATTGCAATACTTGAGAATCGACTGGAGCAGCCGCTCATATGGATTCTAATGTATTGCAATACTTGAGAATCGACCAGAACAGCCGCTCACGTGGAATCCAATGTATTGCAATACTTGAGAATCGACTGGAAAAGTCGCTCCATATCCATTCGTAATTCCTGCGGTGGCGCAATCGTCTTCCGCCACACGATACTTGCAATCTCGTCCAACCGATCGACAAGCAGGTCCGCGAGAAGCGCGGGCGGCGTTAGGCGGTCCTTTTCCGCAGCGCCGGACTTCAAGGCAAGTAAGTCATCGATTTCCCGGCGCATCGCTTCGGAGAGGTCGATTCCCTCCAGCACCTTGCGGAATTCGGTGGGTGGCATCGTCTCGTGTTGACGAATCCACGCGACCGCGGCATTCGCCCGCAGAGCGTAGCAGAGTTTTTTGACGCTGATCGTTCCGTTCTCATCGGCGGTTTCCATTGCATGTCGGAAGAGCGAAGCGTAGTGATAGGCCGCATGCGCCGGGTTGAACGCGCGGGCCGCTAATTCGGCGAGATGCGCCAGGATGCCCGTATCCACATACACGATCGGCGAACCGACCCACTCGAACAACGAGCAGTTGCTCTTCAACATCTGACGCAGGACCTTGCGCAGATCCCAGGCCGAAATGTCCAGATCGCCGGGCAGCATCTCTTCCCACGTGTCAGGCTTGCCTTCTTCAAGCCCCAAATACCAGTCGAGCGGTTTCACATAGACCGCGCGAATGTCATAGTCGCTGTCGGGCGAGGCGAAGCCCCAGGCCCGACTGCCGCTTTCAACGGCAAAGAGGATACGGCAGTCGTGTCGAGCCGCCTCGGACTCCAGCACCTGTACAATCTTCTCATTCATCACTTGACTCCTGCTTCCTTCATCACCTCATCAATCAACCCGTCGATTCGCGTGCGGTCGGGGACCAGTCGAAGCCGTCCCTTCCTCGCTTCGATCTCCGCCTGGATCTTCTCCGCATGCGCGATGATCGCATCGAACGTCCATTCGCCCCGACGAATCGACAGCAGCGTCTGCAGTTTCTCGCCGTCGAAACGGACGATCGGTTCTCCATTCTTGACGAGGTTCTCGCCCGAGAACAAGAGCCGCGTCAGATGCATCATGTTCTTCGCATCGTAGTCGAGCTGGCCGCGTTCCTGCTGAACCCATCGCGCCTCGTTGCGATGGCGACGCCAACTCCAGTACTCCTGATGCTGCCGCTTCGCCGAATCAAAAGCCTGCTTGTTGAAAATCAGCACGCCGATGCGTTTCCCGGCATCCTCCTTCGGAACCGACGAGACCACCGGCGCCCCGCCACGAAACACGCCACCCGTTTCCACGCCAAAGTCATAGACGTGGAAGATGTCGGCCGTCACGCTCTTGGAAAGCCGCGTCACCCGACAACGCCCCAAATCCACACCCGTCTCTTTCAACGGCCGGGGGAACTGGCGAACATCCGCGAGGAAGGCACAATAGTCTTCCGGTTCCGGCGGTTCCTCGGGCCACGGATTCCATACCCGCTTGTTGCACCCGCGCGCTTTTTTAATCTGGCTGACCGCGTAGCCCAAATGACTGTCGACCGCCATCTGGGTGATGAAAATGTCGCGATTCTTCTCAAGGATGCCAAAAGCCGACGTCGTCTTGAGAATGCAGTCCTTCGGCAGATAGAGCATCTCCAACGTCGTCGGATTGGCTTCGGACATCAACTCGCAAAATCGCAGGAGCGAATAATAGGTCCGGTCGTTCCGTTCGTCGGAGACCTGCTTGGGCGGAACGGACAGCCGAACATACTCCCGCGACGGCACCGTAAAGATGCCGCGAATGTCCGTGTCGCTTTGCGCATTCGCGGTTCCGTAGGCACGACTGCCGACAATCCCGCGGAAAATCACCGCGGGATTGTCAGGCAGGGTCAACTCATGATAATCGTACATACGCCTATTATACCATCTTTCACCCCTTTAAGCTCGCGAGGGGGACGAGGCGGACGAGCGGTTCGATGAGGTCGCGTTCGGACGCAATCACATCCTCGATGTCCTTGTAGGCCTGCGGCGCTTCCGAGAGGTCGAGACGACCCTTGGCCTTGCCGAAGCCCTTGTACTTATGCCAGCGTTCGCACACGATCCCGTCCATCGCCTGGTCGCACTCTTCGACCGTGAGCGTCGTCGAGGCCGCAATGCGGCTCATGCGGCGTCCCGCGCCATGCGAGCACGACATGAACGAATCGGGGTTGCCGAGTCCGCGTACGATGTACGAAGCCGTACCCATCGAACCGGGGATGATGCCGATCTCATCCAGCTTCGCCGACGTCGCCCCCTTGCGGTGGACGAACACCTTCTTGCCGAAGTGCTCTTCGCACGCGGCATAGTTGTGGTGGATGTCGATCGTGCGGATGAAGTTCACCTCGGGCACGAACTCCGCCAGCGTCGCCTTCATCGCCTCCATCATACGGCGACGGTTTTCCTTCGCGTAGCGGAGGGCGAAGAGCATGTCGGTGAAGTAGTTATGTCCATCCTCTTCCTCGATCGGCAGGAACGCGAGATCCGGATCCGCCAGCGGCGCGTGGAAGCGCGTGCAGAGACGATTGGCGATCCTGTGGTAGTGCTCCTCGATTCGCTTGCCGAGGTTGCGGGATCCCGAATGGATCATCAACCAGATCTTCGATCCGCCTTCCGGTTCGCCCGCGCCATCAAGCGAGGTCGTCTTCTGCAACTCGATGAAATGGTTCCCCCCGCCAAGCGTGCCGAGGTTCATGCGGTCCAGCTTGGACGGCCAGAGATTCGAACGCATCCCGTTGTTGGCCGTGTATTCTTCGAATCCCTCCCAGTTCTGCGTCTCGCGATGCGACACGCCCTCGCCGACCGGGATGCGCTCCTTGAGCTTCTCCTGGAAGGCACGGCGGAACGGCATCTCGGCAAAACGCTCCGCCGGGATGTCCGTCTCCGTTGCGATCATGCCGCAGCCGATATCCACTCCCACGGCCGCCGGAATCACGGCGTTGTCACACGCGATCACGCCGCCGATCGGCATCCCATAACCCTGGTGCGCATCCGGCATCAGCGCCACATGGTCGAACACCACCGGATGCTTCGCGAGGTTGGCAGCCTGCTTCACGGCCCCCTCTTCACAATTCTCGCACCAGCTCTTCACGGGTACCGAATAACCTTCCTCAAACTTTTCCCACTTCATTTCTTTCCTCCTTCTTTTTGCTCGTGGTTCACGCATTTGAGAAGAGCAAACACCGTGCCAACTGGACCGTCAAACGTCAAAGACCGTCTATTCCCGCCCAATCTCCCTCCAAAACCGCCAATCAGACCACATTCTCCCGCTCGTTCATTGATTCAGCATCCGAGCATCCCCGAGAAACAACTATTCAATTTTATAGTCTCTATCCAAAATATGACAATCCATTCTGAGACAGACCGCAGGTCGAGCCGATACAGTGTATTCGAACAGCAAGGGGGCTGACTTGGATCAGCCCCCGCACTTGGATGCATTTACTTTGTCTGGCAATCCAAAAACTCGTCGAGGTTTTGCGGTCTCTACGAATTGGATTACCGGATTGTGACGATCAAACCGCTCATCACGTAGATGCCGTCGTCCTTCGTGTAGACGCGGTAGCGGGCGCCAGGCGGTGCAACGAACTTGACGTCGTTCGCCTTCTTAAAACACGTCGCGATTCTACTTAGGGCAAACTTACTTTCACTTTGAAGAACCGGGCGCCGGGCGGGAGCGGAGCCTGCCATGGTTCGTTCTTGTCGTCGAGACGAACCTTCCCCTCCACGGTGTAGCGACGGGCCGCACCGAGGTCGGGCGACCAGGTGAGCGCGGGCACGCCGTTCGTGACGACGATCGAGGTGATGCGGAATGTACTGTCGGGTCCGGCAGGATCGGGGTTCGTGCCCGCCACGTAGTCTTCCCACAACGCCGTGGACTTACCCCATGGCGAAGGACGACTCCAGGCGGCGACGGCGAATTCATCCGGCGTCGCGTACGCGAGGGAGGGCATCACGGCGAGCGCCGCATTGCGGATCCATTCATGCGGAATGGGCGGCACGCGTCGGCCGTCCTCCGCGAAGGTCGGCTGCGTCGCGTCCTGATCAGTCCAATCCGAAACCGTGACGAGCGCGTAGTTGCGCGCGAGCACATTCCCCAGGCTATTGTAGGCAATGAGCGAGACGCAGTTCGGATCGCCAATCGGCACCGTGAGCTTCTCGAACGGGATGACCACCTCCACCTGACCATCCGCCTGAACGGTTGCATCCCCCAGGCGAAGGCCGTTCACGAACACGCCGAGCCGTTCCACACCGCCCACGCCGAGCCGGAACGCCATGCGCAGGGACTGCCCGTCGCACAGCCGGTTCGACGGCGCATTCGCAAATCTGATCGGAAGGAGGGCCGTCGAAGCCACATACGGCCAAGTCTGCAGCGGGTTTCCACCGTCGTGGTTCGCATCGACCACATAGGAGGTGGCGCCCTTCAACGACTCCATGAGCGTGGGCACGTCGCGGAACTGCTGGTCGAGCCACGCGAGGCGCGTTGTCAAAAACGCCTTGAGCCCGGGATGCGACCCCGTGCCGTAGATGCCGCCCGGAAAGCCGTAGTGGTGCGTCCACTTCTGGGCATTCGCCACGCCCGCCTCGCGCAGATACTCGTAATACTGGTCGATGAGGCCGCCGGTACGGATGATCTCCACGAACCGTTCGCGCACGGCCGGATAGCGCGTCCAGAGGAGCGTGCAGAACCACGGATCGTCCGACCATTCCCGGAAGAAGGAATTGAGGCTGTGGTTCACGAGCCACCGTTCGGGCGCATACGGCACCTGATAGTTTCCCACGCCCCAGTCGAAGTCCCACACCGGACCGAATTTCATCAGCGCCCCGCCCCGGTCCTTGTAGGTGTTGTTGCTCTTGTAGCGGGCGTCGTCGTTGCCGAACATCTCCATCACGAAGAAGTAGCTCACCATCGAATCGATGTCGGCGTATTGAGAATAGTGGAGTCCCTCCTTCGAGTAGCCGTCGGGGGAGGTAATCGCATCGGCATAATTCTGCAGGAACGCCTTGCACCAGTCCAGAAGGCGTGGACTCGTCTTGAGATATTCCGGCGACTTGAGCATCGTATCGAGCTGGAGATTGCCCGAGTAGATGTGGAAGCGCGACACCTCGTCGTACGACCAGTCGAACTCGAAGAGATAGCCGCCCGTCACATCGCTCACCACCGTCGCGTAGTCGGGCCACTCCTGATCGACACGGAACGTGACGCCCTTGAAGCTCACCTTCCCCGAATCGATCCAGCCAAGGTTCGTCGTCATCGCCTCTTCAAGGGAGGCCTTATCCGCATCGTTGAACGCGTGTGCGGCCGCAATCGCGTCCGCCGCCTCTTCCGCCGCCCCTTCCCAATCGAAGATCTCCACGCGGTTCTTGTCGATGCGGATCTGTTCACAGAGGAGATAGAGTCCCTGCCATTCGCCGTTGAGGAAGCATTCCACCCACGTGGACTTCATTCCCTTCGAACCGATTTCATTGGCGAAATCGTAGGCGAGCTTGTTGCGGAGATTCGATTCGTCGAAATAGTTCGCCAGAAGCACCCAATGCTTGGACTTCGGGAAACCGAACAGTTCCGTCTTCTTATCAAGCTTGATCTTCCACGGCTTCTTGTTCTGATTGGCGGTCGTATTGCCACGCACGTTGATTTCCATCGCGCCGCCTTCGCCGATGCCGTCGCCATACGGGCTCTTCCATTCGGCATTCCCCTGCACATAGAGCGTGCCCGCATGCTTTTCCTTGCTGGGACTCGGCGTGCGGCCGTCATTAGTCGTCAGATAGAAGACCGGCAGTTTCGAGAAATAGAATTCCTTCTCAAGAAGGCGCGTACCATCTTCGTCCTCCACCGTGCAGCGAATCCAATGTTCGTAGTCGACCGGCGCAAGCGTGAGCGTGGGCGACGTGCCGAGAAGCGCCGACCGCGAATGAGAGAGGTCGTAGCGCTGCCAGGTCACTCTCACGTCCGGCGTTGCGCCGTTGAACGACGCCACTTTCACCTCAAGCGGCTTCGTCACCGAAGGCCGCGTGGTTTTGAGCGACACCGTGGGCACCACGTGGCCGGCAAGGAATTCAACCGTTCCATCCGCACCCACGCGCGCCATCAAATCACGCACCTTCGCCGTCTCGCCGTTGAGGGTCAGCTCCACCACCCCGCCGATCTTCACGATTTCCCCGGGCACAGGCGCACGATTGAGCGCCGCCCCGCCCGCGGTAGCCGCCCACTTCGTGCCGTCCGACCAGTCGCCGGCACTGCCGCCGATCCACACGAGCGCGGACGTCTCCGCCGACGACGTGCCGCGGCGCGCGGCGAAATCGGAAAATTCGCCACGTCCGCCGATGGCGACTTCATGCGCCGCGCGTGCCACCTCTTCCCGCACCGGGAACCAGCGCATCTTCTCCTTCGACACCAGCGGCAGCCACGCCTCCCCCGCCTTCACTGAAAAGCCGGCAAACGGCGCCCCGTCGAAACGGCGGATTTCCATGCGAAGCTCATGCCACTCGTTGAGCACGGGCGCGACACCGGACGCAAACAGACGATACCAACGACCGTCGACGACACCTGCAAAATCAACCCCTTCGTTCCCTTCACCGTCAACGAACGTCACCGAACAGCACCCGCCATCGACCGCCACACCGAAGGGCATGGACAATTCCGGCTTCATGCGAACATCGACAGACCACACCGCCTCGCCTGCGGCCGCCTGCGCGGCGAAGACGACCGCCGGATCCTCCGTAGTCGACGTCGTATCAATGCGCATCGCCCCCGCGCCGACATTCGTGACGCTCGTCGAGGACGTCCATTGCAACCAACCGCCCCCCACGACATCCTTATTCGACAGCACCTCACCCAGATAATAGGACGAAAACTGTGCACCGAACCAAAACGCACCTTCGTCGCTCCAACAGGGCAACATGCCGAACAAGGCCATGGCAAAAGCCATCCGAAGTGAAATGAACTTCATCATGTCGATAGTATAGCACAATTTTGCCAAACTGTCAGAAAATTCCAACGGCGGCAGGACAGATTTCATTCGGCCAGCACGATCAGGTTCGCGTAGGCAGGGGCCGAAAGGCGCTGGACGGCAGGTCCGAGAGGACTCTCGGTGGCGTCGATGCGGCGGAGCGTGAGGGGCTTCCCGTTCGGGCCGCGGATCGCGAACGAGCCGGCTTCAAGCATGCGCACCTGGATGACGAGACCCTTCCCGCACCGCGCCGGCTGCACACCCATGATCATCGCCGCGCCTTCGACGGAGAGTCCCGACCATTCGACCGGCTTGCCGTTCGGACGTCCCTTCGGCATCAAGCGCGCAGGGAAAGGCGTGCGGTCCGATCGGCCGAACTGCAGCGCCGCCGCACACGAGGCGTCCTTCACCGAGGCGAGCGTGTAGGTCCACTTGAACTGACCGTCCTGCGACGCGCGGAAGTTCGTGAACCAATAGTTGTTCATCACCCACGAATAGACGTGTGCGTTCCGGCAAGGACGAAGCTTCGGGTTGAAGACGCCATTCCACATCCGTCCGAACTGGACGAGCGGTGTCTCGCGCATCGAGAGGTAGGTCGCGCCGCCGTTCGAGAACGCCGCCACATAGTTCTGCACCGTATTCCAGTCCGACGCGCTGCCCTCGATCTGCGTGACGCCCGGTACCACATCGCCACCCGGCACGTCGAACGCCATGCGCTCGCCCGCGAACGGAAACGCCACATAGACGCCCGAGATCGCCGTGGAGGGCTTGCGCGAGATCGAATAGGCGAACTCGATCGTGGGCTCGGCCGCCATAAGCCGCACCTCCATCGAGAAGGCGCCCGCGTCACTCGCCGGCGTCTCGGCCGTGAGGACGACGCTCGAGTAGAGCGCGCAATCGGTCCCGCGCCTGAGCTGCGCCCGCACGGGACGCGCCCGCGTGTGGTCGCCGACTTCCGGACGCCAGCGGTCCTTGAACGTCTCGTGAATGATTTCGCCGAGCGCGTACTCGGCCTTGGGATCGACGAGTTCACGTGCGAGCGCCTTGTCGTAGATCGACGAGATGCCGGCATGCTCGAGGTCGAATGTCACGCGATAGCGCGCGTTCTCGAACACATTGCCCGTAAGCGTCGCACCCGCAGCCGCCTTCGCGAGAGGTGCGCTTTCAACCGTATAGGTACGATAGCCGAACGGCGGCAGGTCCTTCGCGAAGAGCCGGTAGTACGCCCCGCCGTGTCCCTGATTGAGACGCATCGCCGAAAGCGTTTCGCCCTTCGGACCCGTAAAGCGCCACCCGCCGTCGAGGGGGAGTTCCGCATTGTCGATGAACACGGTCGCGTAGCCGCTCCGACGCTCGCCGAGCGGATTGAAGAGCGTGAGCGTCGCTTTGTCGCCACGCGGCAGCTGCGCCTGCAAGAGGCCGCCCGCCGTCTCTTTGAGAAGACCGACGTTGCGTTTCGCGGTCCACGCGTAGGCGGCCTTGTCGCCCCACTGCACCTGTACGTTCCAGCAGGTCGGATCGCTTACGCTCATGGACGCGCCGTAGGTGTGTTCCGCGTAGAAAAGCTGGTCCTTCTGTATGGACGCGAGCTGCTCGTCGATCCCCGCCGGGAGGGTCGTTCCCTGGAGACGCGCCATCGAAAGGAGAGCCGCCGCCTGGGCGAAGTCGGCCTGCGTCGTACGCGATTCGAGCGTTTCGCGCGCCGCCGAACCAAAACCGTCCGTCCACCAGTCGGGATACGCCGCGCGCTGCACAGGCACGCCGTCGAGCGCGCCCGTTTTCTTCAAATGGTCGAAGAACGTCGAGGCGGTTGCGTTCACGAGTTTCACCGGCTTCTTCGCGGCATTCCACCGACGGATGAAGTCGCTCGACGCCCGAGACGGCGCCGCATTGTCGGCAAGGAACCCGGAATAATGAATCGCCAGCACATCGAAAGGATAGCCCGCCGCATCGATGCGATTCAGGAACGCGTTCATCGCGTGTTCGAACCGTCCCATATCGCAGTCGGGAAGTCCCCACCAGTTTCCGATTGCGTAGGTTTCGCCGCGATAGAACACGACGCCCTGTCCCGACGGCGATTCCCAGCGGAAGACGGTGGGACGATCGAACGGGATCACGGACCGCGTCGAATTCGATCCTGTCCAGAGGTATTCGACGCCGAGGTCTTTCAAATAGTCGGCCAGCACCCACGCGACGCCGTTCACGTCGTTCTGCATCGCCAGACGCACCGGGACACCACGCGCACGGATGTCGCCCACGGGACGCAGGAAATACCGCAGCGCCGTCTCGTCCGCCACCTCGGCCATGTTGAAGTACATCGCCGTCACTTCGATGCGTCCTTCGCGGATGCGCGCGAGGAGTTTATCCACCTGCTCTTTCGGACGCGTCTTCAGGTATTCGGAAACGGTCCACGCCGCCTCGCACGTCCAACGGAACTTCGCCTCGTCGGGATAGTCGTCCGTCAGCGCGCAATACTCGAGCGCGAAGTCGATGTAGCGCAGATGTTCGCCGAGGATCTCCGCCTGCGCCCGCGTATAGCCGATGTCCGTATGCGTATGCTGCACGAGGTAGATCGTCGTGGGGCGCACGGCAAACGCCGTTGCCGCCATACCCACGCACGCCGCCAATCCCAGGAGTGTCTTCATCGCACTGGCATCCTCACTTCGCAAACCACTTCGCCTTCAAATACGCCTCGATCGACCGCCGTTCCTCCGCCGTCAGCACCCGGTTGAAGAGGATGAGTTCACACAGACGCTTCCCGCCGTAACGGTGATGTCCCACTTGCTCCGCCACATCGCGGTCCCGCGTGATGCGGCCCGCGTAGATCGGCGTCGTATTGGGTCCCGCGTTCCACGAATAGATATGGTACCCCTTCTCCGGCATCAACGTGGTGAGCGGTTTTTCAATCAGCTGGCCGTCGAGCGAAATCTGGCACTGGGACACCCGGCCTTGCGCCGCCTCGAAGAAAAACGTTCCCGTTTTATAGCCGCCGTGGAACATGCATTGACGCGCATCGCCGAGGTAGAAGTTGGAGTCGTCCGCCGGACGATCCATCTCCATCACGAAGAACGCCTCTTCCACGCGCTGACGCGTGAAGTCCATGTCCGATCGCGTGCCGAAGGAATGGAACGAAACGGCCTTCTTGCCCGCGAGGGGGCCCTTCTCGACCGCAATCACCTTCGGTTTCACCGGAAGCGAACGCTTCGCCATGAAGTAGCCGGGACCCCGATGGTCGTGCCATACGTCGAGTTCCGCACCCACTGCGCCCGCATCGTTCGCGTCGAGCCAGAACATCGCCTCGCGCCCCACGACGGCCGGCGCAGCCTTTGCCTGCGTGCGCTGCACAAGGTTGCTCGTCGCCGGCTGTACGGCAAACGCCGCCGTCACTCCCGCACACACCGCCAATCCAAGAAACTTCTTCATCATTTTCAAATCCTTTCTTCATCCCTCAGCGGATAAAGATCTGGGTACTTGTGTTGCGGGCGAGGCGAAGGCCCGTCCCGTCGACGTGTACGAGATAGCGCTTCTTTTTCGACGTCGGGTCGAGGGCGAAATTCACATTGCTGCCCGGTGCCGTCGTTTCCCATTTCACCACATAGGGGTCCGCGCTCGCGATGAGAGAGTCGAGGTCGGTGCGGCCGGCGAGGTCGACGGTGATCGTGCCTGCGGCGAACGTCGTGTAGGCCGTTACCTTCGAGGTCGAAAAATAGCTCTTGCAGGAGAACGTTCCGGTCAGATGGCGCAGGTCAAGCGTGGCGCCGTCGGCGAGGCAGCACTTGTGCATGCGGGAATCGGTTGTGGACCGGGGCTTGTAGGTGCCTGTAATGGTCACCTGAGCGCTCCCCGAATCCGAAGCGCCCGTATAGAGATCCTCGAAATTGTCGAATGTGATGGCAACCGAGAAATCGGCGGCGCCGAGCTTATGGATGAAATCGACATCCTTCATGACACTGGGCTGTTTGTAAGAGGAGATCCAGCCGCCCGAGTTCACGCTGAGGGTGCCATTGGTCACCATCGCATTGACAAGCCAGAAATACTGGGAGCCGGCGATTTCCACAGTGAGCTTATGCCCGTCCAGATCGATCAGGGCCGGTTTGTAGCCGGTGTTGATGATGCCGCAATTGGCGGCGACATTGAAGGTGGAATCGGCCGTGAGGCGCAGATTGCCGATTTGGGCATAGTCCTTGCCAATGGCGGCAGAGGATTTGAGCGTGCCGCCGTTGAGAACGAAGGGATGCTCGTGGACGTCGTACTTGCCACGCAAGTCGAAGGTCGCCCCGGCGTCGATCGTAACGGCACTGCCGATGGTCCCCAGAATCCGGGCGGTACCCAGTGCCCCGAGGCCGAACGTACCCGCCGCCACCCGCGTGCCGCCCGTGTAGGTTTGGCTCGGACAGTTGGCGATGTAGGTGCCGGTTCCCTCTTTCACGAGTTGAGCGCCGCCGCCCAAGGCAAGTTGCGTGTTCGTGTAGGTCCCGCTCGCAACGGTCAGGTGGACACTCCCCGGCGTGGCCGTGGTATCCGAGAACGTCACGCGCACAGACGGCGACACGGTCGGCGCCAGACGAAGGTCGTGTCCATCGAGAAGGATGGTGGTCTCTTCCGCAATCAACTCGAAAGGCAAATCGCTCCAATCCTGATCCGCCGCCAGCGAAACGTTGTTCAGATGCAAATTGCGCCAATGGATTTGTGCCAATGGCGGAAGGATGATATCGACGGCGCCCGTGAACGTGACCGACGAATATTCGTTCGGCAGCGTGTCCACAAGTTCCGTACCCACGCCATCGGTACAGACCCAGTTGGCCGGCTTGGTCGCATCGTTGTCGATCGCACCGGTCCAGCGGGCGTTGACGGGAACATTGATGGCCGGAACAAATGTCGCCGTGAGCTGGCCCGCTTCGCAATCCGCCTTGATTGTCGCAACCGGCTCGGTGGCAGACGTCGCCAGGAGGGAAACGTCGCCCACCCATTTGTTGAACACATAACCTTCCGCCGGGACGGCGGTGACAACGACGCCGGCAGGCGAGGCCCAGCAATAGGCGCCATCCTCAAGGCCGGAGATGGTACCATAAGTCGCCACGTTCGGACTCACATAGACCTTGGAAGACAGCGTACCGCTCTCGTACTTGTAGTCGCTCGCACGACCGATGCCATCCACATAGGTGATGCCGCCGCCCGTGCCCACATTGCCGCAGAACTCGCCCGTGACGATGTTCTTCATGCCCGCGACGCCGTCTTCAAGGCACGGCGCGAAAAAGTGCTTGAGCGTACCGCTTTCGGAAATCTTGAAGGAGTAGAGCTTGGGCGTCCCCCAGCAGCCGGTATCAAAGGCCGAATAATCCGCCTTCGTCGGACACGCCGCGAGCGCCGTGGCAATCGTGGCCGTTTTTGTATAGGATGTACCGAGCGTCGTGGTAAAGAGCGTGCCCGACCCGTCTTCAGCCACGACGGAACAGGTCTTGTTCGCGGCATCGAGAACGCCGATGCGGCGCTTCGTATCCGGGGCGATGTTCATACTCGTCCAGTTGCCCGAGTCGTTTCTGTAGGCCCAGGCGTACTTGACGTTTCCGTTCAGGTAGAGCGCATTCACCATCGCGCCGCCGTTGATGCCGAACAACCACTGCTTGCGATTCGTTTCCGTCCAGGCATAGTCGCAACGGAACTGGCTCTTGGGCGTTGCATAATATCCCGTGTTGATCGCCCCCGTTTTTTCCACCTGCACATAGGCCGTCGTACGAGCATAGGTACAAGGAACCCCCACACCCGCGAAAACAAGCGCGAACACCAATTGACGAGACAGATGTTCCATTTTCTGCTAACCTTTCTGTTTTTGACCATCACTAGACGCTCATCCCCACAGAGCCATGCGATGTCCGAATTATAGCAAAAAACCGCATCCTTCACAAATGGGAAATGAAACATTCCCATTCGCCCATTCGACCATTCGACCATTCGAACATCGGGCGAGACCTCGCCTTGCCGGGCAAACACGCCGACAACCTTATTTCGGATGGCTCGATCCTTTTGATTGGCAAGTTTCTGCCCGGAATAGGCGCCAAGACGAACAAAGTCAACGCCATAATACCTCAATCAAAAGCGATAGCGACTTTTTGAAGCAATGACACGTTGCCCGACATAGACCACTTGATGCAGACCTTTAGGATCCAAACCAAACAGTATTTCAAAGACTACTCCATCACACTCGTATTCGTATTGTATGTATCGTAATTGATGAACTTCCGAAGTCGGCTCACCCAATATCTTCACAATATCATTGCTGTCAAACTTCCACCGTTTGGTTTCATGTTCGAGTTTCGAGAGAAAATCTGCAACCTTTTGACCGACAACCTCATTTT
>JAZUGW010000370.1:0-5172 GCA_045641465.1 Kiritimatiellia bacterium | reverse complement strand
TTCTCTCCGACGGTACGCTCAATTCCGATCTCGCCGCGTTCCCGGGCACGCTTGTCGTTGACCTCTCCGACAAGGTGGGCGTGTTCGACCTCTCCACGCGGAACTGGCCGGAAAAGACGGTGAGCGACCAGCGCGTGGTCGTGAATGTCGGCGCGCGTGACGTGGTCATTGGCGAAAAGCTGATGAGCTGGCAGACGACGCCCGCTTGGCGGTTCGTCTTCGACAACGATCATAGCGCCGTTACGCCCTACGTGGCGGCCGACGGTCTCTACTATGGTTACTCGGAAGATTCCACCTACGTTACTTCGGCGCGCTGGACCGGCGCGGCGGGGAACGGCGACTTTGGCGATCCGGGCAACTGGTCGTGCTTTAACGTGGCGAATCGGTCCGTGCCGAACGGACTTCCCCTCGAGCGTACGCCGATCGTACTTGAGGCGGATGCGACGGGTGGTTGGACGGCATTCAACGCCGAGACGTTCAAGGGAACCATCGACTTGAACGGCCATGCGCTTTCGCTCTATGGTTTCAACGGTACAAGCGCGACTGCCTGCCAGGTGACCGACTCGTCCACGGGCGAGCGCGGCGAAGTGCGCTTCACGATCGGCGCGGGTACGAACTATGTCCACAAGACGATGCCGATCACGGGCAACGTGCGCGTGGTCAAGGATGGCGACGGTACGCTCACCTGGGGTGGCGGGACCTTGGCGGCCGACATTCCGTTGTTGATTACGAACGGCGTGTTTAAGCTTGGTATCAATACAGCGAATGCGTTCGGTACTTCGGGTACGGTCACCATTGCCAACAAGGGACAGCTCGATACGGCGAATATGGGGGTTGGCTCGATGGTTAACCGCACATTTTACGTCGAGGGCGAAGGCCCTGACGGACGTGGTGCGATGCTCAATTCAGCGAACACAACCATTAATATGAAGACGATGATCCTGACGGGTGATGCCACCCTCGGTGGTGTCGGTCGTTTCGATTTCCGTGCTTCAAGCGTGGGCGGTACGTGCAGTTTGCATGGTGAAGACTATACCCTTACGATCAAAAACACGACCTGCTTGGCGTTCTGCGGCGGTAATTCGTCTCTGTACGTCAATCGTGTCGTGGTGGCAGACGGTGGCTATTTCCAGCCATGCAGCGACTCAACTGGCCAGTTCTCGATTGCCGCCGGCAATGTCGATCTGGTGAACGGCGGAAAACTTGCGATGTGGAACGGGAACAGTAAGACTGTCTTTACGGTGCCAGTGTCAGTGACGGTCGGCGAGGGCGGTGGTTTCATCTTATGTGACGCCAACGCCTACAACCTAACTGGTTCCGTCCATGTGACGAATGGTGGGACGCTCACGATCGGCAAGAATACGGGAACGATTGCCGAACTCGTCGTGGACGAAGGGTGTACGGTTGCGATGCCGACGGGCGCGGGAACATTTACGGTGGGTGGAACGTGTACGAACGCGGGTACGATCGAGCAGAACGTGGGGACGTTGACGATCGGCGGCAATACCTCCGCTGCCGTCCTTGCGAATACTGGACTCTTCCGTGTGACGGGTGGAACTTGCACACTCTCGCAGGGTTGTACGGTGACGGGCAATGGTACCTTCGACTTCGCCGGCGGTACGGTGAAGGTCAGTGCGGACATTACGGGTGCCCGCGGGGCGATCCGCGTGGGCGCCGCGACGGTGACAGTCGATTACATTAACCAGTTCATGGGTAAGTTGGTGTTTGTGGACGGTACGTTCAATCCGAACCTCACGGGATTCGCCGGCGAAATCGTGTTGGATATTGCGGCGCGTAATGAGCCGTTTGTGATCGACCAGCACAACTGGTGCGCCTTCCTGATGGGCCGCGCGGTGACAGTCAATCTCGCGGGTCGCGAGCTCACGCTCGGCGACAAGCTCATCCATTGGTCCACTTCGCCGAACGCGACCTATGCGTTTGACGCCGAAACGGCAACAGCTGGCATCACGCCGTATACGACGGCGACAGGGCTTTTCTACGGCGCTGACCCCGATTCGCCGGATGCGGCTACGGCTACCTGGACGGCGGCGGCGGGTAGCGGACAGTTCCTCGATGCAGGAAACTGGACCTGCTACAATGCGGCGAAACGGGTGATCCCGAACGGTGTGCCGCGCGCCGATACGTTGATCACGCTCGCGGCCGACGTGCCGGATGGTGCGTGGCGCGACTTTGTGGCCGACGCCTACGTGGGGTCGATCGACATGGCGGGCCATGCCCTCACGCTCTACGGCAAGCACGGTGCGAACATTACAGCTTTCTCCGTGACAAGCTCGGGACGCAGCGATCCGGCGCCTCTCACGTACAACATCGACGAGGGTATCGCCTATGTCAACCAGACGGTCACCTTTGGCGGTAACATCTCGTTCATCAAACAAGGAGCGGGGTCGTTTACCTGGGGCGGTGGTACGCTTGCGGCGGCCATTCCGATTGTCGTTTCGAACGGCGTCTTCAAGCTCGGTATTGCGACGCCGAACGCGCTGGGTAACGGCGGTACGGTCACGATCGGCGGCCAGGGACAGATGGACCTCAATATCACGGCGACGACGGGACAGTCGCCCGTCTTCAGCCGCACGTTCTACATTGCAGGCGAAGGCCCTGACGGTTCGGGTGCGATCGTCAACAACGGACCGAAGGGACGCTGCGGTAACCATCTCAAGATGGTCTACCTTACGGATGACGCGACGATCGGTGGTGTCGCGCGAATCGACTTCCGCGGTAAGAATCCGAATCCGACGCTTGATTGCGGAAACCACACGCTCACTATCAAGAACAAGGAGTTGATTGCCTTCTGTGCAGGTGCCGCGACGCTTCGTGGCAAGCATGTGGTAATCACCGACGGTGGCGCGCTTGAACCGTGTTCAGATGGGTGCGTGATTCAGGTAACCGATCCGATCGAGGTCAAGAACGGCGGTATTTTCGGGTCGTGGAGTGCAAAGAATGTGACCTATCAGTATAACATTCCTGTCACGGTGAGCGAAGGTTCGAATACCATTCGCAGCGATGCGTTCTGGTTCAACAATACTGGTATGGTGACAGTGAACGTGGGTGCCGAACTTTCGCTCGGAAATGAAGGCGGATGGTACAAGAATGTCGTCAACCACGGTACGTTGAAGATCGGTTCGAGTGCCTCGAATGCCTGGTTGCGTAACTACGATGCGTCGAATAAGCAGCCTGGTACGTTGCTGAACGACGGACTCATTATTCACACGGCAGGTATCCTGGCGCTTGGCAGCGAACAGAATGCAACGTGGAAGAGCACGACGGTGAACGACGGCACGATCCGCACGAGCGGCGGTACGTTCATCATCAACGCGGCCTCGTCGATGTCGGGTACGGGTACGCTGGAACTGATCGGTGGAACGCCGCAGATCAATGGTTCGCTTGAAGGCTTCTCGGGCGAGGTTTTGGTTACGGGTGGCGAGCCGAAGTTCAATTCGGTCGAGACATTCCCGGGGACGCTTCGCCTGGTGGATGGTGTGATGACGAACACGCCGCTCGCGTCCTTCCGCGGGACGACAATCTACGACCTCAAGTCGCGTGAAACGCTGCCGTTCGACATCGAGGGCAAGGGCTGGACGGATCTGCCGCAGGGCACGCGTGTCATCGTCGAGACGGGCGATCGTCGTTTCCATACGGGCGACAAGGTCGTTTCGTGGGAGACGAAGCCGGAGAATCTGTCGGGCCTCTCGTTCAAGCTGGCAAGCGGTCAGCCGGGTGCGTTGGTCGGAACGGATAAAGGCGTCGTCTTCATGACGGGCCTCACGATCATCCTCCATTGATCGTCTGGCTGCCGCGTATGCAAAGAACACGCAAATGAATCGTTTCCGACAGTTCCTGGGTGTTCTTTGCTGCGCGGGTACGTTGGGAGCTCTGGCGACGACGTCGTTCACGGCTTCCTTCGACGGTTATCGGGCGGGCGAACCGCTGGGAACGACGAAGGGGGCTACGGGCGGTCGCTGGTCGACATCTCTCGGCTGTGCGACGAATGTCAGTACGGCTGCGGGGAATCGCATGCGCGTCGACGGACGCGTGCGCTTTGACGCATCACAGGCGCAGGCGGAGAACTGCGAGCAGGTCGATTTTCAGTTTTTCGTCGATGCGGAACTGTCCGAGGGACCGCCGAGCGAAAAGGGCGATCTCGGCGGTTTCGCCGTGTGCTTGCAAGCAGGGGTCCCTACGCCGTTTGTGTGGGGCGAGGGACAATGGCAGGCGTATCCGATCGACGGGTGTTCCTTTGCCGCCGGCGATGAGGTGCAGGCGCGGATGGAGGTGCGGGAGATCGCGGGCTTCAAGTTCGTGAGCTATCTCGTAAGGAGTCCGTCGGGTACGTGGTTGCGCGGTGCGACGGCGGAAGGGCGAAGCTGGTTCAAGGGCAAGCCGACGGCGACGCGGCGCGGGGTGAGCTTTTTCGGACAGGGCGACATCGGTTCGCTGTCCGGTACGGCGGAGAACCAGGCGCAGGGGCCCGTACGCGTGTGGACGGGCGGTGCCGCCGGCGAATGGGAGAATCCGGCGAACTGGCGTGAAATCCTTTCGGGCGATGCGGCGTTGGGAACCTTCAATCTCATCACGAACCGCGTCGCGCTCACATGGGGCGGTGAAACGGCCGATGTCTCGTTCTGGGCGCAGTTTGACGGTACCAATGTGTGGGGGGCGGATTTCGCGACGACGGTGTCGTTGAAGACGACGCGTCCACGTGTCGGCAAAACGCTTGAGCCGACGTTTTCGAACTTCCGCGGTCTACGACCGCACTTCGATTTCTCCTGGTCGCTTGGCAGCCTGGACAAGGCGTGGCAGACGCCCGCCACGCGCGAAACGTTCACGCCATCTGCGACGGCCTACGAGAACTGGATCCGCTTCGCCGCGCGTCAGAATGGACGTGAGGTCTATGCGAAGGAGTTCTTCTTCTCGAAACTCCCGGTCTGCTATCTGTCCACGGACGACGGCGCGACGCCGTCCGAAAACAAGGAAGAACATGCGGGGCATCTGCTCGTACAGGGAAACGACGAATTCAAGGGCGACATGTACGACGGCGCGATGACGATCAAGGTGCGCGGCAATTCGACGAGGAAATATGTGAAGAAGCCCTACAAGATCCGTCTGGACGAGAAGACGAAGATGTTCGGTCTCGGCAAGAAGAACCGGCATTGG
>JAZUGW010000369.1:0-5604 GCA_045641465.1 Kiritimatiellia bacterium | reverse complement strand
TCCGAGTTCGTCGCTCGGGCGTGACTGGACGCATGCCTACAACGCCGAGGACTTCACGCTCCGGCGTCTCTCGGTCTACGTGCGTGAAACGGCCCAGCCGCTCGCGGGCGTGAACGGTCCGGCGCTTTTCAACGGCCCGGTCGATACGGTCTGCCATTTCGGCGAACCGTTCGCGCTCGCTGTGGCGGTCGGTGGCGCAACGCGCTTCCAGTGGTTCCACAACGGCGTTGCGATTCCCGGTGCCGTCCAGGCGGCCTATCAGGTCGAAGGGGCGAAGAAGGACGACGCGGGCGCCTACACCGTCATCGCCTACAACAAGACCGGCTCGGTTCAAAGCGCTTCGGCAACCGTTCGTGTCATTCTTCCTGCTACGATCATCCTTGTGCGTTAAAGGCCGATTGTCTGCGCGCGTGCAGGGAGAGGAAATTTTGTTCGAAAGGGGCTTGGCGGGAGCCTGACCAGTGTGTTAAAATATACCGCTTTTACGCATGATCAAATAAAGGAACAGTAGATGAGAATCAATTGGTGGATGGCATGCTGCGTTGTTGCGTGCACACTGGGAACCGGGACGGCGCTCGGCCTTGAGCCGTGGCGCGACCCGTTGGTGAATTCGATCAACCGGCTGCCGGCGCGTGCGATTGCCGTGCCGTGTGAAAATGCCGAACGGGCACTCGCCATTGCGAAGGGTGCGGAGCGGACGACGTCGAAGTGGTTTTCGCTGCTCGACGGCACGTGGGACTTCCAGTGGAAGCGCGAGCCGTCGTCCGCGTGGGAGAAGTCGGGCAAGATCGCGGTGCCGGGTTGCTGGCAGCTGCAGGGCGACTACGATCCGGCGCTCTATGTGTGCGCGGGCTATCCGATCGCGTTCAGCAAAACGGGCGATCCGATGGGCGAACCGAAGAAGCATTACACCTCCACGCGCTTCCGCAATCCGGTGGGCCTCTATTCGCGTACCTTCACGGTGCCGGCCGCATGGAAGGGGCGCTCCACGACGATTCACTTCGGCGGCGTCTCGAGTGCGATGTATGTGCGCGTGAACGGGCGCGAAGTCGGCTACAGCGAAGACACCCGCCTGCCGGCCGAATTCGACCTCACGCCGTATTTGAAGGACGGCGACAACCGTCTCGAAGTCGAGGTGTACAAGCATAGCGACGGCACGTTCTATGAAGACCAGGACTTCTGGCGCCTCTCGGGTATCTTCCGCAGCGTGTGGCTCGTTTCCGAGGCGAAGGAAGCATCCCGCGACGTGATCGTGGAGACGACGCTCTCGGACGATCGCAAGACCGGCCGCCTCGTCGTGCGCGACGAGAACGGCGCGACGCTCTTCACCAAGACCTATCCGAACGTGAAGCTCTGGAGCTGCGAGACGCCGAACCTCTATCATGAGGCGTTCGAAGTCGGTGGCGGCGACTGGCGTGCCGTGCAGGTGGGTTTCCGCGAGGTGAAGATCAAGAACAGCGTCATCTATTTGAACGGCAAGCGGATGATCTTCCGCGGAACGGACCGTCACGAGATGATGCCCGAGGCCGGCTATGCGGTGACGCCTGCGTCGATGAAGCGCGATCTCGAGCTCTTCCGCAAGTTCAACATCAACGCCGTGCGTACGAGCCACTACCCGAACGATCCGCTCTGGTACGAGCTCTGCGACCGCGAGGGCATCTATGTGGTCTGCGAGGCGAACCTCGAGTGCCAGGGATCGGGTTACAACGAGAATTCGCTCTCGCGCAACCCGCTCTTCCGCAACACCCACGTCGAGCGTGGCGTGAATATGATCAAGACGTTCCGCAACCATCCGTCGATCGTCATCTGGTCGATGGGCAACGAGTGCTACTGGGGCGACAACTTCATTGCCGAGTACAAGGCGATGAAGCGCCTTGACGCGACGCGTCCGGTCCAGTACGAGTGCGCGGGCAACAATCAGTGGACCGATATCCGCTGTCCGATGTACATGCGCCCGCAGGGGTGCGAGAAGTATGTGTCGCAGTCGCCGACGAAGCCGTTCGTGCTGTGCGAATACACGCACGCGATGGGCAACTCGAACGGCGGCATCCAGAAGTATTGGGACCTCGTGTGGAAGTATCCGTCGATGCAGGGCGGCTTCATCTGGGATTTCGTAGACCAGGCCCTGTGGAAGACGGACAAGCGTGGCAAGTGGCTCGCCTACGGCGGCGACTTCGGCGATCAGCCGAATAGCGACAACTTCAACTGCAACGGCATCTTCGATGCGACGCGCACGCCCCATCCGGGTGCGTTCGAAGTCAAGCACGCCTATCAGCCGATTCGCGTGACGGCGTTCGATTGGACGCGCGGCCTGGCGGCGGTCCACAATACCTACAGCTTCCTCGACCTCACGGGCGTGACGGGCAAGTGGACGGCCGATAAGGATGGTGCTGTCGTGGCGACGGGAGTCCTGGACCTCTCGAACTTCGCGGCCGACACGAAGCGCGAACTCAAAGCCGCCGTTCCGGCTACGGCCGATGCGGTGTGCTTCTCCTTCTCGCGCGGGAACGAGATCATTGCCTGGGACCAGTTCACGCGTCCATTCACGCCGAAGGCGGCGGGTGAGACCGTGGGTGCGGCGCAGAACCGCTTCCGTCTCAACTTCTGGCGTGCGCCGATCGACAACGACCGCGGCTGGCGGATGCAGAAGAAGTGCGAGGTCTGGAAGAAGGCCACCGACACGCAGAAGCTTCCGGCGGGCTGCACGAGCGACCTCAAGGTGTCGAAGCTGAAAGAGGGCGGTACGCTGGTGGACTGGACCTTCTCGTTCCCCACGAACCTCTGCCCGATTCCGCGCGTGGGCCTCACGTTCACCGTCCCGGCGAGCTACACCAATGCGACCTGGTACGGGTTGGGACCGTGGGAGAACTACTCCGACCGCGCCACGGGCGCATTGCTCGGTGTCCATTCCGCTTCGGTCGGACTCGTCACGGGCCTTGCCGATGCGAAGATCGGCACGATCGACTATCCGTGCTTCCGTCTGAATCCCGACAACTACGCCGAGCCGGGCGAACAGGGGTATCGTACGGGCTGCCGCTGGCTGGAGCTCTCGGATGGTGCGAAGAAGGGGCTGCGCGTGACGGCGCTCAACCGTCCGTTCGGCTTCAACGCCTGGCCCTATTCGCAGGCGAAGCTTGAGAAGGCGAAGCACCAGTTCGATCTGACCAAGGACGGCGAAATCACCGTCAACATCGATGCCGTGCAGATCGGTGTGGGCGGTGATGACAGCTGGGGCTCGATGCCGCACGACGAGTTCTGTCCGAAGGCCGGTACCTACCGCCTCGTGTTCGTCCTGAACGAGTGATCTCTCGCGTCACATCAGGCACCAGCCGGGTGGAACACCACCACGGCGGTGCCGCTGATGGAGCACGGGAAAACAGTTCCAAGGAATCGCTCCCTGTCTTGAATAAGGCAGGGGGTGTTTTTTATGCGTAAGATTTTAGGTTTTACGCCGTTATTCTTAATAGAGGAAGCAGAAAGAGCGTAAGCAAGAATAGGAACGATTGAAATGAAATACGGAATTCTATCAGATGTTCATGCGAACCCGGCGGCTTTGGAGTCCGCACTTGCGGACGGCGCGGCCTGCGGGGTGGAAAAGTGGATTTGCTGCGGCGATGTGACGGGTTATGGGTATGATGCGAAACGGGCACTTGAGCTTGTGCGGGCGCGGATGGATGTGACGCTCAAGGGAAACCATGATGCCGTCTGTGCGAAGACGGCGGACGAGGATACGAAGTACGACCGTATGGTCCCGAACTATGATCTCGATCGTTCTGTGCGGGCGGAACTCGGCGAGGACGGATGTAAGTGGCTGCGGGAATTGCCGTTTCGCTATGGTACGGAATCTTTCGCCTGTGCGCACGGGAGTTTCGTGAAACCGGAGAACTTTGATTACATTGAAACGGTTGACAATGCGAAGGTCTCTTTTCGGGCGACGCGGGAACCGCTTCTCTTCGTGGGGCATACGCATGTGGCAGAAGTCTATGCGGAGAATCCAGAAGGTGACGTCGAGCAGTTGCCTCTTGAGGACTTTACGCTTCGCGAAGGGTGGCGTTATCTGGTCAACGTCGGGTCGATTGGCTATCCCCGCCACACATACGATTTAACCTATGTCGTCTACGACACCGAGGCGAAGCGGATTACGGTACGTCATCTCCACTTCGACGTCAAGTCCTATGCCGAAAACCTGAAGCAGGCCGGAATCCCATTGCCGCATTGGGTGTCGTTCGTCATGGACTTGATGGATAAGTTTGAGTGAGTGTAAGGGAAGCGATACCACTTTCTTACTTGATCAGTCCGTGAGCGTGGAAGACTATAAGCCGATTTGGTGCTCATCTGCCGAGCGGCGCAAGCTTGTCCGCCGTCTTGGAAATTGGCTCTTCGGGTATAAGTGTGGGTCGCTTCTGCTACGCTGCAGATGCTTGAAGGCGAAAAACACTGCGTGAAATCACAGTGTTTTTTTGCTATACTATTTGCTGCTCCTTTGGGGGTGGACGAGAGCCTGAACCCATGGAACAAGACATAGTTCGGAAAGGAAGGGACGTGCTTCCGCGCGTCCGCCACCAAATCTGAACGACCTAATCGATTTTGCGTTTACGCAAACACGACGTTCTACGGAAATACTTGCAGGTTTTTCATGAAACGAACGGCATGGTTGCGGGAATGCGTCGGTGTGCGGCAATGTACTCGGTGCGTTCCTTCTTCTGATGTTCGTCTAGGCCTGTGCGAGGGCTTCCGTAAAGTACAGAGAAAGAGGGAACGCGCCTTTTTTCTGTATCGGGCACGGGGCTCGGCGGCGAACAAGTGTCGCGTAGGAACTTGTCGTGTCCAAGATATTTGATAACATCGAGAAGACGTTTGAGGATGGACTCCACTCAATCCTGACGAACATTGGTGTTGAACGCGCCGATTTCTGCGTGGGCTATTTCAATTTGCGTGGTTGGAAGAATGTCGCCTCCGACATCGAGGGGCTCCCCGGCGGAGACGTGCCTGAGAAGAATGGGCGTGGCCTGATGGTGCCCGTACGGCGCACGTGCCGCCTGCTCGTCGGTATGCTCCGCCCGCCGAGCGAGATTATTGCGGAGATGCATGGACTTGAAAGTCAGCCGGTCGACAGCGAGACTGTCAAGCGTTGGAAGCGGCGTGTGGCCGCTGATTTCCGACGTCAGCTGACGCTGGGCGTACCGACTATGGAAGACGAGGCCACCTTGAAACTCCTCCGCAGCCAGTTGGCGGCGGGAAAAGTTTGCGTGAAGCTGCATCTGCGTTATCCGCTTCATGCGAAGCTGTATTTGGCGCATCGTCCACAGGATACGTCCAATCCGATCATGTCGATCATGGGGTCGAGCAATCTGACCTTCTGCGGTATGATGCGTAATGGCGAGTTGAACGCGGTGAGGGCGACAGGTGGAAAGTTTAAGTGTAATTTCAGTGGAATCAGTTATGATTAATTTGAAGAAACTCTTTTCTCGGCCATTACCATCGACGCGAGGTGGTGTCTTTTACAACACGTTTCCCTATCAGACGAAAATATCGCCTGAGGCTATTGCCGTTTACATCGCAGCTTTAACCAATCCGGGCGATACTGTTTTGGACACCTTTGGG
>JAZUGW010000368.1:0-35737 GCA_045641465.1 Kiritimatiellia bacterium | reverse complement strand
CTTCCAGTTCTCGGCCTCGGTCTTGCGGAGCGGAATCTGCTCGACCATCTTGAGGGCGCCCTTGGCCTTCATCGGGCACTGGACGACGCAGAGCTCGCAGCCCATGCAGTCTTCAGGCGCGACCTGGATCGTGACCTTCGTGCCGAACGCCTTGGTGAGGGCCTTGGCCTCTGCCGACTTGAACGTGGCGGGGGCGTTGGCGAGGTCGTCGTCGTTGTAGACCTTCATGCGGATCGCGGCGTGCGAGCAGATCGCAAGGCAGTTGCCGCACTGGATACAGGCGGAGGGATCCCACGCGGGGATGAAGGCCGCGACATTGCGCTTTTCCCACTGCGTCGCCGCCGTTGGCCACGTACCGTCGTCCGGGATCTGCGAAACCGTGAGCTCGTTGCCCTTCTGCGCGATCATCTTCGCGGAGACGGACTTGATGAACTCCGGCGCTTCGTTCGAAACCGCCGGCGGCATCTTCACGGCCTTCGCCGAAACCGTCGCCGGATACTTGACCTCCTCGATCGCCGCGCTCGCGGCTTCGATGCACTTGTGGTTCATCGCCACGACTTCTTCGCCCTTCTTGGAGTACGCCTTCGTCGCGTAGTCCTTCAGGACCTGCACCGGATCGAGCACCGTGCCGTCGGCCTTCTTGAGCGTGATGCCGGAGAGCTTGAAGAACGCGGTCTGGAGCACCGTGTTCGTACGCGTGCCCATGCCGTTCTCACGCGCGATCTTCGCCGCGTCGATCACGTAGAACTTGATCTGCTTGGCGATGATGGCCTCTTCGACTTCCACCGGCAGGTGGTCCCAGATCTCGGCCGCCGTGTAGGGCGAGGCGAGCAGGAACACCGAACCCGGCTTCGCGGCCTTGAGCATGTCGTACTTCTCGAGGTACGGGAAGCAGTGGCACGCCGTGAAGTCGGCCGTGTTGATGAAGTACGGGCTGCGGATCATGTCCGAACCGAAGCGGAGGTGGGAGATCGTCACGCCGCCGGACTTCTTGGAGTCATACTCGAAGTAGCCCTGCGCGTAGTTCTCGGTGTAATTGCCGATGATCTTGATGGAGTTCTTGTTCGCGCCGACCGTACCGTCCGCGCCGAGACCCCAGAACATGCACTCCTTGCGGTCGCCCTTCGGCACGACGAAGTTCTCGTCGCCGAGGATGTACTGCGCCGTCGGCGTACCGTCGTCGATGATGCCGACCACGAAGCGGTCCTTCGGCTGCTCGGAAGCCATGTTCGCGAAGATGTTCGCGCACATGTTCGGCGTGAAATCCTTCGAACCGATACCATAGCGGCCGGCGAGGATCTTCGGATACGCATACTTGATGAGGCCCTGCTGCTTCGCCTGGCCGATCGCCGCGCACGCATCGAGGTAAAGCGGATCGCCGATCGCGCCCGGTTCCTTCGTGCGGTCGAGCACCGTGATGACCTTGACGGTCTCCGGGATCGCCTGGACGAAGTCCTTCATCGAGAACGGACGGTAGAGGTGCACCTTCACGAGACCGACCTTCTTGCCTTCCTTCACGAGGGCGTCAACCGTCTCGTGCAGCGTGTCGCAGCCCGAACCCATCGCGATGGCGACGTACTCGGCATCCGGCGCGCCAACGTAGTCGTAAAGCTTGTACGCACGGCCTGTGAGCTTCGCGAGCTTGTCCATGTACTTCTGGACGATCGCCGGCGTGGCCTGGTAGTACTTCTCGCAGCTTTCGCGGCCCTGGAAGTTGATGTCCGGGTTCTGCGCCGTACCGCGCATCGTCGGATGCTCCGGATCGAGCGCACGCGCACGGAAGTCCTCGACGAACTTGTCGTCGATCATCTCGCGGATCGTCTCCGTCGGGATCTCGTCGATCTTCTGCACTTCATGCGACGTACGGAAGCCGTCGAAGAAATGGAGGAACGGCACCTTGCTCTCGAGCGTCGACGCATGCGCGACGAGCGCGAGATCGTGCACTTCCTGCACGCTGTTCGAGCAGAGCATCGCGAAACCCGTCTGACGGCACGCCATCACGTCGCCCTGGTCGCCGAAAATGCAGAGACCCTGGCACGCCAGCGAACGCGCGGAAACATGGAACACCGTCGGGGCGAGTTCGCCCGCGATCTTGTACATGTTCGGGATCATGAGCAACAGACCCTGCGACGCCGTGAACGTCGTCGTGAGCGAGCCCGTCGTGAGCGAGCCATGCACCGCACCGGCCGCACCACCTTCAGATTCCATCTCGACGATCGAGGGCGTCGAGCCCCAGATGTTCGTCTTGCACGCTGCGGCGAGTTCGTCGCACGTTTCCGCCATCGGCGAGGACGGGGTGATCGGGTAGATCGCCGCCACTTCCGAGCACGCGAAGGCGATCTGCGCGGCCGCGGTATTACCGTCGACCATGATCTTCTTTGCCATGTTCCTATTCCTTCTTCGGGTTAATGAAAATTGAACTAATATTATACCCCGTTCAGGGGGATAATTCAAGCGCTAAAGATTAAAGATTAAAGATTAAAAGTTAAAGGTTAAAGATTAGCGGGTAGAGGTCAGTGGGGAGAAAGTAGAAGTTAAAGATTAAAAGTTAAATGTTAAAGATTAGGGGGGGGGAGAGGTCAGAGTGTAGAGGGTAGAAGTTAAAGGTTAGGTGTTAAAGGGTAGGTGTTAAAGGGTAGAAGCAAGGGGGAAGGACGGAAATAAAAAGACAGCGGACCCAGAGGCCGAACGACCTCCGAGTCCCCTCTCCTTTTCTGCCTTGAAAATGGCGATTAGGCTTCGGGCTTGGTCTTACGCAGACCCAGGCCACGATCGCCTTCCTTCCACTGGCCGCGGGCCTGCAGCAGGTTGACGCGCTCGAAACGCTTGAGAACGTTGCGCTTGGACGTGATCTTGCTCGATCCCTTCAGACTACGATGCTGACTCATTTCTACTTCTCCTGTTCGAAAAATTGAGTTGCTATTATAGCATAACCCGCCCTTCTCGGCAAGTGGAAAATTCGCGGGGTTCAAAAGCCCTTCAGCTGCGGACGCGCGCCACGGCCGCATGCCACGCCTTGAGCGCCTCCTCACGCCAGGTGGCGTCCTGCGTCGGCGTGAAGGTCCGGTCGACCTTGCGCAGGGCGACAAGTTCGTCCTGCGAGGACCAGAACCCGACCGCGAGCCCCGCGAACGAGGCAGCGCCGAACGCCGTCGTTTCGATGCACGCCGGCCGTTCCACCTCGACCCCGAGCACGTCGCCCTGGAAGCGCATCAGAAAACCGTTCGCCGACGCCCCGCCGTCGACACGCAACACCCCGAGCTTTACGCCCGAGTCGGCGACCATCGCCGCCAGCACGTCGGCCGTCTGATAGGCAAGCGACTCGAGCGTCGCACGGACAAGATGCGCCCGGTTGACACCCCGCGTCAAACCCAGTACGGCACCGCGCGCATAGGGATCCCAATACGGCGCCCCCAACCCCGTGAACGCCGGCACTACGTAGCAGCCGTTCGTATCGGACACGCTTTCGGCCAAGGCTTCGGAATCGCACGACTTTTCAAGCAGCCCCAGTTCGTCGCGCAGCCATTGGATCGCCGCACCCGCCACGAACACGCTGCCTTCAAGCGCGTACTCGACCTTCCCGCCGACGCCCCAGGCGATCGTCGTCAGAAGTCCGTTCTTGGAACTCACCGGCTGGTCGCCCGTGTTCATCAGCATGAAGCATCCGGTCCCGTAGGTATTCTTCGCCTCGCCCGGACGGAAGCACGTCTGGCCGAAGAGCGCACACTGCTGGTCGCCGCCCGCTCCCGCGATCTTGATCGCACCGCCGAACAGCGCGGGATCCGTCTCGCCATACACGGCGCTCGACGGACGCACCTCCGGAAGGAGCGCACGCGGAATGTCCAATTCGGCAAGGATCTCGTCGTCCCACGCGAGCGTCTTGATGTTGAAGAGCATCGTACGCGACGCATTCGAATAGTCCGTCACATGCACTTTGCCGCCCGTGAGGTTCCAGATGAGCCACGTGTCGATCGTCCCGAAGACGAGTTTCCCCGCCTCGGCATCCGCCCGCGCACCCGGCACGTTCTCGAGAATCCAGCGGATCTTCGTACCCGAAAAATAGGCGTCGACGACGAGTCCCGTCTTCTCGCGGATCTTCTCGGCGAGTCCTTTCGCCTTCAGCTCGTCGCAGTACGGTGCCGTACGGCGGCACTGCCACACGATCGCATTCGCCACGGGCTTGCCCGTCTCGCGATTCCACACCACGGTCGTTTCGCGCTGGTTGGTGATGCCGATGGCCGCAATGTCCGCCGCCGTCGCACCGGCTTTCGCCAGCGCCTCTCGCGCCACGGCGAGCTGCACGCGCCAGATTTCCTCGGCATCGTGTTCGACCCAGCCGGGCTGGGGATAGATCTGCCGGAACTCCTGCTGCGCCACGGCGGCGATGCGCCCTTCGTGGTCGAAAAGAATCGCCCGGTTCGATGTCGTACCGGCATCCAATGCTAAAATGTATTTCATCTTGTCGTCCTTCGTCAGTCTGTTAGGGATAGAGGTTGACACGCTTGGCGTGATAGACCTCTTGTTCGTCGATCCACTTCTGAAGCAGTTCGTTCAACGCATCGCCATGCATCGACTCGCGCAGTTCGCAGGACCCCGACAGCTTGTCGAGCCACGTGGGGTTCGCCTCCTGCATCATCTCATCGGCATAACGCTGCCAGATGTCGGCGAACACCATCGTCCCGCCCGTCACGGGATAGAACGCATCCGGCTGCGCGATCGACAGCAGAATGCCGTCCAGAACCTGCCCGGCGTAGCGACCGCCCTGCGGCTTGTACTTGATGACGCGCGCGCCGAGTCCGCACGAGGGCAGCACGTCTCTGACCTCGCTCAAAATCCGCGGCGCATCAAGCCACGGCGCACCGAGCACGCGGAATGCAAGCGACCCCGCCCGATCGCAGTCAAGCGCGGGAAACGCCTCGGTGAACACCGTGGCGGGATAGAGCGCCGCCGTATCCCAGCTGCGAATCGCCGGCGACGGTGGCACGAAGTTCAACCACGGCGCACGATCCGCGTGCGACCAGTCTTTCATCTTGATGACCGTCAGGTCGACTTCCAGATGTTCCTCCCGCACGATGTAGCGCGCGCATTCGCCCGGCGTCATGCCGTGGCAGAGCGGGATATTGAGCGGCGCGACGAAGGAGGCAAACGCCAGATCGCGCATCGGACCGTCCACCACGCCCCCGAGCGGGATCGGACGGTCCAGCACGGTGACGGCGACATTCGCCTCCGCCGCAGCCTCAAGCATGTTCTTCAACGTCGCCAGGTAGGTGTAGCACCGCACGCCAAGGTCCTGCAGGTCGACCACCACACGATCCAGTCCCTCGAACATCGCCGGCGTGGGACGACGCGTTTCGCCATAGAGCGAGTGGATGGGGATCTGCCACACGGGATGCATTTCGTTTGCCGTCTTTTCGCCCGGCCCCGCGAATCCGAACCACCCGTGTTCCGGCGAGAAGAGGCACCGCAGACGATCGGGGAAGGACGCCTGCAGCCGTTCCGCCGTGGGAAGATTCTGCTGGGAAAGAACACCGAATTTCTGCGGTGCGACGAGCGTGAGATGCTTAATGAGCGAATCATAGTTGACCATAGATGCTAGCCCCTTTCCTGGAGAACGCAAAGCGATGCGACATGACGTGCGGTGTTGACGACAGAAGGATCCTCCGGCGGCGTGGCGGAGACGATTGTGTCGGACGCCGTGGCATGCAGCCACACGGCGGCGGCCGACGCGAGGAAGGCATCGTCCGTTCCGCGCTTGGCAAGCGCGGCCCAGCGGGCGGCCAGAATGCCCGAGAGCAAGTCGCCCATTCCGCCCAGCGCCATAAAGGGATTCCCCGCCTCGGAGGTGAAAAAGTCAGACCGGTCCGGTGCGCCGACGAGCGTGTGCGGACCCTTCAGCACGGTCACGGCGTGATAGCGCGCGACGATCTCGCGCAAGGCGCCCGCACGATCCGCCAGCACCTCTTCCGACGTACAGGCGAGCAGACGCGCCGCTTCGCCCGCATGGGGCGTCAGCACGAGGGACTGTCCCTCCACGACGGGCAGCGTATGATCCGCCTTCGCATACCAATGGGCCAGGATCGTGAGCGCATCCGCGTCCAGCACGAACCGTCCCACACTGCCGGAGAGCAGACGCGAGAGCAGCATTTCGGTATTCGGCGTAACGCCAAGGCCCATGCCGATCACCGTGACATCCGCCTTCGGCGGCACGCAGGCCGGCGTCTGCTTGGTAAACGTCGCTTCGGGCACGAGCGCCCCCGCCGCGATGCGGGAGGCGTCGGGCACGACGAGCTGGATCAACCCCGCGCCGGCCGAACGCGCCCCGAGACCGGCAATGACCGGCGCGTGGACATAATGCGACGACCCGCCCACCACGGTCACGGTACCGGCGGTGTACTTGTGTAAATCGACAGGACGCTTCGGGAAGGCATCCTTGAGAAAGGTGGGGAAGTTGTTCATCATGCGACTATTATAGCATACTTCACCCACCTCTGTTTCAATTTTATTTCTTGGCCGGTTCGGCCACGACATTCTCGATCACGTCGAGCTTGTCCTTGCAGGCCTCCATCGGCTGGGCGCCCGCCAGCACGCAGATGGCGGCTTCCGCCGCGAGCTGGTCAAGTGTTTTCGCGAACGCACGCAGATCGTCCTTCGTCGTCTTCAGCATTTCGGCGCGACGGCGCTGCAAGTCGGCATTCGTGATTCCCGACAGATAGTGGTCCATCGTCTCGTTCGCCTCGGCGCTCGCCGACAGGTACGGCTCCGTCGCGGCGACCGAACTCACCACATAGCGGTCGAGGGAATCCTTACCGTCCACAAACGCGCGCAGCGCCTCGCCGCAGCCCGCATAGACATCGAGCGAACGGCCTGGCTTCGGATCGTTCCACGAGAGCCAGCCCGCATCGCCGTCTGTGTTCACGCGGAAGTTGCCGCCATAGGCACCGCCCTTCACGCGGATTTCGTTCCACAGGTGCGCAAGCGAAAGGATGCGCGCCGCGACGACGCCCTGCCCCGAGTAGACGGCCTTCGACGGATGCGCCACTCGTGCGGCGAAACCGATTCCCGCCGCGATGCGGAATCCTTCCTTGCTCCGCGGGAAGAGCGGATGCACCGCCGTCGCGCCCATCGTACCGTGCGGCAGCCGCGCGACAAGATCGCCCGCCCACCGGGCCGGCACGTTGTCCGTCAGGCACGCCACCGCGCGCTCCTTGACGAAGATCTTCTTCGCCAGCGCCGCCAGACGCGCACAATACGCATCGGCCTGCTGCGCAAACGCCGCATCCGCCTGCTGCAGATGGCGAATCTGCGCAAAACCGTTGAGACGCTCCTCGATCGCGCCACGCACCGTGAGCTGCGCCGCCGCACGACGGAATGGATACGGACGCGCCCCCAGGCCCGTCGTCGAACGCTCTTTGCCGATGCGGCGCTGCTTCAGCAGATTGCCGATGGCCGCCTTGTCGGCGTAGGAGGTTTCAAGCAGCACTTCCGGCACAAGACGCAGCACCTCGCCCCACTTCGATTCGAGGGACGACGCAAAGACACAGAAGTACGGACGCGCCAGATCCGTTCCGAAACGACCGGCAACCGTATAGCCCATGTGGAAGCGTCCCAGCTTGCCGTCGAGTTCGTTGCGGAGCGTTTCGATGTCGTGCTTCGCCGTCGCGAGATCGCCCAGCACGCACGCGAGCATCGGCACGTCGGCCAGTTCCGCATCCGTCAGATCGTCCAGCGCAAACACAAGCTGCAGATGCGCCACGCCATTGGCCTGCGTATGCGGACGCACCACCGTCAGACCGTCGACCTTCTCCGTGACGACTTTCGTCACCGGACCTTCCAGCGGAATGTCCTTCACCGCGAGCACCGGCAACTTGGCCGTGTCTTCCGGACGATCCGGCGTCGTCTGATACGCCCGCAGTTCCTTGAACTCGGCCATCGTCTGCTCCAGCTGCGCCTTGCTCCAACCGGCCTTGACCTTCGCCAGCGCCGCCTTCTCGGCCTTTTCCTGTTCCGCGCCGAGCGTGTTCGACGGCTCGAACGTCAGCGCCACATGGTGCGGGTTGTTCAGGAAGGCTTCACGCACGAGCTGTTCGAACCAGCCGGCCGCGAGCTTCTTGCGCAGCGAGGCGAAACGGGACGCATTGCGGAAGGCATCCGCCGGATCGCCGCCGTAGAGCCAGAAGTCGATCGCATCCGTGAAGAAGGAGAGTCCACGCGGCGTACTGCCGCAGTCCTTCTCGCGATCGACGAACTCGGCATGGTCCAAAAGCGCCTCAAGGCGCGCATGGTCAAGACCCTTTTCCGCCAGCGCCGCCAGCGTGTCGCGCACGGTCTGCCGCACGGCCTTCACATTCTCGGCCTTCACATTCTTGACCATCAGCGAGACCTCCAGCTGGTAACCGCCGCCAACCCCGAAGTGGAGGTCTTCGCAGAGGCCCTTCTCGAGCAACGCCTTCTTGAGCGGCGCTTCGTTCGAGCCCGCCAGCGCGTCCGTAATCACGTCCATCGCCATGTATTTCTCGCGTTCGTCAAAACGCGCGAACACCCAGGCGTCGCCCAGCAGGATCTTGCCTTCGGTCGGCTCGTCGGCCCCCACCTCGTACTTCATCGTCTTCTCCGCCGACACGGGCTTCTGAAGGACAAATTCCGCATCGACTTTCGTCCGCGGATAGGGCGCGAGGTACTCGTCGAGCTTGGCGAGCACTTTCGCAAGATCGACCTTGCCGTCAAGGAAGATGCGCGAGTTGCTCGGCTGGTAGAAGCGGTGGTAGAACGCCTTGTACTTCTCGTAGGTGAGCGTGGGAATCGCCGCGGGATCGCCGCCGGACGAATAACCATAGCAGGTATCCGGATAGAGCAGGCGGCGGATCTCGTGATAGAGACGACGCTCGGGCGAGGAGTACGCCCCCTTCATTTCGCTGTAGACGATGCCGTTGCGCTTCAACTCGCCCTCGGCGGAATCGATTTCGTAGTGCCAGCCTTCCTGACGGAACGCGAGCGGCGACTTGACGCTCAACGGATGGAACACGGCGTCGAGATAGACGTCCATCAGGTTGAGGAAATCGGCACCGTTGCGCGAGCAGACGGGATACATCGTGGAATCGGAACTCGTGAAGGCGTTGAGGAACGTCGCGAACGAGCTCTTGAGCAGATCCACGAACGGTTCCTTGACGGGATACTTGTCGGACCCGCACAGCACCGAGTGCTCGATGATGTGCGGCACGCCCGTATCGTCGTCCGGCAGCGTGCGGAAGCCGATGGCGAAGGTCTGGTTGTCGTCGTCGCGATCGAGCCAGGCGAGATCGGCACCGTTCTTCTGATACTCCATGCGCACGAGGCGTCCCTGCACTTCCGGCAGTTCCTGGATGCTCTTGACGGCAAAGCCGCTGATCACATCGCCCGGCTTGAGGTTCATACCGACGAGCGGCAACGCTGTCGCCATCACGGCGAGTGTGGACAATGTACGATTCATCTTTTCTTACTCCTTGACTTGCTTCTGCGGTTTAAGCGATTTGAACGAGGGCCACCCGTCGCGATCCCAGAAGATTTCCTGGATGAACAGCGGTCGCTGATTGCGATGTTCGCCCTCGACATGACAGTGAAACGGCATGAAATCACGACCTCGGATCGTCACGATTTCGGCATTGTGCCCCGGACCGAAAAACGCGTCGCCGCGGTCGCTCTTGAGAATCACCGTGCCGAATCCCTCCTTGAGCAGCCGTCCTTCGCGGTCGACAAAATCGTCCGTCAGCTTGCGCGCGCGCCCCACGACGATCGCATACGACCAGTCGGCATAGCGTCCCCGGCTGGCGAACAGATACCACCAGCCCTTTCGATGGTAGAGGTAAGTGCCCTCGAGGACATGAAGGCGATCCGGATTCGCGTGCACATGCCGGCCCGCCACAGGCACGGGCTTCGCCCCGCGTGCGATCGACTTGCCGTCCGCGCTGAGCGGAACCCGATGGACGCGTCCCGTCGAACCAAAGAAAAGCCACAAACGGCCCGATGCCGGATCCTTCACCACTTCGGGATCGATTGTATCGATAATCCCCGTCTCCTTGCCGTAGGTGATCATCTTGCCGTCGGTAAAGGGGCCGTCCGCGCTCTTGGACGAATAGACGAAGATCGCACTGTCGTCCGCCCCGTTGATATGGGTCACATAGAGACGGTACTCGTTGCCGAACTTGATCACATCCGGCGCCCAGATATGGTGCCAGCGCGCGCGAATGCGCCGCTCGTCCTCACGTGTGAAAAGGCGGCGGTGCGTATGTTCCCAGGTGAAGAAATCCTTGCTCGCAAGAATCCCCAGCGAGGTCGAAGACAGCCGCCACGAACCATCGGGCGCACGCCAGCACGTCGGGTCGGGCGTACTGTGCGGATAGACGGGATTCTCGGGCGCGGCGAACACCCCGAGCCCCATCAGACCGAGGACGGCGACGAGACGGCCCACGTGCGCGCACGCGTTCATTTGGCGTCGTCCTTCTTTGCCTCGTCCTTCGTCGACTTCTTCTTCTCGTCTTCGGGCACGGGCTTGATGCCGATATCCGTCAGGCGCATCGAGATGATGCGCGAGATGCCCTTCTCCTGCTGACTCACGCCGTACACGAGGTCGGATCCGGCAATCGTATGCTGGTTGTGCGTGATGATCAGGAACTGGCTGCGATCGAGGAACTCCTTGAGCGCATCGACGAAACGGCCGATGTTCGCATCGTCCAAAGCGGCGTCGAGTTCGTCCAGCATGCAGAACGGCGCGGGCTTGATCATGAAGATCGCGAAGAGCAACGCCACGGCCGTCATCGTACGCTCGCCGCCCGACAACAGGGTGACCGACTGCGGACGCTTCCCGGGCGGACGCGCAATGATGTCGATACCGCATTCCAGCGGATCCTCGGCATTCTCCAGCAGCACCAGACGCGCCTCGCCGCCGTTGAAGAGCTTGGTGAACATCCGCTGGAAGTTCTGGTTGCCCTGCTCGAATGTGCTGCGGAACATCTGTCCGCTCGTGTCGTTCAGATTCGTGATGAGCGCGAGAATCTGCTCCTTCGCCGCCAGAAGGTCCGCTTCCTGCTCCTTCTCCTTCGTGTAGCGCTCTTCGAGTTCGCGGAACTCTTCGATGGCCACCATGTTGACAGGTCCCAACGCCGCAATCTGCGCATTGAGCGCATTGACGCGCTCTTCCAGCACGTCGTTCGGCGGCGGCTCCCCGCCCTTCCAGTCCGGATCCGGCTCGCGCAGCACCGCCTGCGCATCAAGTCCGTACTCCTGGTTCAAATGGTCGTAGATGTTCTGCCGGCGCATCGTCGCTTCCGTCGCGGCGACTTCAAGCTTACCCTTGAATTCACGCGCCTTGTCCAAGGCCGCACGCTTCGCGCCCACGCCGCCTTCGAACGCCGACAGCTTCCCCTGCAGTTCCGTGCGCTCGACGCGCGCCTGCTCCACCGCGCCATGGATGTCAACCGCACCCTGCTTCAAATCGTCGAGGGATCCCATCAGCTCCGCCGTTTCGTCGCGCAGGCGCTGAATGGAATCCTCATAGCCGCGGATGCCGGCTTCGCGGCCCGCGATCATCTTCTGCAGTTCGTCGCGCCGGCGTTCGGCGTCGGCGTTCTGCTGCGCCGTCAGCTGAAGTTCGTTTTCCATCTGCGCAGCCGCGATCCGGCGCTCGGTGAGCCGCCGGCTCTCTTCGCCGTGCAGAATTTCAAGCTGCTGCAGTTCTTCCTGCTGGCTCGCGGTGCGGTCCATCAAGGCGTCGCGCTTCGCGAGCGTCGCATCCAAATCGGCCGCCAGTGCCTCGCGGCGCGCATCGTCGCCTGCATTTGCGGCCTTCACCGCCGCGAGTTCGGCGCTCACGCGCGCCAGGCGGTCCTTCAGCGTCGTCGCATCGCGCTCGACGCTGCCGTACTCGCCTTCCGCCTGCGCCGCCGCACGACGGGCGTTTGCAAGCGTCCCCGCCGCCGCCTTCACCTGCTCGGCGAGGGCCGCGCTGCGTTCCGCGCCCGTGGCCAGCGTCTGACGTCCCGTTTCAATGCGCGTGCGCAGTTCCTCGAGCGCCTTTTCGGTGTCGGCGATCTGGATCTTGCGGTTGACGGCCGACTCGGCCGCCTTCGACGGAACCCACACTTCGACGCCCAGGTCGCTCTTCACCACGCCCTCGGTCGTCACATACTTGATACCCGGCACGTTCGGATTCGAGGAAACGACCGGCAACCCCGCCTTCACGGCGCCCGGCTTGACATCCAGCAGATAGACGTCACCCAAGAGGCGTTCTGCGGGGGCGCCGAACTTCGCGGAAATCGATTCGGGATTCTCGTCCTCCGGCTCTTCGTCGTTCGCCGCCTCGGCCCGCAACACATCGAGCTGCGCCTCTTTCGCCGCCGCCTCAGCCTGCATCTTGCCGAAGTTCGTCCGCAGGTCATCGATTTCGGCGGCAAGCGCCGCACGCTGTTCTTCGGCCGTTTCGCTCGTCGTCGCCGCCGCCTCTTCCGCGGCGCGCGCTTCGTCGAGACGCGTCCGCACATCGGCGAGTGTCGCCTCGATCTCGGCGACGCTCACCTTGAGTTGCGCCTCTTCGCTCGCAAGGCGCTCCCGCTTCAAATACTGTTCGCGCGCCTGCGCTTCGATCTGCGCAATCGCATCGCGCACTTCGGCCGCATGGCGATCGCAGGCGACGGATTCGCTGCGCGCTTCCTGCAGCGTCTGACGCAAATCGTCGATCTTCGCGCTCGCGGCGTTAAACGCGTTCTCCGCCTCTTCGAGCGCGACCTTGGCGGCTTCCAGGCCATCCTCCAGCAACGACGTCTTCTGCGCCAGCGAGTCCGTCTGCATGCCGATCTCTTCGAGCTGCTGGCGCGTCGCATTGATTTCGCGTCCGTCGCGGTCGCTCCAGGCACGATACTCGGCGATGCGCTGCTCGTTGACGCCGATCACCTCGCGCGCACGGGCGTAGGCGCTTTCCGCCTGGGCCTGCTGCGCCTGCAACGCCGCGAGCCGCTCCTCGAGCTGGTGCATGTCGGCGTGGATCTGCTGGCTCGCGCTTTCAGCGGCGTTCACTTCCACCGTCGCATCCTGGATCTGCTGCTCGGTTTCGCGCTGATTGGCGGCATTCATTTCAAGGGCGAGATTGAACGCCTGGATCTTGCCCTTGCTCACGTAGATGTCGAGTCCGCGCAGTTCATCGCGCAGCTCTTTGAATTTCTCGGCCTTGCCGACCTGACGCTGCAGCGACCCGATCTGCCGCTTCATTTCGCGCAGCACGTCCGCTTCGCGCAGCAGGTTCTGCTCCGTCTGGTCGATCTTGCGCAGCGCCTCCTTGCGGTCGGCCTTGAATTTCGTAATGCCGGCGGCTTCTTCGAAGACCGCACGCCGGTCTTCCGGCTTGGACGACAGAATCTGGTCGATCTGGCCCTGTGCCATGACGGAGTACGAGGTCGTACCGATACCGGTACCCATGAAGAGACGCTTGACGTCTTTCAGACCGCACTTCGTCTTGTTGATGAAATATTCGCCCGAGCCGTCACGGTAGACGCGGCGCGTCACCGTCACCTCGTGGTACTCGGTACCGAGCAGACCCTCGCAGTCCGCAAAGGTGATCGAAACCTCGGCCATGCCGAGGGGCTTGCGCGTGTCGGTGCCGTTGAAGACGACATCCACCAGCTTCGAGCAGCGAATCGCCGTCGGGCGCTGTTCGCCGAGGACCCAGCGGATGGAGTCCGAAACGTTTGACTTGCCGCAACCGTTGGGTCCCACGATAGCAATCATACCCGGCTCGAAGGTGAGCCGGGTACGGTCCGCAAAGGACTTGAAACCGAGGATGTCGAGTTGCTTAAGATACACCGAGCGCGACTCCTCGTTACCAGCGACGATAAGGCCTACGCGGCGGCGGCGGCGGAGGTACCACGACCGGGCGTGTCACCACAGGGGCCACCACGGGCTGCGCCACCACAGGCTGAACAACAGGCTGGGCCACCACCGGCTGAGCGACGACAGGCTGCGCGACCACAGGCGGCGTCACCACCGGCTGAACGCCCGGCTGCTGGACGACGACCGGCTGCTGGACCACCACGGGCGGCGGCGGAGGCGGAGGTTCGGGGGCGCCGATCAGCGCGCCCACCACACCGGCGGCAATGCCGGCGGCGACTTCGCCCTTCCGGACCTTGTTATGATGCCTGCCGGACGCAAACGTCGTACCGGCGCAAAGAACGGCTGCAAGGACAGTTAGTATGATTTTCTTCATGTGCTCATCTCCTTTGTTTGTGTTACCGAGTTAGGTCTGTATCCAATTGAAATCTGACACGTTCTTCGCACAGTTTCGTTTAAACGAGACCGCGCTTGACGAGCTGCTCGGCGATTTCGACGGCATTGAGGGCCGCCCCACGCAACAGCTGGTCGCCCGAAACGAACATTTCAAGGCCCTTCTTGTCGTCGCGGCTGATATCCTGACGGATACGGCCTGCCAGAACGTCGTACTTCGCCGTCGCGTCAAGCGGCATCGGATAACCGCCGTTCAGCGGATCGTCCACCACGCGCACGCCCTCGGCCTTCGAAAGGATTTCGCGCGCCTCTTCCGGCGTGATGTCCTCTTCGAACTCGAGGTTGAGCGATTCGGAGTGGGCCCGGGCGATCGGCACGCGCACGCAGGTGCAGCTGAGCTTGAGGTCCGGCAGGTGAAGCATCTTGCGCGCTTCGTTGCGCATCTTGAGTTCTTCGAGCGTATACCAGTTCGTCTCGTCGAACTTGTCGATGTGCGGAATGAGATTGTACATCAGCTGATGCTGGAACGCCTTGACCGTGAGCGGTTCGCCCTTCGCATAGGACTGGATCTGGTCTTCGAGTTCGTCGAGACCCGGCTTGCCGGCGCCCGAAGCCGCCTGGTAGGTGGACGCAATGAGGCGCTTGAGCTTCTTGGCCTTGTGAAGCGGCGCCACCGCCTCAAGCATGATGGCCGTCGTGCAGTTCGGATTCGCGATCACGCCCTTGTTCCAGTCGAGGTCCTCGGCATTCACCTGCGGCACCACGAGCGGCACCTCGGGATCCTGACGAAACGCGCGTGAATTGTCGATCATCTTCGCGCCGGCCTTCACGACCGCATCCTTCAGCTGCAGGGCGACATCCGTCTTGCCCGCGAACAGCACAATGTCGAGCCCCTTGAACGAATCCTCGTCCGCCTTGAGCACGTGATACGTCTCACCGTTGATCACTTCGTCGCGTTCGCGCGAAGCAAACACCTGCACCTTCCCGCACGGGAACTTGCGATCCTTCAACACCTGGATCATCTCGGCGCCCACGGCGCCGACACCGACCAGGCCGACTTTGTACTCTTTGCTCATTTCTGTTTTATCCCTTCAACCAGAGGGCCTTTTTACCCTCAGGCGGATATTTTATCAAAAGTAGCCCCCCCGTGCAACGGTACCCACGAGATTTCCCTTAGGTTTTCACCCAGAACGGCTTACTCCACGACGATGCGGAAGCCTACGTCGAAGACGGGCGCGTAGGGACGATGCGCGCGGCGGTAGGAGGCCGTGGCGCGTTTCGGCCGCGACATCCACGAGCCGCCACGCACCACGCGCCGCTCGTCGCCGTCCGGCGCATTGCGTCCGTCGTCCGCCACATAGGGATACGGACGATACTTCGACTGCGTCCACTCGGCCACGTTGCCGTGCAGGTCGAAGAGTCCCCACGGATTCGGCTTCCACTTCCCGCTTTTCTCCTCGAGGAACGCGCCGTCGTTCACCGCGTGCGCCTGCGGGATCCAGTTGTCGTAGATGTTCTCCACATTGCCAAAACGCGCCTTAAAACGGTCGTTTTCGTAACAGTTCGCCGAGAAATCCCCGAGCGAGATGTCGGCCAGGTTCGCGAACGGCGCGAAATTGCCCGCATCCGCGCCCCACCAGAACGGACGCGTACTTCCCGCACGCGCGGCCCACTCCCACTCGGCTTCGGTGGGCAGACGCACGGTGCGCCCCGTCTTCTTCGAGAGCCACGCGCAGAATTGGACGGCTTTCGTCCAGGAAACGCGCACCACCGGCAGGTCGTCGCCATTCACATCGTAGCCCGTTGCGCCGAACTGGTAGTTGTGGCGCGACTCGCAGCGGCTATCGTGCTTCGGATCGAATTCGCGGAATTCGCGGTTCGTCACCTCGCGCACGCCCATCAGGAACGGCGCCACCCGCACGGCGGCGGCGGGACGTTCGTCCCCTTCCGCGCCTGCGTCGTTCGAGCCCATCACGAAGGTACCGCCGGGAATCGCGACGAGCGGCAGCTCCACGCCCGGTGCAAGCACGAGCGGCGCCGCGGGGGCGGACCGTTTCGCGGCCGGATCGAACGGCCAGCCCGCAACGGTCAGCGGCGGCAGGGACGGAAGCGGCGCGCGCGGCGGCGGCGCCGTGAGCTTCACCGGCGGCGTCTCGATCTTTTCATGGTTTTCCTTAAACCCGGCATACTGTTCGCGGCGACGCTCGCGCAAGGCCTCGCGTCCTTTCGCAGCCTCGCCCACGACGGTCTGCCACCGTCCGTGGAACGGCGCATTGAGGTCGATCCAGGTCACCAGCCGGTCGCGCGCCTCGGCCGAAAGCGTCACGCCGTGGTGGCCCTTGTCGAGGAGCATCATGAGTTCCGTCGTTTCGGCGTGCCACTCCATCGGCTCGAAGAGGTGGATGTCGCTCTCGAGACCCGGATGGCGCACATAGCGCACGAGATTGAAATACGAGCGCGTGAAGTGTCCGCCCGCCGCCATCCAATTCGGCGCACCCGGTGCGGCGGTGTGCCAGCCGGTGAGTTTCGTCGGACGAAGATCGGGCTTCCACCGGCGGTCGCCGAACATCTCGCGGTCCGCCGGATCGGCATCGTGATGGCACCGCACGCAGAAGGCGTCGAGAACCGGCTGCACTTCGCGCAGGAACTCGTAGTTGCGGGTGGGACCTTGCCAGGACTGGATCTCTTCCAGTTTCATGTTCGCGGCCGCACGCGGCGTTCGCGCCACGAACGCCTGTTTCTCGTGGCAGCCCGCGCAGGAGAGGTACTCGCCTGGACGCGCCGTGAACCAGCTGCGCATCACCTGCAGGGCCTGTCCCTCGGCATCGAGCGGCTGGACGGCGATGGGCGTATTCGCAGGCACGCGGAAATAGACGCTGCCGTCGGCATTCACGGGGACTGTCCCCAAGATGCGGCGCATGTCCCATGGACCGTCGAGTCCGATGACACCGAAGACGCCGCCTTCGTTATGGAAGCCGAACGTGTAGGTGTAGACGCGGAGCGACTTCACGGTGCCGCGCGGAATCGCCTTCAGGCCGGGACCTTCGTAGATGTCGGCCACGTAGATCTGGGCGTCTTTGCGCGCGGGGTCGATGCGGTCCGGCTGCGGATGCGGCACGGGCGTTTTCATCAGCGGCACGGGTTCGCAGAGATCGTGGTCCGCCTCGCGGAGGAGGCAGATTTCGTTGTCGAAGCGGTCGATGAGGTAGAGCGAGTATCGCGCCTCGCCCTCGTTGCGTCGCGCCACGAGGAAGGTCGTGTCGTCGAGCGGATACGGATGCAGGTTCATCGGCCAGGTGCCGCTGTAGAGCCGGTCGCGCACGATGGGATCGACCTTCTTGCCGTAGCCCGGGAGCAGCTGGATCGCACCCTCGCCCTCCTCGGTGCCGCGCGTCACGTCGAAGAGGCCGAGCTGCCCTTCGCGGCGAAGGCCGTGGTGGCCCGTGAGCACCGCGACGAACTGCGTGGGCTTCCCGGGGATCGGACGCGCGTAGAACATGCTGTTCGGCCAGAAGGAATTGCTGCCGTAGAAGGCGCGCTGGTTCGTGCCGTCGGGATTGCAGGTGAAGAGGATGCGGGCATGGGCGTGGGGGATGTCGGTGTACTCCCAGCGCAGGTACATCACGCGGCCGTCGGGCATCACTTCGGGACACCACGCATGCTCCTGGTCGTTCGCGAGGAGTTCCATCCCCGAACCGTCCGCCCACGCGCGGAAGAGGTTCGCGACGGGCGTCGAACCCCAGACGCAGGGTACGGCATACTTGAGCGCCGTACAGGTGAAGATGATGTGGCCGTCGGGCACGTAGCAGGCGTCGTAGCAGTTGACGTCGGGCGCATTCGGAGGCGTGACCTGCCGCACTTTCTTCGAGGCGAGGTCGAGCTCGAGAACGTGCCAGGCGTTCGAGGTGCCGATGCCGGAAAAGAGAAGACGATCGGCGTTCCAATGCAATTCCACGTCGGCGATGGGCTGTCCGTTCGGCGGGGTATAGACGACCTTCGTGCGGCCAGCCTCGGGTCCCTTCACATCGAGCAGACAGAGTTCGTTGGCATGGCCATCCTTCGGCAGCATCGAATTGCTCTGCCAGTTGCACGGCAGGAAACTGCGCCGGTTCTTGCGGCGGATGAAGAGCAGCTGGTCGAAGGCGAGCGCCGGATTGAGGTCGATCATCAATGCACGCTTGATGCGATCAAGTTCTTTCCCCGCCTGCACCGCCGCGTCAAGGACATTGGGGGAATACGCGGCCCGCCCGTTTGCCGAATCGGCGTCCACCGCCGCGCAGGCATTCGTTGCGGACACGAAACGCCGGGCGAGATCGTTCCACTGCGCGGCCGCGATCTGGCTCTTTCGATGTGCAAGCAAATGTCCCAGGGACGGAATCGTCTTCGCCGCCGTGGCGGCCGCCTGCCGGGCGCGTGCCACCGCCGCCCCCACGCCCGTCTCGACGCGGAAGACGGAGCTGCCAACGCCGTTGAGCTTCGTGAGGCCCACCTTCGCCTCGAAGCGGACCGCATGCGCGGGAACCGCGAGCGAGAACACGGAGGGCGCATGCGCGGCGAAGTAGCGGGCGAAGTCCGACGATCCCAGCGTGACAATGCGCCCCTTCACCCACGGCGCCTGGTTGACCTGGAACGAACCCCAACCCACCGTCGCATAGGGAACGGACAACTTCGTTGCGTCCACCCACGTGCCGTCGGCGAGCACGAACTGCGGTTCCGCCCAAATGGCCTGATCGTAGTCGGAATTGTCGGGGCCGACAGTCGCCGTGAGCAGAATCTCCTTCTCGCCCGTCACATCGACGGACATCGCCACCGCCGGGTCGCCGCCGCGCAACAAAGGAGACTCCACCACCCGTCCCGCACCGGCAACGCCGGAAAGCGAAACGGCGAGAAGGAAACACCACTTCAACGCACCCCAACCCGCGAGAAAGCGGGTCCGAGGGAATGGGGCCTTGAAATCATGTCCTGTCTGCGTGGCCATGGCGAGACGACTCCCTATTCAACCAATCAAAGTTCGGACGAATGCGTCCACGACGGGGCGGCGAATGCCGCATTAACGGTCGAGCTTGACCGAGGTGGCGAGCGCGAGACCGCGACCGCGATTGCCCACGGCATTGTAGAAGTGGTAGACCACGCCGTTGTGCTTGATCACCCACGGCTTGTGGGCATGGACCGAATCCCACGGTTCGCTCGGCTTGAGAAGAGGTTCGCCCTGCCATTTGGTCCAGTGGACCAGATCGCGCGAACAGGCGAACGTATCAAAGGCCCCCTTGCAGGTACGTCCGTAGCAATAGTAGAACATCACCCACACATCGCCGATGCGCTGGAGCATCGGATCGCCCACGCGCGCATCGGTGATGACAGCGTCAGCCCCGTAACGGCGCCAGGTGACCATGTCGTCCGAAACGGCGATGCCCACCTGTTCCTCGGCTCGGACGTTCTTGCCGTTGTAGAAATCGACGAAACGGCCGCCGAGCGCCCGCGTGGGATCCTCCACCGCAAAGTGCTTGTAGAGCGTCACCTTTTCAAAGGGACGCACATCGGGATCCATCGGCGAAAGCACGGGGTTCTTTTTCCAGCGCACCCACGACTTCGGCACGGACGGATCGTCCGTGTAGGCGACACCCGTCGACAGCGGATCCGTTTCGTAGCCCGGTTTCGCGCCACCGATGTACATGAGCCAATAGCGGTTGTCGTAGGTCTTCAGCTCGTTGGAACCTCCCCAGGTCGTGTCGAGGAGCATCGGGAAGCCGTCGGACTGTTCGGCATCCCACGTTCCCTTCTCGCCCCGACTCAGCACAAGGCCCTTCTTCTCCCAGTGAAGGAGATCGGTCGATTTCGCGAGATGCGTTTCGTAGCCCCTGCCGTCATAGCGGATATAGAGCATATACCAGGCATCGCGATGACGGTAGACGACAGGATTGTCGTACTTCTCCCCGGGCGACGGTACGAGGATCATCCCGTATTTGAACGGCGTTTTCACCTCGTCGAAAATCGCCTGCATCTTCTCCGGACAAATCCCGTCCGTCGGCGGCGGTTCGGCAACGGGTTTCGCCCCCAGGGCCACCCCTCCCGCCATCAATCCTCCCATCAGCAACAACGTTTGAGCGGACAACCTCTTCAGCGACTTCATGCCATTCATTTCCATCTCTCTTTCATTTTTTGAAAACTCACAAATCAACTGTTTCGTCACGCTGGTAGATCGGCAGCTGGCGATCGGGCACCGTCAATGCCAAGACGAGCATCGCAGTCGCATAGACCGAATTGCTTTCGTTGCCGTTACGGGCATTCACCCACGAACCATCGGCGTGCTGCTGGGGAATCCACGTCTCGGCCAGCCAGGCATAGAATTCCTTCCAGGTCGCGCCCCCGATGTGGAAAAGTCCCTGCGCCGTATAGTAGAGTCCATAAAACACATACCCGCCGTTGTCAGGCACGAGTTTCTTCGAATAGGTCTCGCGCACGAATCGCGCCGCCGCCAGATTCTCCGGCGCCAAGTGGCGTCCGCACAGTTCGAGACAGAGAATGCCCGCACCCGTCAGCGTCTCGGCATACTGTCCCCGATTGCCCTGGTAGCTGAACGCCCCGTCCTTCTCTCGCCGTGTCCGCTTGATGAACAGCACGGCCTGCTCAATCGCTTCGGGCGGTACGCTGGCGCCATTCAGACGCGCACTCCGGAGCGCCATCAACGCCCAGCCGCTGCAGGAAAGATCGGAGTCCTTGGAATTGGGATGATAACGCCACCCGCCCAGATGGTCCGGATTATCCTTCGGCGCACGCTGCGCATCAAGAATCACCCGTACGGCCAACGGCAGCACCGCATCGATGCGCGCCTGGCGCTGTGCGTCGACCATGCCCGAACATTCGCTGAGAAAGAGCGTCGCGATCGTATGCGCATACATGCGACCGTTCTCCGCCTGGCCGAAGTAGCCTCGATACGGCGCGTCTTCGCGCAGATCCGCCTTCTCAAGCACCGAATCGATCGTGCGGTTCAGAATGTCGCCGTAGGGACCACGGCCGGGTACGTTGCCGCGCGAAAGAAACGCCATGCCCGCAAGCGCCGGCAGCGCCGCGCTTCGTCCGTCACGCCCCTCGAACGTCCCATCCGGACGCAACGCCCCCGCGAGGAAGCGCAAGCCGTTCTCAACCGCGCGATCGATCTGCGCCTTCCCTTTTTCGGGAATCGCCTCGGCTCCGGCCACCCAAAAGGAAACGAGGCCCACGACCAGCGCAACCGCCGCTCTCAGACCTCGTCTTCTCATCGTCACGATTCCTTTCGGAACTTATCCGAAGATCATCTCTTCGACAGGTTTTCCGCCTGGCTGCATCGGGAACACGTTCGCACGCGGTTCGACGATGACCTCCACGAAGGTTGTTTTTTCACTGCGCACGGCCTTCTTGATCGTCGACTCGAGTTTCGCCGGATCGATCACGCGATACGTCTCGGCGCCATGCGCCTCGGCGAGCTTGATGAAGTCCGGCAGGTAATCGTACTTCAGATCCTGCTCGAGGCGCTCGTTCGCCAGGCGTCCCTTGACCGTGAGGATCGAACCCGCGTAGCGCTTGCCGTAGAAGAGCTCCTGCCACTGGCGCACCATGCCGAGGCACCCGTTGTTGAGCACCACGAACGTCACAGGCAACTTGTGTTCGACGGCCACCACGAGCTCTTCGAACGTCATCTGCGCGCCACCGTCGCCGCACACGGCCACGACCTTGTGGTCGGGCTTGCCGATGGCCGCGCCGATGGCCGCCGGAATGCCATATCCCATCGTGCCCATGCCGCCCGAACTGAGGAAGTGGCGATGATGCGTGTGGCGGAAATACTGCGCCGCCCACATCTGATGCTGACCGACGTCCGTTGCGAGAATCGCCTCGCCGTTCGTCACATGGTCGATCGTCTCCAGCACCTGCTGCGGCATAATCACATTCGGGTGCTGGATCCGATACGTCATCGGACGTTCCTTCTTCCACTGCTCGATCTGCGCCAGCCACGATTCATGCGTTGCCGGCTTCACGCGCGACAGCACCGTGGTGATCACGTCCTTGACGTCCGCCACAATGCCCAGCGCCACACGCACGTTCTTGCCGATGGAAGCCGGATCGCAGTCCACATGCACGATCTTCGCCTTCTTCGCATACGCCGACAGCTTGCCCGTCACACGATCCGAGAAGCGCGCGCCCAGCGCAATGATGAGGTCCGCCGAGTTGACCGCATAGTTCGCGGCCGCCGTTCCATGCATGCCCGCCATCCGCAGCGAAAGCGGATCCGTCTCGGGAAACGCGCCCAGCCCCATCAGCGTCGTCGCCACAGGGATCTGCGCGCGCCGCGCCAGCTGCGCCACGTCTTTCGTCGCACCGGACGCAATCACACCGCCGCCGGCATAGATGACGGGGCGTTCAGCCTCGTTGATCAGCTTCGCGAGACGCGACAGCTGACTCGCCGTCGCCGAGGATTCCGGATGATACGCCCGCAGCGACACGCGTTCGGGATACTCCGCCGTCGTGAGCGCCTGCTGCACGTTCTTCGGCACGTCGATGACGACCGGCCCCGGCTTGCCGTGGGTTGCAATGTAGAAGGCCTCCGCAACGACTTCCGGAATCTCATCCGCGCTCTGCAGAAGGAAACTGTGCTTCGTGACGGCGCGGCAAATGCCCGTCATATCCGCTTCCTGGAACGCATCGGTGCCGATCTGCTTGAGCGAAACCTGTCCCGTAATGCACACGAGCGGCACGCCGTCCATATTGGCCGTGGCGAGGCCCGTAATCGTGTTCGTGGCACCTGGACCCGAAGTAACGAGGACGACGCCCGGCTTGCCCGTGGCGCGCGCATAGCCGTCGGCCATGTGCACGCTGCCCTGTTCATGCCGTCCGAGCACAAACTGGAACGGCGCCTCGGGCAGACAGTTGAAGATGTCCAGCACCGTACCGCCCGGATATCCGAACAGGACCTCCGTACCGGCCTTCGCCAGTGCATCCACCAATGTCTGCGCACCCGTCTTTTCGAGTTTTTTCTTCATCTCATTCTACCTTGTCTTCTCAAATTCCCTTGCTGCGCAACCACTCCTGCGCCCCGCGATCGCCACGTGCCGCACGCGAACGCATCTTCCAGATCAACGACTTCTCTTCGTCGACCCGCACGCCTTCACCCCGTTCGTAGCAGGTGGAGACATTCTCCATCGCCGGCGGATAGCCGTCCATCGCCGCCCGCAGGAAGAGGTTGAACGCACGCTTCTCGTCCTTCGCGATGCCTTCGCCCTTCCACAACGCCACGCCTAATGTGTTGACGGCTTCCGCGCATCCGTTGTCCGCCGCCTTTTCAAGATACTTGACCGCCTTTTTCTCGTCCTTCTTGACGCCCTCGCCCCGCCGAAGCGCGAGCGCATAGTTGAACTGTCCGTAGGCGTTTTCGTAGCTGGCGGACTTCTCGAACCACTTGGCGGACATCTCGAGGTCGCGTTCGACGAAGACGCCGTCGCGGAAGAATCCGCCGATGTTGTTGATCGCCTCGGGGTGGCCCTTCTCCGCGGCCGCGCGCAGGCAGTCGAACGCCTTCTGGTCGTCTTGCGCGACGCCGAGACCGCGCCAGTAGCACATGCCGAGGTTGTAGAGTCCGTTCGGATCGCCCGCGCCGGCCGACTTGCTGAAATAGCTCTGTGAGACCCGCAGCGCCTGTTCGACCTCGTTCGAGGTCGCCTGCGGATTGGACAGCGCCTGCGTGAACAGGAACTTGCCCCAGGCGTTCTGCGCCTGCACATTCCCCGCATCCGCCGCGCGATGCAGCAGATTCGTATCGCCGGAATCAAGCGCCAGCAGATAGAGCGCCATCGAGTTGTTGTGCTTGAGCGCGATACTGCGCAGAAGCGGACGGTTCTCGTCCAGATAGCGCGTCCGCGTCGCCGGATCAAGACGCGCCGCCGGCGGTGCATCCTTTTCGCGTGAAATCAAACCGAGGACAAACGCATAGACCGCTTTCCCCTGCCGCGCCTGTTCGGCGACATCTTCCGCCGCCGACGCATAGGCGCGGGGCGAACCCGACGAGCGCGAATTCAGCAACCGCAGAATCGCGCTGGACGGACTCTCCGCCACCGCCGCCCAGCAACAGGCGGCGGCAAGAGCCAACAGCAACAGTCTCGTTTGTCTCTTCACAGCACACACATCCGTTAGAGGGTGATCACCGACTCCTCGCGCGTGAGGAGGTCCTTCATCTTGGCCTGTCCCGCCGCGACATCGTCCGGACCCAGGAACACGGCCTTCGCGCACGAGCTCGCACCCGCCCGCGAGAAGAACTGCTTCGGCTTCGCCTTGCGCAGCGCGAGATTCACGCACTCGCCCGCCGCGCGCAGTTTCGCCGCCAACGCCAATGCCGCATCCCGCTGTTCGGGGAACATCCAGCCCACGTAGACGCCCTTCTTCGGCGCCGCCGCGTCTTCACCCAGACGCGCCTTCAGCAGCTCCGTCACCACCACGTCGCCAAAACCGAGGCCCACGGCCGTGGCGGGCTGTCCGCCAATCGTCGTGAGCAGGTTGTCATAGCGCCCGCCGCCGAAGATCGCACGGAATTCGCGCTGCGTGTCGAAGCATTCGAAGACGATGCCCGTGTAGTAGCTCAACCCGCGGATCACCGAGATGTCGAACATCAGGCACTCGGCGAAACCCGCGAGCTCCGCGAGACGAAAGAGCTCGCGCAGATTCGCCACCGCCGGCGACCCTTCACCCGCCAGCTTCTCCGCTTCGTCGAGCGTCTTGAGGTCCATGATCGCGAACGTGGCCTTGACGCCATCCGCGTCCACACCGCCGTCGCGCAGCATCGCCGCGATTTCCTCATCCGGCATCTTGCCGCGCTTGTCGAGCGCCAGGAACACCTGCGCGTGCAGATCCGCCGGAATGCCGCTCGCCGCGAGAAGCTCCGAAAGGAGCGCGCGGTTCGAGACGTGCACGCGGAAGTCCGCATTCGTCAACCCCATCCGGCGCAGCGCGTCGCACGCGGCGCCGAGCACTTCGACTTCGGCCAGCACGCTCTCTTCGCCGACGATGTCGCAGTTCCACTGATAGTGCTCGCGCTTGCGGCCCTTCGTCATGCGCTCGTAGCGGAAGCACTGCGCAATCGTGGTCCACTTGATCGGGAACGCCAGCGTCCCCTGGCGCTGCGCGACCATGCGCGCCAATGTCGGCGTCATCTCCGCACGCAGCGCAAGGTGACGTTCGCTCTTGTCGTTGAAATGGTAAATCTGTTCGCCGACTTCTTCGCCCGCCTTGCGCGCGAGCAATTCGTAGCTTTCGACCACGCACGCATCGTACGGCTCGAAACCGGCCGCCTCGCCGGCCGCACGGAACGCGTCAAACACGCGCGTACGCCAAACCATGTCCTCGGGATAGAAATCCCGCATCCCCCGCGGGGGTTCGAATGAGATCTGTTCTGCCATCTGTCTTTCTCCAAAGACGGTCATTATATCATAATATTGAGCAGTTGTGGCCCGTAAAAAGCGATTCTTATTTGGACAGCTTCAGGTGCGTATAGCCCTTCGCCGGAATCGTGACGGTTACGGAACGGTCGGCCAGGCCGGCATAGTGAAGCGGCAGGGCAATCGTCCGCGTGATTTCCGTCGGCGTCGGATTGAAGAAGAACGCAATCGCCTTCTCCGATCCCGGATTCTGCGCATCGCACATCATCCAGCCGTCCCAGTCGCGTCCGTCGGCGCGGCGAAGGTGGATGAAGTCGCCCGTGAGAATGCGCCGGTTGGCCTTGTAGAAATCGACCCACTTCTTCACCATCGCCAGCGTCTCGGGCGAATCGTAGAGACGCGGACCCCGCCAGCAGGCCTGCACGCCCGCCCCGAGAAGGTCGGCAAAGCGCTGGTCGTAATGGGTGAGATGTTCCTTGAGCGGTTCAACCGTCGCCGCCGCGCCGCCACCGTGGTATTGGCAGAGCGGCACGAACATCCAACCCATGGACGACGTCTTCGCCCATGTGCCGTCAAACACGTTCTGGCGTTCGATGATCACCTGCTGGTCACGCGGCAGGGACCAGTTCGTCTCCCGGTAGCCCATGCCCGTCTTGTTGCCGCCGTTGAGGAAGTAGAAGTCGGGCTGGTTCACATAGATGCCGTGCGCCCGGCAGAAACGATAGAGGTCGCGCTGGGCTTCCCACTGGACGCGCAGCGAATCGCTGGCCCCCCGGTGGTAGGGATGCGTCTTCGAATGGCAGACATCGCCCGGATAGGGACCGTCGTTTTCGAAGATGCCGAAATCGGCCTCCCGCATGAAGTCCTTGAGGCATTGGAAGTAGTCCACACCCCATTGCGCGCCGAGGCACGGGCCCTTTCCGAAAATGCACGGACCTTCCACGTTCTCCGCCGCCGTCGCCGCCCCGCGCGACGAGGTGAGCGAATAGCCGCCGATCGCGATGCCCAGCGCCTTCGCCTCGGCCGCAAGCTTCGCATAGCGCACACGGTAGGCGGGATCGCGGCTCTCATGGTTGAAACCGGACCCGAAACTCATCAGCAGCGTCTCGAAGCCCGTCGCCTTGCACTGTGCCAGACCTTCGCGCACGGCCTGCTCGCTCGACGCCTTCAAGTGGAAGATGAGCGGGTTTTCATCCGTCCACGGCGCCACAAGACGCCAGAAACGGCGAATGGCGAGACCGCGCCGTTCGCGGTCGGTCGAATCCATCGCGATTTCCCACGCACGGATCGACTCGATCGCCGCTCCGGGCGCGAGCGGCGTGGCGAAATTCCCACGCGGCGTCACCACCAGGTGGCACCGCCGGTCGCGCCGATAGGCTTCCTGCGTGAGGAAGGAACGATCATCGTAAATGCGGTAGCCCGCATCGCTGTCGCTTGTGTAGTCGCTGGCCAAAAGCAGTTCGGTGAACACCTTGAGGTCGTTCGGACGATCCATGTGGTCGATGTCGCTGTTGCCGTGGCTTTCGGCAAGACGCAACTGCTCCGAACGGAACACGTCTACGATGTTCGTGCGCGAGGAGGTGCTTTCCAGACGCACCCACTTCGAGAGGATCGGCGCCCCGTCGTAGATTTCATAGTGCACCTCGACCTTGGGAAGGCCCGGCGCCGGTGTGGTAAAGCGGACGGTGAGTTCGCGTCCCTTCGGCGGCCAGTCGAGTTCGCGGGCCGACCATTCCGAACGCCGTTTCCATTCGAAGCGGGCGCGGATGGGTCCGACCTCGTAGCTCTCGTAATGGTAGACGCCCGCCACACCACCGTGCGTTTCGCAGCGCTTCAGATCCTTCTTCCAGTCGTCGAGCACATAGTTGTGAATCGGCTGGCCCGCGACACCGCCGATCTGATACCACTTGCCGTCGAGCATGAACTCGGCCTCGGTGTCGAGCGAACGCAGATATTCCTCGCCCGTCGTAACACACTTGAGACTCCATGTCACCAGATCGGGCGACAGCAGAAGCTCGCGCCGAACGAGTCCGTTGTCGAGGACGAGTTTCCCGTCCTGTTCGAAGACCTTCGCCACGTAGGCCGAAGGATCGACCAGCCAATCCGCACCTGCCGCCGTAGCCGCCATCGCCGCCACCGCGAACATCATCTGAATCGCATGCTTGATTTTCATGCGGTTATTATAGCAAATAAGAGAAGAATGTGGAGAACCAAAATTTCATAAACGGACGAGGAGAAAAGACAAGTGCGTTCATTTATCGCCTCTCGACAGGACAACGGCCGCGCGGACAAGTTCGTCGACTTGACGCGGTTCGACTCCCTTGTAGATGATCTCCACCGCACCGTGGGCGGCTTCTTCGAGCAACACCTCGCAGCTCTCGCGAAACGCGGCGGTCTCGATGCGCGGCGGCCTGTCTTTCAAGATGCGGCCCTGCGCATCGCGTGCGTAGGCGAAGAAACAGCGCGAGCATTGTATCTGAAAAATTGAAGACGCCTTGAGAAGATGGTGGTTGCCGATCGCGGCAAAGCGGCCGACGAGGCCCTGCCCCAATTCGACCGGCAGATCGCGCAACACCGTGAAAAGTACATCGACTTTTCCGCAACCAAAATCAATTTTTCCCTTGCCCCTCCCCGCCCGCTTTGCTATACTTGTACCCGATGAACCGCAAAATCCAGAAACGCCTCCTCGCCGCCGGCCACGCCCTCGCCCCGCCTGCGGACGAACCGCCTGCGAAACCCTTCTTCGACTGGTTCGCAGAGGACGTGCTCGCCCCCGACTCGGAGGAGTACCACCGCGCCTTCTGGCGCGAAGTCAACCGCACGGGCCATTCGATCGGCCGTACCCCGCGCACGATCGCGAGCTGGCAGCGCGAGCGGGGCGTCCATCCCGCCGCGCGCCCGGGCGAGATCCTCATGATCTATCTCTTCGTCGGCGGCCCCTGCCTCGCCTTCTGGTTCATCCGCGAGGCTGTCCGCCGCCACCTGAACCGCGTGCGCCGCCCCTCCTACTACGCGGCGGAGCGCGCGCGCCGCCTCGCGCTCGCGCGCGAACGCCGCCGGCAGGGCCGCCGCGCGACGGCGAACCCGCGCCCGTCGCTCGACGCGATCCGCGCGCTCTACGCGCAGGTGAGGCGCAACCCCGAGGCCGCACTGCGCCTCGGCGGGCTGCTGGAGGACCTCGAATGCTACCTCGACAACCGCCCGCGCTTCGCGGCCGAGCGCTGCCTCGGCCGCGCAGGCGGCATCAAGCGGCACCTGCAGGAGCACGCGCCGGACCTCTTCGCGCACTACGCGGCGCTCATGCGCTACAAGGCGATCGCGAAGCGCTTCCGCCAGGCCGCCGGCGTCGCGGACCCCGTGCCCGCCGACGCGCTGCTGCCCGGCGCGGCGGAAGGACGCGCCGAGCCGGCGGCGCGGGCTCGGGCGGCGGAGATCCTCGCGGAGGGCGCGGGGACGGTCGTCGCGCTGGAGGCGGCGCTCGCGCTGCGGCTCGACCCGGACTGCGTCCCCGCGCTGGCGGATCCCGCGGCGGTGCGCACGGAGAGGACGCCGCGGCGGCTTCTCGGCTGGCTGCGACGACGACGGTCGGCGTGAATTCCCGTGAAATGTTTTTCCAGGAGAGCAATTCAGGCGATTTAATATTTGATTTTAATACGGAGCAGATCAGACTGGATGTCTGGAGAGTAACAGGGACGGACAACCCACTTTCGACTGCGGCATTCATGGGACAACCGCCCTACTGGGTTTTGTAATTGCCCCATATGACAGTGTTCCGCAACCCCAAAAGATGGGACTTCCGGTATGATTGTGGGCCTCTTCCGTAAAACATTTGGTCTCCCTGATAATTATCCAAGGGATACTTGGGCAAGTTCAACTCCAGGTAACCGCCACGATACTACATTGATGTAACACTCGCGGGCAACGGGGGTGTCAACATTCATTAGTTGTTGCAAGTGCGACCATGGCAGATTTTGCACACGCGTGTGCAAAATCCCGAAATCAGGGGAAGCCTTGTAGAATCTCCTGAATTCAAACAAAGCGATGGCAGATGAATCATGAATGGCGGCGGCGAAAGGCGTCCTCCCATTCTCTCCGTGCCTCCGCCGCGCTCCGTGTTTGTGCGCCGCAGGCCGTTAGCTCGAACAAGTGTGACGCGTGGTGAATTATTCAGATGCGTCCGTGTGCTATCGGTGAATCAAGCACATTCATTTCCCCGTGATGGTTTCTGCATGTGGGCAGGTGAGATGTTGTTTCCAATTGGCCAAGGCCTCGACATTGTTCGCGTTGGCGTAGCAGTAGTGGCAGAGGTGGGGGCAGGTGTTGTATTCGCCGATGTCTTTCGATTGGATACAGCCGCAGGTCTCGCGTTGGCCTTTGTCTTTCTTGTAGGCATTGAGCGTCCAGGTGTCTGGTTGGCCGAAGAGCGAATCGCCTGGCACGCTCTTGGCTCCTATGAATTTCATCAGCTCAACATCGTGTGGGAAGCACTTCACGATCAGGCGGTCGTCAATACAACGATTGTGCTCGATGCCGGGCAGGTCGGCAAGTTCACCGCATGTTCCCACCGACATGTTCCACTCTTTCGTCATCGCTGCGAGGCCTTCGGCGACTTCAAGCATTTCCTCTCGTACGAACTCACGCGCGGAGATACCGCCTCGCTTGAGGTTCTTCGCCACTTTCGCATAGGCGTTGATGTCGACAAAGCTGAAGACCAGGCGCGACATGCAAGGGGCGATTTGATCACCGATGCGCCGGATGCGTTCAAGCAGAATCTTCGGCGTCAGGGCATCTGTGAGAATAAGCGGATCGAACCGCCAGACGAGGCGCTCGCGCGCATGATGACTGATCCGCTTTGAAAGCTCGATGAATGTGCGGATGCGGTTCTCGAGCGGCGGGACCTTGGGTTCGATCTGTTCCGCATCATAATCGTTCATCGTAAACTGGAAGTAGTAGTTCCGTCCCTCGCGCTCGAGAATGTCGATCGGCGACTCGTCCAGTCCCGGCAACTTCGCCAACATCGGCGCAGGGTTCTTCGACCAGAAAACGAAAAGCCGCGCCTTCGCGAACGACACGTAAAGCGGTACGCCGTTGAACGGATTGTACCACTTCACATAACCGGCCCGAAGACGTTCCATAAACCAGCCCGAATAGAACGCCGGCACATCCGTCGCCCGACTTGCGGATATAATGACAGGCATCTGGGCGGCGACCCGCTCGCCGTTCGCCAAAATGATTTCTTCCTTACTCCACGAAGCCACGACTAAACGCCCGCCACCGTCTGTGGCGGCCTCACCTTGCGCGTTGACTGCTTGAGGGCAACCTCCAGTCCATTCGCTGCGATGTCGGCCTTGATCTGGCGATAGTATTTCAAATCCTCTTCGGCATTCTCAAGCAACCACTGGGCGTCCTCGTCCATCGCAGTTCCCGCGACCTCGCGCCCGTGTTCACTCGTCTGCATCCACCATGTCAGACACCTCCCTTCCGCACAGAAATTCGTCAGCTCTTTAACGATCTCACGGCAGATTTTGGTCTTGTAGCGCATTTCAGCCTGTTCGAAGACATAATGCATCTTCATAACCTCTAGCGCATGTTCCCAGAACCGCAGACAGTTCTTAAGTTCTTCAACGATTGTCGCAGCTTCGGCAACGGCCTTTTCAACGAGTTCTATCGACATGGCGTATAAGCCCTCAAAACGTTCAACACTAGGATCGGCCTGTACCAACCATGAACGAACTTCTGAGGAAACGTCAACGCTGACAACACTCTTCGAATGTTTAAGCTTCTCGTGGACCTGCTGCATAATCGCGTACTCGGGTCTCGTCTCCTGCTGCACGAACCTCGCAAGAAGCCTCTGACACCCGTTCTTGATGGCACCAAGCTCCGACTGGATTTCTTTGATCGTTGCAAGCTTCTTCTGACGATCTTCCAGAATCTTCTGCCATAAGGCAAGCTCGGACTTCTCACAAGGGATGATCTTCTCAACCCAATCGTTATATGAAGGCCATCCACAACACGGTTCGAAGCCTTCGAAATTTACACCATAAGTTTCCACAGGCATTTCTCCCTCGAAATCACTTCACATAGGCTCCATCTAGCACATCTTGCGCCAGGAAGCGGCGAGACCGCCGTGAGAGGTTTCCCGGTAGATGGCTGGAAGATCACGACCGGTCTCCAGCATCACCTCGATGGTACGGTCGAATGAAACGAGGTGACGGCCATCGCTGAGCATCGCGAGTTCTGCGGAAACGAGCGCCCGATTCGCCGCGACGACATTGCGTTCAATGCAGGGGATCTGCACAAGTCCGTTGATCGGATCGCAGGTCATCCCGAGACAATGTTCCAAACTCATCTGCGCAGCATATTCGCATTCAAACGGCGTACCGCCCATCAGGTAGGCCGCCGCACCGGCCGCCATCGCGCAGGCGACACCGACCTCGGCCTGACATCCCGCCTCCGCGCCGGAGATGGATCCGTTCTGCTTCGCGACATTGCCGATGAGCCCCGCCACCGCGAGTGCCTTGAGAATCTCCTCTTCGCGGCTGCCATACTGTTCGCTCACATAGCGTAAGACGGCCGGCAAGGTCCCGCAGCTCCCGCACGTCGGCGCCGTGACGACGCGTCCGCGCGCCGCGTTTTCTTCATTCGACGCATAGGCGTAGGCCGCGATGAGACAGGTCCGCTGCGAGGACGCATTGAGCTTGCGCGCGAGCAGATGGAGCGATCGCGCCTTCCGCGGCAGGTTGAGTCCGCCCGGCAGCACGCCATCACAGTGAAGACCGCGTTCGATCGTTGCCAGCATCTGCTGCCAGACGTTTCGCAGATAGTCCCATCCGGCCTCGCCTTCAACTTCGGCGAAGTATTCCCACAGATGGCGCCCCGTCTCCTTGCACCAGGCGAGCAGCTTGTCCATCGTGTCAAGGGCGTAGATTTTCACGACCTTGACTTCAGCTGTCTCGTCCGAAATCTTTCCACCGCCGATCGAATAGCACAGCCAGCGATCAAACCGCGTCCCGTCGGCGGAGAAAGCCTCCAGTTCAAGGCCGTTCGGATGAAAGGGTTTGACCTCCTCGCTCCAGACGATCTCCGTACGATCGGCCCCGAGAATGTCGGTAATCGCCTGATCGGTGAAGTGGCCCCGTCCCGTGGCCGAAAGCGATCCGTAGAGCGTCACGCGAAAGCGCGCAGCCTTTTCGTTGCGCGCCAGGAAGATCTCACTCGCCCGCGTCGGTCCCATCGAGTGGGAAGAAGACGGACCGTTCCCGATACGGAACAGCTGGTCCAAGGCCTCCATTCCCGGCGTTTTCGTAACAAGATTCAACCCCATGCGCGTCCCCTTTCAACCACCTTCCGTTGCGATCAGCGTTCCAGCGAATCGAAGATCGCCTGGAGGAAATCGTCGTAGGTATCCATCGCCGGGATGTCGGGATTCGCGGCTTTGATCGCCTCCGTGGAACGGAAGAGGAAACCCGCCTTCGAGGCACGGATCATCTCCAGGTCGTTGAAACTGTCGCCGGCGGCGATGGTTTCAAATCCGCAACTCTGCAACGCGCGCACGGTGGTGAGTTTCGTATGCGGGCAACGCAGCTTGTAGCCCGTGATCCGGCCATCACGCGACACCTCCAGCGAATTACAGAACAAGGTGGGCCAGTTGAGCTTCTTCATCAGCGGACGCCCGAACTGGTCGAACGTATCGGAAAGGATCATCACCTGCGTCCGTTCCCGCAGTTTGTCGAGAAACTCATGCGCGCCGATCAGCGGTTCCATGCCGCCAATCACATCGACAACTTCCTTGAGTCCAAAACCGTATTTATCCATCAATTCGATGCGATAGTGCATGAGCTTGTCGTAATCGGGCTCGTCACGCGTCGTGCGCGTGAACTCCTTGATTCCCGTACGATGCGCAAACGCAATCCAGATTTCCGGCACCAAGACCCCCTCGAGGTCCAAACAGACGATTTCCATTTTTATTTCCGTGTTTTTCTTTTTAAACTGACCGTGAGAACCCGGCCGTGGCATTTCCCGCGAACGAGACCTCTCGGCAGCAGTCCCTCCACGATAATCGGTTCCTCGCCCTTTATTATACCATATTTTATGCCGATATGGTACAATAGGGACGTGACACGCGAATCTAAAAACATCCTCGCCTTCTGTGCGCCCTTTGCGACGTGGATCGGCCTTCAGACCCTTCTGCCCGCAACGGCCGGTACTTACGCCCTGCGCAGTGCGGCGACCCTGCTCGTTCTGCTCACCGTCTTTCTGCCGCGGTTCCGTCGCCAGGCGGAGAGTCCGTCGCCGCGCCCGGGCCTGTTCGGCGCGAGCCTGTGGGGACTTCTGGGCGGACTTCTTGTATTCATCCTCTGGGTCGTTCCCGAAAAATCGACTTTCTACTGTACCTGGTGCTGCTGGCCGCTCGGTTCCCCTCCGACGCCTTCAACGGAACCATCGCCCTACGACCCGGCGGTCTGCGGCTGGACCCTGACCCTCGCCAAACTGATCGGCAGTGCGTTCATCATCGCCCCGGCGGAGGAGATCTTCTTCCGGTCGTTCCTCTACCGCTGGCTGCAGAAACGCGACTTCCTCGCCGTGCCGCGCACGAACTTCGACGCCTCGGCCTTTCTGTGGATGATCTTTCTCTTCCTGCTCGAACACGACCGGCCGCTGGCGGCGGCTCTTGCGGGCGCGATCTACGGGCTCCTCTACATCCGCTGCGGCCTTTTTGCTGCGATTCTGGCGCATATGCTCACGAATCTGCTTCTTGCCCTCTATGTGATCGTGTACGGACTTTGGAACTTCTGGTAATGGACGGCGAAATCAAGGAATTCATTGTACCGCCAGACGGCATCGACCGCCTCGACACCTGGCTGACGCAGGCCTGCGAAAGATTTTCGCGTGCGCGCATTCAAGGGTTGATGAAAGCCGGTTTCGTCAAGCTGAACGGCACACCCGTCCTGCGCGCGAACACGAAGACCCACCCCGGCGAATTGGTCACAGTGGAAATCCCGCCGCCTGTTCCCGCCGAACCGGAACCGGAGGACATCCCGCTCGACATCCTGTTCGAGGACGACGATCTGCTCGCGCTCAACAAGCCGGCGGGACTCGTCGTGCATCCGGCGCCCGGACACCTCAACGGCACGCTCGTCAACGCGCTGCTGCATCATTGTCCCGCCCTCGGCGGCATCGGCGGCGTCGCACGTCCCGGCATCGTCCATCGTCTGGACCAGGACACCTCGGGCGTGATGGTCGTGGCCAAGTCGCAACGCGCGATGGACGTTCTCACGAAGGAATTCGCCTCGCACGCGAACATCCGCAAAACCTACCTCGCACTCGTACACGGGTGTCCTTCCCCGCGGGAAGGACGCATCGAGAATCTCATCGGTCGTTGTCCCTTCGACCGCAAGAAGATGGCCGTCGTTCAAAAGAACGGCAAGGTCGCCCTCACCGATTACCGTACAACCGCGTCAACGGGTCCCCTCTCGTGCGTTGAATGCACCATCCTCACGGGACGCACCCACCAGATCCGCGTACACATGGCATCGACGCTGGGCACGCCCATCGCGGGCGATCCGCTGTACGGGCGCCCCGGCTGGGACAAGCGTCTCACCCCCATCCCGACGCGGCAGCTGCTGCACGCCTGGCGCCTCGCGCTGAAGCATCCCGTCTCGCGGGAGCCTCTCGCCTTCGAAGCCCCCCTGCCCGACGACTTCAAACCCTTTCTGCCCGAGGTCTGACTGCCGTGAACAGGAAAATCCTTACATTGGGTTTCGCCGTTCTTGCCTTGGCTACGGCCTGCGTTCTGCACAACCGGCAGACGCGCGACGACAGCCGAACCTTCCGGTGGCCTTCCATGGGGACGATCGCGCAAGTGACGGTACGGGGGAACCTTGCGCATGAAGACAACCTGATCGCATGCGTCCGCGACAGCTACACCCACCTGGAATCGCGCCTCTCCGCCTGGGACCCGACATCGGAACTCTCACGCCTCGCCGCCGACGGCTGTACGAACTGGCTCGCCGCCGCCCCGCCCGATGTGGGCCCCTGCTATGCGGCTGCCCTGCGCCCCGCCCCCGGATCGGAGAACGCCTTCAATCCCCCTG
>JAZUGW010000367.1:0-6010 GCA_045641465.1 Kiritimatiellia bacterium | reverse complement strand
CGGATAGTTCCAGAGCCAGACCTTCTGCCCGAGCTTCTTCGCCCAGTCGCGAATCTCGTCCTTTTCTTTCGCGACGGCCGCCGGATTCGCCTCTTGCCACGGACCGCCCCGCGCTACCATGACACGCAGGTTGTCGGGAAGCGGTCCCTCCGGCGGATTCGCGTAGGGCGCATAGCCCATCATCGTTACCGTGCCCTTGACGCCTTCGGCCTTGAGTCGGTCGCAGAGGCGGATCACGTTCCCCCAGATGAGATCCGTCGCATAGGACGGCCCCCGATCCTTGCGGTAAACCTTCTGGCATGCTTCACAATGGCACTCGCAGAACGCATCCTGCGGCATGACGTCGGCGAACTTGCCAAGGCCTTTGATTTCCTTCGTGTTGCAGTTCCAGCCGTATTTGCCGCGTCCGCGCGGATACCCGACGGCTAGGATGCCGCGTTTCTCCGCTGGTTCGCCCAGAAAGAAGCTCTTAACGTCCTCGTAGATCTCGTCCCAGACCTGTGAGCTGTGGCAGAGCTGCCCCGGCCGGGGGAACTTCGGATCGACGTTCCGCCTGCCATCCTCCATCATCTGGAAGTACTCGGGATGCGTCTCGCCGAAGCGCTTGAGATAGGAGAACTCGTTGAGGCCGTGGCTGCACGGAATGAACTCGGTGTGCAGACGGTGAGTGTGATGAACGAGACCACTGCCCTCCTTGCGCGTCTCGTCCTCATACCAGTCGCCCGTCTCCCAGAGTGCGTAGTCGCGATAGGTGAAGTCCGGCGCGTTCGTGACAACGCCGACAGGCAGCTCAAGCGATGTCCGCTTCGGCACGACCGTGCCGAGACGCCCCGGGAAGTAGAACCTGACGCCCGCGTAACGCTCGAGGAACTCGTAGACGGCGAACTCCGTCGCCCGCTCGTACATGTTCGCCCAGATGCCGGCCGAAAGCGCTTCACGCACCTGCCGGTCGCTCTTGACCCGATTGTCGGATCCGGCGATGTAGACGCGGCCCGGCTCGACACGGATGACGCCCGCATCCCGCGGCAGGCCGTCGACGTCGATTCCCGCCGCGCGAGAGAGCGCATTGTCACCGACGACAATCGGCGTAAAGCCGTCCAGGAAGACGTTCGTGACAGGAACCTCGGTTCCGAAGACCTGTGAAAGTCGCTTGCAGAGCTCTCCAGCCGCATACCGCGCGACCGCACAGGACCCATCCGCAACATAGACCTGCGTCTTGTCCGGTAATAGCCGCACGAGCGTGTCTTCACCACCCCAACAACAAGCGACCAGAGTGATCGACAGGATCGTCATCAGATTCTTGTGGAGTAGAGATTCACGCCTCGGCTTCGCACCCCTCGTAACGATCCCTTCGGGGCGACCTACAGTCGAGGGATATGATGCAACTTCCACTTCATCAAGCCGAACGTGCGGATTCCCCACATCCAGCTTTCCCCAAAGAATTGTGTTTGTCATTGCGTGATCTTCCTTTCTTTACTTCTATAAGTTGTTGCTGATAATTACGGTATACTTGAACTTGTCAATTACGCCGCTTGCGGACATCGGCCCATTTGGGGCCAATACATGCCGTAGTGATTGAGTTCACCATAGTATGCGTCCGTGAAAAGGTCGCAAGAACTTATTATCGGATGTCATCACCTCGTTTTCGACATTAGATCCATCAACATTGCCGCGGCCGCGTCACCAATCTGGTGACCACCGATTGCGGAAGGATGAACGGCATTCGCAGCACGGCTAATCTCCCTTTCAGAACGGGCGCTCGCCTTCTGCTTATTGAAAATAAACCCATCAACCGGATCGACCGCATGTCCAAGCGGCAACAACAGAAGCCGCGAGTCGTTTTTCCCTTTTATCCATGCGTCAAATTCACGGTTGAGCGCGAAGACGATCTTCCTATGCTGCACCGCGTTCCAAGCCGATCCGTAATTTTCAGCAAAACCGTCCTGGGTCGTGCCAACAGGCTGAGTGCAAAGGAGATAAATCGAGTCCGGCATGTCCTGCCGCAAACGCGACATGAAGCGCTCCATCTCTGGCAAGACCGCCTTGCGGATGCGAACACGCAACTCTTCCGGTTCGCCGCGATACGAGAAGACGCTATTGACGCCAAGCTCGACAAGGACAATGTCAGGGGCCTTGCCGTCGTTAATCTTCCCAAGCCAACGCGGAATGTCAACAATCTTCTGTCCCTTTTCGAACTTGACCAGCGGGCTGCGCAGAAGATCGCGCTGCCATTCGTGGATAATCTTCACCGGCACACCCAACGACTTGAGCTGTTCGCGTTCGGCGGCGTCCTGAACATGGTCGAACTCCTCGTCCGTCACAGTGTACCAGGTCAGGAACGTATTAAATGAATAACCACCGTAGCCATCGTGCTTAACGCGATCCGGTGCCGGTGCCCGAGAACCGATCGGCGTATAGCCAGAGTAACCGGCCTCCCGCATGACTTTGAAGATCTGGTCCTGATAGCCGCAATTGGTCAGGGAATCACCCAAAAGCGCCAGCGTCACCTTCTTCGCAGGATCCACGGGTGCCGCCGCAACTCGGACCTGGGACGTGACAGCGGCGACAAGTCCGTCGTCATTCCAGGCATTGATTACCAGTTCGTATTCCTTTCCGGCATCTTCCTTCGTCGGCGTAAAACACCACCGCTCAAGTTGCGACCGTCCTTTTTTACAATACGCCTGGAAAGCGTAGTTCTGTGGCACAACGGAATCGAACACGTCCGAGAAGTAGACGTTCAGTTCCAGCCCAGGTGCTGCATAAATCCGATCAGGGAGGACGAACGACGGGATGGCACCTGTTTCGCCGGCCGTCATCAACACAGCGCAAAAAGCACCTTTAGCCATCATTTCTTTTACGCACATACATCACATACCTTTCTTTTGAACGTAGTTAATTCTTTTACCTGACATCCACTTGGCAGTGGTTCGCGAACTCAACGACGCGCATACTCCGAACATCATCATTTATCTTTCGCGCGTAAAGATGAAGATCCGACTGTACGCCATGGCGACGACGCTCCGCCCACAACTCAGGAAGCTTCTCCATCCTGTCTGCTTCATCACAACCACAAACCAGCACAGAAGGAACTCCAAATGCCGCAAGACGTCGCTCCAATTCGGGATGCGCCACATCAATGGATCGAGAAACAGGAATGGCGACTTTCGGTTCAAACAGCGAGACAAACTCCAACATGAGTTCACACCAATGGTCCCACCCCGTTCCGCCTGCCGCGCGGTTGGCATCACCATGAAAGCCATGCCACCGGTCAGCAAAGAGATGGAGTTCGGCAGGGACACCCATCTTGTGCAGACGCTGGTAGAGCCGCACGGAGCCGAGCGGAGAATAGACATCCGCCCCACCCTGCAGACAGCAAAGCGGCACCGTGTCCGCATCGAACTTCAACTCCGGCACGATGTCCGCACCTTCGCCACCGTCTGAATTCGCGCCCGTCGCGCCATCCGTCAGCACATACGCCGGTGCCTGAGGAATGGCGAAGGCAAGACGACAGGGAAAATCGTCGAGCGTATCGACCCGTTCATAAGCCGGTGTCCGTGACGAAAGCGCCAACAGCAGAACGGTCTTGGCTCCTGCGGAAATTCCCGTTGCTCCAATTCGATCCGGATCGAGACCTCGCTTTCCCGCCTGAGTTCGGATGACGCGAACCGCCCGTTGGGCATCCGCCCAGGATGACTGATAGATCGGCAATCCTTTCGGCCGTGGCGTACGGTATGTCAGGTTCGCGACTGTCAAACCGGCACGAACAAACCTGTCGATCGCCGGCTGAAGTCGCCGCGCGTCGCAGCATGTCTCGTATCCGCCGCCCGAAACGACAAGAATGCAAGTTCGGGTCTTGTTGGATGCCGCCGGTTCATACCACTCGATGAACGGCATCCGATTCGCCTCTCGATCGAAGCCCTTTGACTCGACGACCACACTCTTTTCCGCCACCTGATGCAATTGAAAATACGGCATGCGTCCCTCGGGCCAGAGATATACGCGCTCGACCGGTTGTGACGACGGCGAGAGCGGCCCGAAGGATGGACGGTCCCCCTCGACAGCGCCAGCGATGCAAGTGGATGCAAACACCCAAGTCGCAACATACAACCGAACCGTCACTTCTCCACTCCGTTGAAGAACTTGACGAACTTCTCCTGTTCGTCGACCTCCAATCCATGCGGCCAGTGTCCGAATGGCCCTCGCTCGGCAACCTCGATGACTCCACCCGCATCCTGAAGCGACTTGGCGAAGCGCCGACAATTCAAATCGGGATTGACCGTCTGATCCGAACCTCCGTAGAGCAAGAGTACAGGAATCTTCGCTTTCGCGATCGGCCCAAACATATTGACAGGCTGCCGCGGATCGTCACGCCCGATATAGGTTCCGATATCCACACCATACTTTCCAGAGATATCCCAATAGGCGTCTGACTTCCCTTTCAGCGTTGAGAAGTCAAGGAGCGGCGCATCAAGATAGATGTGTGCCACTTCCTCGGGATAGGTTCCAGCATAGCGCACCGAATAAAAGCCGCCCCAACTCATCCCAATCAGGTTCGCCTTCGACGCAAAGCCGAGCGACTTGACAAGGTATTCCTGAAACGCACGGGCCTCCACGAGCCGCTTGTCGTTCATGTTGCCCGGTCTGGACTCAAACTTCCCGTCCTTGTAGAAACCCGGCCGAAACGTAACGACATGATAACCGGCCTCCAACAAGGCGATGCTGCCCGTGCGCTTCGCAAAGGCCCCTGGCCATTCCATGATCCATGCCCAGGGTCGTCCCTTCGTCTCAACCTTTGGTTCGATGGCCCAAGTCTCACAACCGAGAAATTCGAAAACAGTGCGGTCGTAGCCGTACCATTCGTCCTTGCTGACAACGCGGTGACCATCGGAGATGATCTTTGCGCGGATGTCGATGCGCGTGTTACGTCCGACTTCCGCAAGCGCGTGGCGGATATCCTTTTCCAATGCAGCGGCCAGCGCGTCGTTTCCGGTTTCGTTATAATGCGTTCCGTCGCCCTGATTGTCGTAGTTCTTCTCGCCGACCGCATAGAGATCGACCGTCCTGACGCCCAACTTCCGGCAGACCGTCGCCGCCTCCTCGTTATAGGCACGGGCGAGCCCGCAGCGGTCGTCCTGCTCAAAGGCCGGACAAGGAGTCGTTAGGGCGAAAAGAACCGTTGCGCCCGTCGACTTAAGATACACAAGTATTTTCCTCAAGTTCTCTGTGTACTCAGGGATGGGCGTACGCAAATGGAAGCCACGTGCGCGGGCAGATGTCCCGCGGCGAAGCGGCGTCAACTCCCTCTCCTCGTCGCTCGGCCCCCAGTAGTGGTCCGTAAAAAACGGATCTCCCTTCATGTAACAGAAGTCCCAGATGCCGCAGTTGACGGTGATGACGTCCCAGCGGTTCGTACCGACCCAGTCCCTCATGCCACCATCCTTGCGCAAATAGTGCCGTGTCGAACAGCAGTTGCACTGCGGGTGGTTCACGTTCGCGACTTCCGACAAGCGCTTGCGTAAAAACGGCGTGTAGCCGATGGAGATGGAATCGCCAAGCACCAATACATTCGGTTTGCCGAGAGAATAGAACGATGTTCCTTCCAAGGCGTTGGTCTGCAACATCCATGCGGCGTTCATATCCGCCGTCGGTTTGGCGCTTGACGCCAACGACGGAGCGAGAAGCAGGATGGCGAGTCCCAGACTGCGAGACAAAAAAGACATCTTCCCCGGCCCTTAAACTATCGCTTGCACATCAGCGGCACAGATGAATTACCCTCCGGACGGTCGTAGAGTTCGCAGTGGCAATCACCCAGATGCTTCACCTTGAAACCGTTCCTCTTGTATTCCTCGTAATTGAAGGCATTAAGCTCGTCGATGGCAATCTGGTGGAACTTGTCGAAGTCCGGCCACCACTCCCAGCCGCTGCCGAAGTCGTTGTAGAGGAACGCGTCCGCGCACTGCTTGCCGAGTTCGGGCGTGACGTAGAACGCACCCATCGCGAGGACGTTGAC
>JAZUGW010000366.1:0-24295 GCA_045641465.1 Kiritimatiellia bacterium | reverse complement strand
ACCGAAGAGCGAAGCTCGAAGGGAACCCGCGCGAAGCGCGCCCGAAGGGCCCGCAAGGGGGTGCGCCACAACGGTTTTCGGCAAATACTGCGTATGCCGAAGGCATCTGCGTACTTCATAAGGCCTTGAAAGGCAAAAGGCAACCCACACTAATGCCTGAAGAGTCCAATTTTTAGAGACATCATCTACTTTCCTTTCAACACATCCTTGCATGTTTGAGGCGTCGCCGTATCTGTCTTCAATCTGCGATTAGCGCAGGAAGAGCACGGTGCCGTTCTTCGGATGGCCGTTCTTCAGGCAGAGCTTGCCGTTCCGGAGCACCGCCGTGAACTCGAAGTCGGTGCTGTCGCCATCGAAGTCCGTCCGCAACGCATCCGGAATCGGCGCTTCAACCTTGATACCGGCCACCGTCTCCGCCGTCAAGCCGAGCGGATTGGAGAGTTCGAAGTACTCGGTGGTCGGACGTTCCGAGAACTCCACGTGGATCTTCTTGAGTCCCGCGAGGGTGTTCTCATCGGCATTTTCGAACACGAGTTTCTCCGTCACCGAACGATGGTCGGCCTTCACGCGCCAGCAGTTGTCGTCGCCCGTGAAGCGGAACGCACCCGTAAGGGCACCCGCGCCGCCGATCGAACCGTAGATCGGGCAGTAGCGGCCAACGAGATTGTTCCCGGTCCACGGCAGGCCGTTACGAAGTTCGGCGTTCGCCGCGATCGTCGACTCGCCGCCCAGACCCGGCTTCTCCGCCCGCTGCGCCAGCAGAGACTTCGTGGTGAAGGTGAGCGTGCGTTCGTCGAACGGCTGCTTCGCCGTGTCGCCCGGACGCTGCACCGCCACCGCCAAACCGCCGTTGATGGCCTTCGCATCCGGACCGTAGCCGCCACCACCGTCCTGCGCGCGGATTTCGAAGGAGTGCCAACCCGCCTTGAGCGTGACCTTGTTCTGGCCGAGATTCTGCCAGCTCTCGCCATTATCAACCGCGCGCTTGCCGTCGATGTTCACCTGGATGCGGTCGTCCCACGAGCAGTAGAACGTCCACTCGCCCTCATGCGCCTCGTCGACGAGGAACCCGCCCGTCAGTCGGCATGCGTATGTCTGCTGGAAGCCCGCGACCTTTGTGTTGAGAAGGCCCTGCATCGAAACGTTCTCGCCATAGAGCGTCCAGTTGTTGTTCCCCGCAAGCGCCGCTTCGGAAGCAAAACTCGAACCAGGCGTGGTACGATAGGCCGTCACGCCATCGATGGTTGGCGACTGCGGCTTGACGCGCATGCGGAGGGTGGACGTATCGAAGATCTTGTAGTCCGCCGCCGCCGTCGACGTGACCTCGCCCTTACGCCAGCCCAGGCACTTGTCGTTCTGCCACATGTAGGTACCCTGCCCGCCCGAACCGTCGTAGACGATCAGGGCGAAGTCGTGCCAGCCCGCACCGATTGTGGCGGTGTTGCGGTTGATCGAGTTCCAGGTGGCGTGGTAGAACACACGGGAACCGTCGACCCACAGGCCGATGTAGTCGTCGTAGTTGCCCGCGAAGGTCCAGGTGCCGGCATCTTCTTCGGGCACGTAGAACTGTCCGCGCACCGCGAAGGAGCAGGTGTTCACCGGCGCACCGCTCGCGTAGTAGCGATGCATCTTCTGGAAGTGCGAGGCAACGGACGGCATGGGACCGTTGTTGAGCACCACATTGGTGTAGGCCACATCAAAGGCCATCGGCAGATAGGCGAACTCGACTGCGCCCTCGCCGGAGATGCCCAAGTCGGCCGAGGTGCCTTCCTGGAGTTCGAGGCCGCCCGCGAAACCGGCGAAACCAGTGAGGTTCACCGTGGCGGCAGGTTCGGTGGCGACCGTCCACTTGCCGTGTACAATACCTTGCCAATCCGGGTTGGTCGTGTAGGTGCCATTGCCGACGATCGTCACGTCGCTCGCACCGAAGTGCGGCGTGTAGGAATGGTCCACGGTGTGGCCGTTGAGGTCGAGCGTGAGCCCCTCGCCCTTCTCGCCGTCGAGCGCATTGCCCGTCGCCATCAAGAGGCCGTACTTACGGACCGCGTGGTTCGCCGCCGCCACATAGTGGCCGCCCACCAGATCGACGTCGGTCTGGTCGTACCGAGTACGAACCGTCCAGAAACCGTTGGCGCCGAGGTTGAGAGTGCCGCCGTTCATCGTGAACCGTTCATCGGAGTTGGCATAGATGTAGCTGGCGCGGTTACGCACGTCGATGCCGGTCACGTTGAAGACGCCGGAATTCAGGATCGTGTAGGCCCGCGGCGTGTCATACGCCGACTGGTAGTTGGTGGTACCGGTATTGTTGAGCGTACCGCCGTTGATGAGCACCGTGTGGATGTAGTCGGAGGCACCGCTGTAGCGTCCGTTGCAGAAAGCGCCCGGAACGGTCAGCGTCGAACCCGGAAGCAACTCCAGCGTGGCGTTTTTCGAACTGGCGGACGTCGTCGCGATGTCGAGGGCCTGGGCGGTGAGATTCGCGCCGTCGGCCAGTCGCAGATAGCCGTAATTGCCACCGTCCGCAATGCTGAGGAGCGTCTTGACCGTCCAGTTGCCGGACGGCAGCGTGGTGATGCTGTCGGCGGTCGTGTTGTGGATGAAGACCTTGGCCGGCGCCGCTTCCGTGAATGCCGTCGGGATCGTGTCGCTCTTGCCGGTGTGGAAGTAGATGTCGCCGGCCGTGATGCCGCTCGTATCGACCTTATCCGCATCCACGAGCGGGAATCCGTCGGCGTCGCCAAAGCCCCAGCGGAGAACACCGCCCGTCATCGTGAAGGCCATGTCCACCGGCGTCCAGTCGGTCTTGCCGCCAATCTTGAGCGTACCGCCCGTGACCGTGGGCTCGAGCGAACCGACGAACGCCGCAGGACCGAGGTCGATTTCACCGCCGCTCACCGCGATCGAACCATTGTTGGTGACCGCCGCGTCGAGGAACTTGTGGGTGCCGCCGGAAACCGTGAGCGCACCCTCGTTCAGGAACCAGTCCTTGAACGACAGCGCCTTCTCGCCGCGCAGATCAAGCGACGCACCGTTCCGGACCGTCACGGGCTTGTCCTGCGTATTGGCGTCAGCCGACGACGCCTTGAGGCCCGCGCCTTCGCCGGTGACGACGATCGCCGCCTTCGTCTTCGCCGCATTCCAGTAATGGATGCGGGAGCCGGCCTTCATCTCGACGCCGCCGGGAACATTGAGGACGGTGTCGACTTCGTATCCCATCATGCCGCCTTCTTCCAGCACGATCTTGCCGATTTCGACATCGGTGTTGTTGAAGTTCAAACCGCAGTTGGTCGTCTCCTCGACATGGTTCTTGACCCTGAGCGTGTCGTTCGAACCGCCCTTGAGCCAGGCACGGCCTTCGAACGTGGAATCGGACGCCTTGCGAAGGTCGATACGGCAGGTGCCGCCGATGGTGGCGTCGCCCTTGACCTGGACGCGGCCCAGCTGGAACTGCCAGAGTGCAGTGTAGATGCTGTGGTCGGTGATCGCGCCCTTGCCGTCCACACCCTCGCCGGTGATGGTCACGATGTGATCGTTCAACACGGCGCCGCGATTGGTGTCGCCGCTGGTCGGCACCTGCGTGTTGAGGTCGAGCGTCGCACCGGCCTCGATCGTGAGCGTCGCAGTATTGCCTCCCAGCACGTTACGCGCCGCCGCATCGCCCAACACGAGCGTGCCGCTCTTGACCGTGAAATCTTCGGTGGTAAAGCCGCTGCCGTTGAGCGTGAGCGTGCCCGTGCCATCCTTGACCACCTTGTCGGCCATGATCTTCGCGCCGCGCAAGTCATAGTCCTTCGTACTGTTGAACGTGACCACGCCGCTCTTCACGCCTTCCGACGCAGTGACTGTGGTTTCGACGCCGCGGTCGGTGAACCAGAGCGGCAAATTGGGCATGAACGCATACAGCGTCTCGTCCGCACTGCCGTGCTGCCACCAGGATGTACCGGTGAAGTCGCCGCCCTTCCATTCGAGCGCGCCCTTGGCGGCGGAATCGGTGATACGCGCGATGACTTCGCCATCGTCGCCGAGCTCCACAACGCCCTGTGTCGTTTCACCCGCCGCACCCGTGAAGGCGATCGCGAGATGCGCCGCAGAACCCGCCGGCAGCTGCGAGGTGGAAAGCGTGTAGGCCGAACCCTGCGGCACGGACTGCGGCAGATCGAACTCGATCGTCGCCGTGCCCTCGCCCGGCACCGCCGCGAGCGCGCCTAGGAACGGCGCCGTACCCGAGGGCACGTCTTCGACCGTGGCGATCACGCGCGCACCCGCCTCCAGGGTGATCGTGTAGGTGGGCGTTTTGTCCGACGAGAGAATGAGCACGCCGCCGGCCTTGACGGTGATGGACCCGGTAAATTCGGCGTCGTTCGAAGCCGATTCCGAGAGGTCGAACACCGCACCGTCCTCGACGGTGAACGCGCCCTCGCCGGAAATCACGCCGGTGTTGGTCACCGTGCCCGCCGCGATCGCGAGCGTCTTGCCCGCCGCCAGCTCAAGCGTGCCGGAGAAGTACGATTCATCTTCAGATCCGAGCGACGGCGTACCGCCCGCCACGTCGACATGGACCACGCTCGGCACGCCCGAAGCCGGCAGCGTAAAGCGTCCGTTGCCATCCATCGTCACATACCAGCGGAAGGTGCCGATATTGCCCGACACGCTGTTGCGCCAGCCGAAGGCCCCCGGCGCGAACTCCGCCGTACCGCCCACGTTGACCGTGGAATTGACCATGTTCGTCATGTTCGCGGCCGACTGCCAGGCGTTCAGCTTGACGGTGAACTTGCCGCCCGTCATCTCGATGTGCATCGGACGCGCGGGCGTCTCTGCCCCGGGATTGGCCGGATTGAAACCGGAATAGTCAAGCGAACCGCTCGGCGACTGGACGAGTCCGCCCTCGATGACGAGGTGCGCACCCAGCACGTGCTGCGGCATCGGAACATTGTATTCGCCGAAACGGGTCATGCGCGCAAGCGTCAGCGTGCCGCCCTCCTTCACCGTCACCTTGGCATCGTAGTACTGGAAAAGTCCGTACTCCGCCGTCGACGTGACATCGCCGGAAATGACGATCGGTGTCACGGGATAGGAATACGCGAGGACGTGCGAGCCGGCATATTCGGTGGTACCGTAGGCCGGCGCCACATTCTCGTAGGTGCTGCCGGTGACGATCGTGTAGTCGCCCTCTTCCGTGAAGAACCCGGTGGGGTTGTTCGCGGTGTCGTAATCGGCCTTGATCCATTCCTCGGAAAGGATCGTCTTCGTCAGACGAACCTCGTCGAGTCCGCCAGCGAGGGGATTGGCCGTCGAGTTCGGCGTACCGCCGAGCGCCAGCGGATCCGACTTCGTGATCGGACAGTAGTCGGCGCCGGTCGCCTTGGTCTTGTAGACGCCGTTGATGTACATGCGCGATTCCGGCGTCGCGAGCGTGCCGTCGTAGATGATTGTGAAATGCACCCATTCGTTGATCTGGCTAGGCGTGCCGGTACCCGTGTACTGCGCGGAGTTGTTGCAGCCGGCGAGCAGCACCGTGCCGGCCGTTTCGCGAGAGGTGATTTCAAAACCGCCGGCAGAGCTCCAAGTCGTCTTGCTGGACACAATGCGCATGTTAGCCGTGCCGGTGTTGATCTTGAACCAGCCCGAAACCGAGAGCTGCTTCGTATTCGCGTATGCCAGCCACTTTGAATTGTTCGCCGTCTCGAGGTGGTTCGCGCCGGAGGCGTTGTAGAAACCGTTGCCGACCTTCGATTCGCGGATGGTCGGCGTACCGTACGCGGTCGTCGCGAGCGCGTTCGGCGAAGACTCCTTCCAGGTCGTGTCCGCAAAGTGCCACACGCCGAGGTAGTCGTCGTTGAACGTCTTGGTGTCGCTCAACGCGGGCTTGCTGGCGGCGTCGCCCCAATGGACGACGATTTCGACGCCCGGGGTCAACGACGGCACGCGCACCCACACGAAGGAATCGCCGCCGGGGGTCCAGGATTCGATCTCATGCGGAATGCGGTTGCCGTTCGCGTCGGAGAACCAGAGGTCGGAACCGTCCGCCGTCGATTCGGAGTAGCGGAAATTCTTCACGTGCGCAGGCAGCTTGATGAGCGCGGGGAACTGCGAAAGCGCGGTACTGCCCATATAACCGCGGGCAAAAAGGTGGGCGCTTTTCGCACCGGCGACGGCGGGGACCTCGGTGACGGTCAGCTTAAGCGCACCGTTGGCCACCGAAAGCGCGGCAGTGTACTGTCCGGCGCGGTCGCCCTCAAGCGCCACTGCAAGGTGCGCGAGGTCGGCATCCGTCCAATCCGTACCGCCCAGCGTGTAGGTGCCGGCGAGATTCGGAACCGCGGCGAACGCGAGCGTGGCCGTGCCATCCGTCGGAAGCGTCGGCTTGGCGGCGAATTCCGCAGTCAGGGGCAGAACCAGCTTCGCGCCGGCGGCGAGCTCGGTGTTCGCGAGCGTCACGGAGGCGGGCGCGGAAAGGTCGGCCGTCGTGTCGGCGCCGACGGAGAGCTGCGCGAGCGACAACGCCGTCGCGTTCTTGTAACTGAAGGTGCCGCCGCCGGTGATGGCGAGCGGAACGGTACCCGCATTGAGCAAGCCGCTCATCGAAACGGCAGCAGGATTGCCGTCGGGAGTGGATGTGCGGAAGGTGACACCCGGGTCGCCTTCGTTCTGCGCGAGCGTAATCGCAGTCGGAATCGCAAGGATCGCCCCTTCCGGACCGATCGTCACACCACGCGCGGTGATGGCGCTGCCGCCGAGCAGACGCGCGTTGAAGGAGCCGGTGCCATTCTGGGTGATCGGGTAGAGGTAAAGCGCGGTGGCCGCCGAGGCGTCGCCCGCGTTGACCGTACCGTCGAGATACATGTAGACGGCCGTCGTCGAGTTGATGCCGGGCAGGTCAAGCGTGCCGTCTTCGTGCACGTAGACGCAGGCATTTACACCGATGGAGGACGTGGGCTGGTAGAAGTTCACAAACCGGGTGGTGCCGTTCTTGAGGACCAGGCGCCCGTCGTTGCCCGGGAGCGGGTTGCCGCCGAGTACGAAATCACCCTCCAGTAGTGTGACCTGGCTGCGCTGCCCGCACTGGCTTTGAAGGAGGTCGTCGATGTAGGTGACACCGCCGGGCAGCGTGCGCAGCAGATAGAACGGCAGCTTGCCGTTGTCGCCATAGCCCTTGGAGGTCGCCCAGCCCGGCTTGCCATAACCCTGCTCGTCATCGGTCTTCACATGGTAGCGGATATCGGCCTTGGCGATATGCGTTTCGCCCGCGAACTGGATGTCGCCGGACCCGACGGGCTGGAACGTACCGCCCACCGAAAGATCCGTGAACGTGATCGGTCCCAGTGAATAGGGCTTGAAGTCCCCTTCGTAGACGAGCGGCGCGGTGAAGGTGAGCGCGCTCGTGGAGACGTTGAGCACTTCGGCGAAGGAGGCGGCGTTGCCGCTGATCGTGCGCGCGCCGGATTCGACGCCCATCGCGAGCGTGCCAAACGCGGTGCCGGCGGGGAAGTCGTTCTGCACCGTGCCCGTGCCGGTGACAAAGGAGAGTGGACGCTTCGCGGTGACCGCGCTGCCATCGAGCCAATTGGCGGATGCGGAAAGCGTACCATCGCCCGCCGTCCAGATGGCAGCGTTGTCGTCATAGAGCGTATCGGCGGTGATCTGGTGGAGGCCATAGGCGGACACATCGTTGCCGAGCGCCACAGTGGAGCCGTTCTGTGGGTTGATGTCGAAGTCGTTGCCCTGGGTGGCGTTGATGCCACCGGCGGCGGGCTGGCAATACTTGGCGTACAAGCCGCTGGCCACGATGTCGTTGCCGTTCTGGGAGAATGCGACCTTGACGACCTTGTTATAGGTTCCATCCTCCACCAGCTGCATCTGCATTGTGGCGCCCGTAGCGGAACGCGTCTCATAGAACGGCACCGTCCAGAATCTCTGGTTCGACACCGAAGACCCGCCCATGCGGGTACGGAAGCGAACGATGTCCCTGAGCTGCTGGTTCTTCCAGATGGTCTTGCCGTCCGTGGGGACGAAGCCACCGTAGACGGGCACTTGGGTGCGGCCTTCGCGAAGCGCGGCGATTTCTGCCGGCGTGAGGATGCGCTGGTAGAAGCGGAAATCGTCGATGGAGCAGCCGGTGCCCGCGAGGAGACCCGAAGAACCAAGCCCGCCGTAGAGCGAGAACCACTGCCAGTTCTGATTGCTCTTGGAATAGCTGGGATGCGGCAGCGTGGCGTCCATCTTCACGCCATCCACCCAAACCGAGACCGCACGGTCGGCCAGATCGAAGCAGAAGGCGTAGTCGTGCCAGGCAGTGACGTTGTCCACGGGAATGTCGAGGCGGTGTTCGAAGGTGGCAAGGCCTTCGACAATCGCAAGGGTGAGCGTGTTCGCGTTTTTCGTGTAGAGCACCAGGCCGTGGTTGCCGGTCGTGGCGGCCCCGAGGCTCATGATGACACGATTGGCCTCTGCCACCGCCTGCGCGCGCAGCATGTAGGTCCAGCTGCCGTTTCCAAGCGCGAAAGACGCTCCGTAGGGGCAGCCGCCACCGGTACAGTTCAGGTAGCCGCCCACGCCGTTGTTGTGTTCGACCAGCGCGACATTGGTTCCCCCGTTGTTGGTAATGGTCAGGTTCGCCAAACCACTGGAACGATCCACCGCGTTGTTGTCGAATGCATACCAGTAAGTGGGATGCTCAAGCAGAATCGCCTCGCGGGAAGCATGCGCACCCAAGCCGACGGCAATCGCCGCCGACAGGAGCCCAAAAGTTCTTTTCATAACGTGTTCCTCATTTTTTGGATGGGGCCGTTCTCCGACCCCATCACGCCCAACATCGGGCAATATGATAACAAACCCCTCGTGATGTGTCAAATGGCGCCCTTTTACAGACCTTAATGACCCTTACCGGAAGATGATGGAGAGTCCCGAACGCATCAGGTAGAGGCCGTCGGCGCGCTTGATGAATCGGCGGTTGTGCGCACGCTGAGTGGCATCAGGCTTGAACTGGGTCGTTTCGGGCGGCGGATTCTCCCAGGCGACGACCTGCATGAGACCGTCCGTAAACTCGATCTCACGTCCCGTCAGATCCACGTTGACCGTAGCGTTCGCCGCGAAGACGACTTCCTTCAAGCCGCCCGTAAACGTACTCGTCGACTTCCAGACGTCCGTCCGGCGCGTAAGGTCGAGCGTCGACCCGTTCTGCATCGTGCAGCCGTAGAAGAAGTCGTTCGTGCCGCTTACGGCAAGCGGACGGAACGTACCCCACACGTTCAACGCCCCCGCGCCCGCATTGGAGTCGACGAGGCAGTTCGCCGTGTAATCGCGCACGTCAAGCGTTGCACCGATGTTGAGCGGGCTCTCGACGTCGAAATCGACCGTACGCGCATTGACGGCGCCGGTGACCTGAAGCGTCCCCGCAGAGGACGTCCGGAACGTGCCGTTCGAGAGGGCGCCGAGCGCCGATCCGAAGTAGAGGATCTTGCCACTGGCGATCTCCACGTCGAACGTATGCCCGCCGAGATCGAACGCGGCCGAATTGAAGACCAGCGAATTGCCGACTTTGACGAAGGAATCCGCCGTGAGCGAGACATTGCCCAGCGCGCCCCAACCGCTCTTGGTCTGTTGTTTGCTGTTGATGAACGTGCCGCCCGCAAGAACGAACTTGTCCTTCACAAGGTCGTAGATTCCGTTGATGTCGAAGGTCGTTCCCGCCCCAATGGTGACGGTGGAATTGTGCGCGCCGAGCGGATAGGGATTCTTCGTTTGGCCAAACGCGTAGGTCGAACTGTCCGCCGTGCCATCGTTGTAGAGTTTCACCGACCCTTCGTTCAGCAAGGTACCACCCGTGTACGAGTGAGTGAAGAGCTGCGACATGTAGAGGCCCGGACCTTCCTTCACGAGTTTCAGGTTGCCCGTGAACTTCGTGCCCGTGTTCGTGAACGTCGCATTGGTGGTGACGTTGAAGTGGAACTCGCCTGGAGCAGAGGCGTTCGTGGTCGTATCCGTCACTGTGAGAACCTTCGCCGCCGTTCCCGACGGCGCCGCCACGAAGAGCTTGTGGCCACGGAGATCGATCGTCGCATCCGCAGCGATGTAGTCGGTGTACGCGCCGAGTTCCGTCCAGTCGCAGTCGCCCGCAAGCGAGCAGCTGCCGATCGTGAAGAACTGCCAGGTATGCGCGCCGAGATCCGCCGCCGTCAGACCCACGCTTCCGCCGATCGTGACCATCGCGACAGATCCCGGTACGCCATTGGGCACCGGATTGCCACGCGCGTTCCAGCAGTTCCAGTTCGCGGCGTTGGTCACGGCGTTGTCGCCGGCGGCACCCGTCCAGGTGGCCGACACGACCACGCGCGAATCCGGCGGCACATTGAAGAAGATACCGCTCTGCACCACGCTCAACGAATCGCTCAGCGTCACATGTTCGCCCTTGAGCGAGAACGACACACCCGACGGAATGGACGTCCAGGCCACGAGCTGTTCCGCCTCCGCCGGCTGGCGCGAACCGATGTCGATGACGATGTGCGAGGCGCCTGCAGCGTAGAGGAGCGTGTTGCCGAAAGCCGAATCGGCGCGCCAGGTGCCCTCCCGTTCCGAGAGGTCGAGCGTGGCGCCCTCCTGCAACACGACAGGGGGGAAGCGATCGACCATCGGTTTGAACGAGCCGAAGACATTGATGGTTTTCGCGTGGTTTACGAGCGTTCCCGTATAACGCGTGATGAGATTGGAGACGTTGATCTCGCCATTGAGGACGACGGGAGAGGCCGTATCGAGCGTCGCCGTCTTCATATCGAGCGCGTTCGAATTGATGTCGAAGTAGCCGCCGCCCGTCACGACGAGCGTACCATTCGAAACGGCCACATCTTTGCGATAGAAGTTCATGCCCTCGGCAATGTCCAAAGTCAGCGTATGACCGTTCAAATCGAAGGCGACACCGGCCGCCGCCGCAACCACCGTGGAATTCGCAAGTTCGAAACGCGAATCCGCTTCCAACACGAGCGCTCCAAACCCGCCCCATGAATACTTGCTCTGTTTCTTGCTGTTGATGAACGTACCGCCATTCGACACGAACGAATAGAGTTTCAAGTCGTAGACGCCGTTGATGTCGAACGTCGCGCCCTCTTCCACGCGCACGGTCGTTCCCGTGGCGCCGAGCACGCGCGGGTGCGCAGCCTGCGCGGGCGAGTAGGCGCTGCTGTCGGCGGCCGTGTCGTTGAAAAGCTGCAGCGTACCGGCCGCAACGCACGTGCCGCCATTGTAGTCCTGCGGGTAGCAGGCCGCCACCATCCGGCCCGCGCCCGTCTTTACGAGCTGCAGCGCGCCCCCGAGCGACAGCGCCGTGTTGCTGAACGTCGCACCTTCGGGAACTTCAAGGATGAGCTGCCCGCCCGCCGAGGTATCGGTCACCGTTGTCGAATATTTGGTGTCTCCGTCCGGCGCCAGCAACGTCAACTTGTGACCGTTCAGGTCGATGGCCAGATCCCTGAAGAACAGGCTATTGAGCGAGATGCCCGTCCACACGCAATCGGCCGTGAGGATGAGGGTGCTGTTCGCCTCCGTCGTAAGGCTGCGGCACGGCAGCGCCTCCCCCGCCGGCCAATTAAAGGTGGTCGTACCACCCAGCACGGTAATGGCCGTTTCCGCCGTGGGAATCGCGCCGGGGATTTCCTCGCCCTTGAAATTCAGACATGTCCAGTTCGCCGCATCCGTCAGATCCGTTCGATCGCCGGCGCTGGTCCAGATTGCAGAGAACGGGACGTTGTCCGTCACCGAAAGGACCGCCACGAGCGCCCCGTTCACCACGACAGGCTCCATCGGAAGACCTTCGATACGGACCTTGCTTTCGTCGCCAACCGTGCAGCCGGCGGAAATCAGCGTGATCGTGTTGTCCGTACTGAAGGCGCCATACCCGGAATGGACAAGCGAGAACACAAACGGATTCGCCACGCTGGCCTGCGAGAGGTCGACCGTGCCACCGACCGCGAAGAAGTCGTTGCCGTCCAGCGTCACGTCGAGAACCGTCCGCGCCCCGCCAACCAGCTTGAGCGTGCCCGTCACGTCGATCGGCTGCGCCTCACCGTCGAGGAAGGACAGCGTTCCCTCGCTCAACCCAAGCGCCGGATACTCCACGACGGCCGAAGCATCCAGTTCAAGCTTTCCCTTCTTCTCGACGGCCGTGTAGCCGATGATATCCTCCGCCGTGAAGTCGCCTTCATACACCTGGATCGTCGAACCGTCGCTCGAAACCAGATGCAGCACGCCGCCGTACACACCCGTCTGCGACGCAAAGGTTCCTGTGACCGTATCGTAGAAACCCGCCGTGCCGTCCTTGAGCCGCATCGGCAGGAACTGGCGCACGACGCCCGCCGGTTCACGAATCGTAAACGCGCGCAACTTTAAATTGTCGACTCCGCCCGTACCGGCCGACGTGTTGACATGGAACCCGTTGATGTAGAGCGAGTAGCTGCCACCCGTACGCGTACCCGCCGGACTCGTCACCTTCCGAACCTCGTCGGACCCGTCAAGCCGCCACCAGCTCGCGCCTTCGGCGTTGCACACCATCTTCACCCAATCGTCGTAGATGAACGTCTGCCCCACGTTCGCCCCGATCACGGAGCTGTCGCGCAAGTAGACGGCCGCATCCGCCGCCGCCGAATACCAGGTGCTCCACGAGAAGAAGCCCATGCTGTGGTCGGTATCGCTGGCATCGCGCGTACCGAAAAGCGTCCGATAGCTTTTCGCCGACGGCAAAGCCCCCGGCGCCGTCGAACTGAAGACGAGTTCCACCGTCGTATCGGGCGTATGGATATAGCCCGTATCCAGATACTGGCTGCTCGTGAGCAGCACATAGCTGTAGCGTAAGTCGAGACTTTGATCGTCGTCGTTCCCGCCGCCGAACGCGCCCTTGCCCGACGCATTGGTCAAGAACTTCCCCTCAACGGTTTCGTAGAGACCGTATTCGCCATCGGCCTTACGGCAGCACGGCACATAGTTGCGCCGCACCGTATTGTCCGTCGCGATGATCGCGAACGAGTAGAGCTTCATCTTCGTACGGCTGCCCGTATCGGGCGTCACAGTGCCAACTGTCGTGGCACGGTTCTGATTGAAGATGAGCATCGTCGAAAGATACTCCTCGGTCGAAACGGGATTTTCCAGTGTCAGGATTCCGCCACCCCTTTCGCTCGTCCAGCTCGCCGTCTCGTTCTGGCAACGCAGCGTCACAGGCGTCCCCACCGGAAAGAGATTGTCCGACCCCTTCAGGAGCGTACCGAGCGCTTTGTAGACCGGTGTCGTCTTAAGGGCCGAACCATAGTGCGGCTGGAAATTGAAGCTGTTCGAATTCGCCGTGCCACCGCTCGCATAGCAGCCGAAGAGGCACGTCCAGACGGCCGGCTGCGCCGAGGCGAGCTCCAGCTTCATCTCGACCCCTTCGCCCGTCTGGAGCACATACTCCGTATCGATGTACTCGTCGCCCGTCGTCGAGTTAATCCACTCGACCGGCGCATAGGCCGTCGGCAACGTGATCTCGGCCCGCGCGGGGCTTGCCACAAACGCGCCCATCGCCAGCATCAGAACACCAGACCAATGAATCAGACTTTTCATCTTTTGTCTCCCTCACTTTTTAAATCCAATCGTAGGGATTCACAGGCCGCGAATCCCTACGACCTTTTCTTTCGCGTACATTAGCGCAGGATCAGCGTGAAGCCGGCAGGATGCGCATTCTTGAGGAGGAGGCGCCCGCCCGCAGTCACGGCTGTGAAGCCTTCCGAATAGTCGTTGCCGTCGACATCCTTCACGTCGACCACGAGCTTGGTCGCATCGGCGCCGAGGGCCGGGCCCACGTCGAACGTCGCACACGTCGGCTTCTCCGTGAAGACCGCCTTCACCTTCTTGAGGTCGGCAAACGCGTTCGGATCGCCCGACTCGAACTTGACCTGGTTCTCCACCACGCGGCGCTTGCCGTTGCCGGAGACCTCCCAGCACGCGTCGTCGCCCGTGAAGGCGAAGAGACCCTGCAACGTTCCGTTACCCTTCACCGTGCCCCAGATCGGGCAGCTCTTCTGCGCCACGTTGTCGAGAACGGCGCCGTCCTCAAGCTCGGTCACGCCGTAGAGACCCGCCCAAACCGTCGGTTTCACCGCCGAGAAGAGGAACGCAGTTTCATCGAGGCGGTACTCGGTGCCGTTCACCGTAACCGCACCGTACTTGCCGCCATCGCTCCACGGACCCCAGCTGCCCGTATTATCCGCCACGCGCAGACGGAACGCATGCCAGCCCGTGGTGATGCCCTTCAGGTTCGTACCCGTCGCCTTCGTTTCGCCCACCGCGCCGCTGTCGACGCCGTCGATTTCAAGCGAGGCGCGGTCGTCGTAGTCGAGGTACACGCTCCAGTCGCCCGCCTGCTCGCGCCGCACGTAGATCCAGCCGTCGAACTGATGCGTGGACCCGCCAAGCGTGGGCGTCAGCGCAAGGTTGTAGGTGTGAAGCGGACTCAACTTCGCCGTGCCGTTCGGCGTAAGGTCCGTACGCGTGTTCCACGTATTCGCGTCGAAGCCCTTCACCGAAGACCAGTTGAGTTCGCCGCCACCGAGGCTCGTCACCGGCGCCGCACGCAACGGCAGGTGGTCGCCATCGAATTTGATGAAGTTCCCCGCGTCCGTATTGCTGATCGGCGACTTCTGGAAGCCCACGTTCATCACATCGGCCCAGCCCGCAGCCGGCGTCCCCCAACCGCCGCCCGACTGGAACTGGACGATACGGAAATCGTGCCAGCCGACCGCGAGCTCTTCCGCCGTCGTTCCTGCCATGACCGCGTTCCACGTGGCGTTGTTCACCACGGCCTGGCCGTCGATATCGATGCGGAGCGAATCGTCGTAGCCGCCCGCGAACGTCCACTTGCCGGGCGTGTCCACGTAGAACTGGCCCTGCCAGAGGATGTTGGCGGTCGAATAGTCGGCCGAACCGCTCTTGCCCTGTAACGTCGTGAGGTCGTTGCAGGCGAACGGATAGGCGTTCGAATAGGTGCAGGCCGTCGCAAACGTGTTGTCGCCAGTCTGGAAGTAGACCGCTTCAACGAGGTTCGACCCGCCGATGCGAATCGACGCCAGCACGTCTTCCTGCAGATGGAGACCGCCCGCGAACGCGCTCGCGCCATAGAGGGTGTTCTGCCCCAGGTTCGCAATCGTCCACTTGCCGGAGGTCACACCCTGGAAACGCAGTTTGTCAGCCGTGCCCACGCCGCTCTTGAACGTGCCGTTGCCCTCGAGGCTCACATCCGCAAGGCCCGTCAGACCCGTCCGCCAGTCGATCGTCTTGCCGTTCAGGTTGAAGTGCACGAGGCCGCCCGCGCGATCGCCGAAGCCGACGGCGCGCAACTGTTCCACCACCCAGTCGGCCGTACAGTTCACCGTGCCGTTGTTGAACTGGACGAACGGCTTGAACTTGGTCCACGCACAGAGGCCGCCCGCGCCGAGATTGAGCACGCCGCCGTTGACCTGAACGAGTTCGTCGAACGAGTTCGGATCCGTCCAGCTCTTACGGCAGCAGAAACCGTAGATGTTGGCCGTACCGGCATTGAGCGTGAAGAACGCATGCGGCGAATCCCAACCCATGCGCACGCGGTCGGTGTTCAGATGCGTGAAGGTACCGCCGTTCACGATGACTTCGTGACGTTCGTTGCTCGCGCCGCTCCACTCGCCGACCCAGAACGTGCCCGTCGCTTCGAGCGAGCCGCCCTCGCGGATGTCGATCACGCCCGCCTTCGCGGAGGAGCCACCGCACCCCACGTAGCCGGCCGCGATCTTGAGGGACGCACCATTCGGAATCACAAGCTTGCCGTAGTTGCTCCCCGCATTCGAAACGCGCAACGTGGCGGTCAACTCGTAATTCCCCGGCGCCAGCGTGATTTCCTGATCCGGCGATGCCGTACGGATGTAGACGTTCCCCGGCTTCGCCGCGGTGAAGGCCGAACTGATCGTATCGCTCTTCCCCGTATCGAACACGATGTCGCCGCCCGTGAAGCCCGAAAGATTGAGGTTCGCATCCTGCACGTTCGGGAAGCCCGTTCCCTGGCCCATGCCCCAGTAGAGGACGCCGGCCGTCGACGTGATCGTCATCGGCACGGCCGACCAATCCGCCGTTGAACCGAAGCGGGTGTCGCCGCCGCTCTGCATGAGATTGAAGCTGCCTGCCGCTGTGGACGGATTATACTGCGCGCTGCCGCCCGTCGTGTTAAACATGTTCGCCGCACCGCCCGCCAACGCGCCCGTGAAGGAGATCGTACCCGCTTCCACGGTCAGCATGCCATCGTTCGTGAGCCCGCCCGTCGCGCTGAAGTTCACGCCACCGTAGATCCGCGTGGACGCGCCTTCGGCGATCGTGATGGCGCCGTCTTGCGTCGAGGCCGCGCTCGATATCTTGAGGCGCGTATCGGCACCCGTCACCGTCACCGCCGGTCTCGAACCCGTCGAGCCCCAATACTGGATGCGCGCACCCGACTGAAGTTCAATGCCATCAGTCGCCTTGAAGGTTCCCGCCCCTTCGAAGCCGATCGACGAATTCGGCTTCACGATGAGCTTGCCGATGTTCGCATCGACGCTCAGGAAGTTGAGGCCCTGGTTCCAGTCCTCGGGCACTTGCACGTCCGTGGTGAGCGTCTTGCCCTCGCCCTGGAGGCTCGGATTGCCCGCGAAGGTCGCGTTCGTCGCCTTGCGGAAATCGATCCGCGTCGTACCCGCGATCTTTGCATCGTCCGCAAGTTCCACGCGGCCGAGATTGAACTGCCAGGCGTTGTTCGGGTTGTGGTCGTAGATGGCGCCCTTGCCACTCACGCCCTCGCCGGAAATGATCACCTTCTGGTCGTTGATCGCCGCGCCGCGTCCCGTATCCGCAGAAGCGCCCAGCGTCGTGTTGAGGTCGAGCGTCGCGCCGTCCTCGATCGTGATCGCCGTCTCAGTCGTTCCGAGCGCGCTGAATTTCAACGCGTCGCCCAGCTGCAAGGTACCGCTCTTCACCACAATGTTCGTGGGATTCGCGAAGCCGGATCCGTTCATCACGAGCGTACCCGTCCCTTCCTTCACCACGAACGGCGTATCGAACTTGCCCGCGCCGCGCAGCTCATAGTTCTTTGTACCCGTGAAGTACATGCCGGCCGGCTTGACGTCGTCCACCACCGGCACGACGGTATTCGCCGCCTCATCCGTGAACCAGAGCATCAGGTTCGCGTAATAGGGGAAGAGTGACGCACTCGCGACCCCCTTCGCGCCCCATGCCTTCACCGTCGCATTCGTCGTCACGGTCGTTCCCTCAACACCTCTCCATTCAAGCTCGCCGCCCGGGTTGTCAGACTCCGTCACCGTCACGATCACCTCACCCTCGTCGTTGAGCGCGATCGTGCCTTGCGTCGTCTCGCCGGCCTTGCCCGTGAAGACGATGTCGAGCGAATCGGCCGCCCCGCCCGGCAGGTTCGAGGTCGTGATCGTGTAGACCGATCCCATCGGCACCGAGTTCGGCATGTCGAACTCGACCGTTGCGCGGCCCGTGTTCGGCGTCGCCGCCAAGGCGCCCATGAAAGCCGCCGTGAAGGCCGGGCCTTCCGTGACCGTCGCAATCACGCGTGCACCTGCCTCCAACGTGATCGGATACGTCGGCTCGCGGCCCGCCGGCAGGATGATCACGCCGCCGTCGCGTACCACGATGCCGCCTGCGAAGTCTTCGGTATCGACGTCTTCCGTCATATCGAGGATCGCGTTCTCGACCGCAAGCGTACCTTCACCCGTGATCACGTTGTTCATCGCGAAATAGGGCTTCGCCTCGGCCGTGCCGCGCAGGGTGAGCGTGCGGTCGGCCGGAATATCGATGTATCCGCGATACTCGACGTCCGTCGTCGCCGCGCCCGTCAGCGACGGATCGCCCGCCCCCGCCGTCAACACCGTCCAGTTCGGCACATCGGCCGGCGCCACGAACGTACCATTCTCGGAGACCGTGAAGTAGAGGCGCATCGCGCCCGAATGCGCGGTCGCCGGATTGCGCGTGGTGAGCTCCACCGGCGCAAACACGCCGTGGCCGCCCACCTTCACCGTCGCGTTCGTGAGGTCGAGCGTTTCCGACGTGTTCCACGCGCGCATCTTCGCCGTGAAGAGGCCCGTGCCCGTCACGTTGATTTCCATCGGACGCGTCTGATAGCCCGAGTAGTCGAGCGAACCGGTGTTGTCCGTCTGGAACACGCCCTTCTCGACCGTCAGGAACGCGCCATAGTTCGAACCATAGCCGATGTCGCTGTTCTGCTCGCCAATGCGCACGATGCCGCTGAGCGTCGTCGTGCCGCCCGTCACCGTCACCGGCGCGTTCTGATACTGGAGGATGCCGTACTCGCCCGACACCGTCACCGTGCCCGACAGCACGATCGGCGTCGTCGTGGCCGTGAAGCTCAACGCATGACGTCCCGCATACTCCGTCACACCCGACAGCGGCGACACAGTCTCCGCCGTCACACCCGTGAGCGTGAGCCAGCCCGCGTTCTTGATCGTGCCGTTCCACGACGGCACCACCGCCTTCTTGTCCACGTCGATCGCGAGCAGGCCCGCACCCGGCAGGGCAAACGTCGTCTCGACGCCTGCAAAGACCGGCAGCGCACCCGTCGCCGCCGCGACCGAATTCGGCGCCGTCTCACTGCGGAAGTCGTACACGGCACCCGGCAGCGTATCCACCGCCGTCGCCACCAGGAATTCCTCCGGACGCGCCATCGTGAGATAGCTCGCACGCACCCAGTCCGCACTTTCCACCTCGTCGTGCAGGCGGCATTCGTCGAAGCTGCCGATCACAAACGATTCATCGCCGTTCGCGTCGCAGCCGATGGACATCGTCAGTCCATTATCTGTCGCCGCATCGATCGCACCCGAGCCCACGAGGCGTCCGTTTTCATACACCGTCACCGTGCCGCCGTTGTAGACGAACGTGACGAACGCCCAGACGTTCTGCATCGAAACCGGCAGCGTGGGCTTATAGGACTTGTTGTTCGCCACGCCCCGGATGGCGAGCACCGTGTAGCTCGCGCCCGACGTTTCGATTTCCCAGCCGTTCGAATCGGTATAGACGTTCTTGCGCGAGAAGAGGCGCATGCTGCCGTTCGCCCCCGTGAAGTTGAACCAGCCGGAGAGCGTGAACGAATCGCCCACGTTCTTCGCGTTGTAGTTCGGAATCGAGAAGTAGCCGCGCGAACCCGTGCCCGTCGCGCCCGTGCGGGCCTTGCCGAGCGCACCCGGAATCGCCGTGAGGGATGTCGCAGCGCCCATCGGCGTGGCCGTGAAACCATTGCCCGTCGCATCCGCCACGGTGCCGCTCTCTTCGTTCATGTGCCACACGCCCACATAGTTGCCGGCGGTCCAGACCGTATTTGCGGCCGGTGCGGCGGGAATGTCCGCCGTCGACCCCCAGTGCATGACAATCGCCGTATTGCGACCTTCCACCTGCGGCACCTTGACCCAGATGATCGAATCGCCGTTCACGTTCCAGGTATCGACATCCTGCGCAAGGCGGTTGCCCGCCGCGTCCGAGAACCACACGTCCGAACCGTCCGCCTGTGCGTCCGCATAGCTGAAGCCCGGCACGCCGGTCGGCAGTTTCACGCACACGGGGAAGTTCGCGAGCGTTGTCTTGCCATCGTAACCGGCAAGCACGAGTTTCGCCGTCATCGGACCCGTGGCCGCCGCGCGCGTGACCACCGCCTTGAGCGCACCGTCCTCAACCGTGAGCGTCGCACTGAAGGAACCCGCGTTCGCACCCGAGAACGCAATCGCGAGGTGCTCGAGATCGGCCGCCGTGCAGCTCGTCTCCACAAGCGTGTAGGTGCCGGCCGCCTGCAAGGCCGTGGAATCGATCACAAGCATGGCCGTTCCCTCCGCCGGCAGGGTCGGCTTCGACGCAAAACTTACCGCCGGCACGCCGTTCGCACTCGGCACCACAAGCGTCGCGCCCGCGTCCAGGGTCACGCCCCCGTTCAAGGCCAAAGACTTGCACATCGAGAAATCGGCCGTCGCCCCCGCCGTCACCGTGAGCGGCATCGCCAACGCAAGTGCATCCGCGCGCGACCAGGTGAACGTACCGCTGCCCGTCACGATCAGCGGCGCTTCCGCATTCTGCGCGAACCCGCCCACGAGCGAAACCTGGCTCGGCGTTCCATCCGGCAGGGACGTACGGAACGTCACACCCGGCACGGGAGCATTGCCCTTTTCAACGGTGAGGTTGGACATGATCACGAGGCCTGCATCGAGCGGACCCATTGTCACACCGTCCACATACACCGCGCCCGAGCCGGCCAGGCGGTTCGCATTGAACGTACCGTTGTGGCGCAGATAGAGGTTACCGGTCGTCGAGGCGTCAGCCATATCGAGCACGCCGTCGATCTGGAGGAACTGTCCCGTGGTGGCGGCGAAGGACGGTATCACGAGGTGGCCGTCTTCATGCACCGCGAGATAGGCGTTGACGCCGTAGGTTCCCGGCGCGTACGTGCCGGCAAACGTGGTGGTGCCGTTCTTGACGGCGAAAATGGCGTCGCTGCCGAGATTGAGATCGGCCCCGCCCACCGTGAAGTCGCCTTCGAGCAGCGTGACCTGACGGCGCTGGCCGGCGAGGTTCGTCTGCAGCACATCAATGGTCGTGTGCCCGCCCGGCAACGTGCGCAGCAGATACACCTGCATCTTATTGGCACTCACGTAGCCCGTATTCTGGTTCGCCCAGCTGCCCGTCGGATAGGTGGGATCCCAATCGAGCGTCCGCACGTTGTAGCGCACGTCGGCTTTCGCGATCTTCGTTTCGCCGGCGAACTGGATGTCGCCCGAGCCGACCGGCTGGAACGTTCCATTCACCGTGAGGTCCTTGAACGTAAGCGCCCCGAGCGTCTCCGGCTTGAAGTCGCCCGCGTAGGTGAGCGGCATCTCGAATGTCTGCGCAGCCGTTGACGCGTTGATGACTTCTGCGAAGGAACCGCCGTTACCGTCAATCGTCCGCTCGCCGCTCTCGACGCCGAACGCGAGCGTGCCGAACGCCGTGCCCGCAGGCAGGTCGTTATGCACCGTGCCCGTGCCGGTCGTGAAAGAAAGGTTGCGGCCCGCGGTCACGGCGCTCGAGTCCTTCCAATTCGACGCCACCGAGAACGCACCCGTCGTACCCGTCCACACGGCGGCCTCTTCGTCCGTGAGCGAGTCGGCCGTCAGCTGATGAAGGCCGTAGGCTGACGTATCGTTACCCACCGCGACCGAACTCACAGTAATGGCATTGTAGCGGAAGTCGTTGCCCTGAGTACCGAGCACGCCGCCCGAACCGGAGATCTGCACGTAGGCCGCCTGCGTGGCGATGCCCCACACGTCCGCCCCCTGCTGCGTGAGCTGGATCGTGATCGCCTTGTTGTAGGTGCCGTCTTCCACAAGTTGCATCTGCGCGTCGACGGCGTTCGCCGTGTGCGTCATGTAGAACGGCACGGACCAGTTCTTCAATGTCCCCATGGACGTACCACCCGTACGCATCCGGAAACGGTAGATGTCCTTCAAATTGGTGTTCTTCCAGATGAGCAGCGGTTCGGTCTTCGGCAGGAAGCCGCCGAACACCGGTACCGTCTGGCGGCCGCGCTTGAGGAGGAGAAGTTCGTCCGTCGTCAACGAACGCTGATAGAGGCGGAAGTCGTCCAGTTCGCACCCTTCGCCGAAACCGAGCCCCGATGAGCCCAAGCCACCGTACTGGCCGAACCACTGGAAGTACGTATTGGACGCGACGAAGTTCGGATGCTTGAAGGTCCCCTTCGCCGTACCATCCACATAGACGGTCACCTCCCGATCCTCAAGGCTGAACACCAGCGCATAGTCGTGGTACTCGGCCGCAGCATTCGGCACCGTGATATCCAGACGCTGTTCGATGTTGATGAGATTCTCGACGACGCGGAAGCTCACCTGATCGCCGCCCGAGCCGGTGCACACCACGATACCGTGCTTGCCCGACTGAACCGAGCCGAGGCCAAGCAGAATGCGATTGGCGGTCGTCGTGGATTTCATACGCGCATAGACGGTCCAGTTCCCCGTACCCCACGCGAGGCCCGAACCCCAACAGGCCGAGTTGCCCGTACCGCAGCGGATGTGAGACCCGCCCACATCGCCGTTCGCGACAAACGCCCATTCGCCGCCATCGTTTTCGAACGTCAGATTGGCCGAACCGCTCGACGTGCGAATACTCGTCGGATTGTCGAATGCATACCAAATCGTCGGATGCTCAAGGTGAATCGCCTCGTGCCCCGCCGCGAAAACACTCCCTGCCGCCAACAGGGCCGCAGAGAAAACCGTCTTTTTCAAACTCATCATTTCAACCCCTCCTCGCAATTATGTTGATATTATGCACTATTCGGCGTGTCTTGTCAACCGAGGATTTTGTAGGGACTGGCAAAAGAACCCGCGTAGAGCAAGCGCGATGTCCAATGCTGCCAGAGATTGGTCAAGGCACTCGTCTGATTGACGACATTGGAAAGTTGACTGAATTCGCCGTTCAATCCGCTCACATCGGCCTCATCAAGAAAACGCTGGTATTCACTGGCGGCAAATACAATGCGCGCATCAAGGCGAAGCTCAAGGTTGTCTGAAGTCCAAGCCCGAGAAAGCTTGTTCGTATATTCAGCGCTCGTCAGGTACTGTGAATTTGTCAAAGCCACACACGCTTCAACCTCAAAATCGTCAACGCCGGTCCATCCAAGCGTCGCCATTGACAACAGCATCGCCATCATCGTAATATTCTTTTTCATCACCAGTCCTCCTTTTTGACACTCGTAATCTTTCTGTGCCTTCCTAAAAAACGTAATTTCACATAAACATACTTATCGTCTTTTACAATTGCACAGGCGTTCCAAGCATGATGCTCACAATTAGCATTCATCCATGCATTGACATCACCCTCCGTTCCCCTATTTGCAAGCCAAGATCGCACGATCTTTACAGGATTACCCCCCCTGTCTCCTGGTGCAATGTAATTGTACCCTAGCAAAATAGCCGGTCTTGCCTTTTCCCATTCCTTGCCCGGAGAGACACCATGCGCAGGTCCTTTATGTTTACCGTTATAATCATTGATGTCAAAAACGGAACATGCCGCAATAATTACGCAATCCAAATCACGATTCCACATGTCCCTCGCCATAGCCGGCGTAAAGCCTCCTTGTATACCGCCAGTGGCATGGTCTCCATGTCCCGAATAGTAAAAGACATCGGCCTGATTCATGATCTGGCGACGCACCGATGTCGTTCCACCGTATGAGGCCGTCACGATTTCGCGACCGGCCGCCTTGAAATAGGATTCTGAAGGAATTGCATTCGGCGGCACGGAATCAAGCGTACGCGACGGGTCAAGTGTCGATGCGGTCCCTCGGTCCTCATAACCGAGAGTGGCGAACGCCTCGCTGTCGGCAAGCGTCTGTACAGAAGTAGCAGCCATATCCATCCACGCCATCTCGTCCACTCCGTCTTCGTCTTTTGACGGTACAAGGCCTAAGAGTTTCAACTCGCCCCGAGTTTTCGATATTCTGATTTCGGAATAGGAGGGGAATTTCATCCTTAACCTTTCACTACCAATATCCCACCTCTCCTCGGTTTCGATTATACTATAAACGGCCATTAGCAATCAAGCCCAAAACGAGATGAGGGTGTAAATGTAAAACGATGCATTGCCTTCAGTGTACGGTCTTCGCCAGGGAAACACAGGTACTGACACTCACCCCCGCACATTGACCGTTTACACACTTGCACACAAGGGGAATGGACGGTTCGAACGGAAACGCGCCCCGTCACTCAGGGAACGGTACAAATCTTTGGTTCTTCAAGTATGACTGCGGGACGGTTTTCGCGGCATAGGGTCCGAAAGAGTGCTTCTACCGCCCCTCAGTCAATTCTTTTCCGCATTAAAATCAAACTTACGCCGCCCGAACCACCCTCACAGAAAAGCATTCCACGGGAATTCACGCCGACCGTCGTCGTCGCAGCCAGCCGAGGAGCCGCGACGGCGTCCTCTCCGTCCTCTCCGCCGCCGGGTCCGCGAGCGCGGGGACGCAATCGGGGTCGAGCCGCAGCGCGCGCGCCGCCTCCAAGGCGACGACCGTCCCCGCGCCCTCCGCGAGGATCTCAGCTGCGCGCGCCCGCGCCGCCGGCTCGGCGCGTCCTTCCGCCGCGCCGGGCAGCAGCGCGTCGGCGCTCACGGGGTCCGCGACGCCGGCGGCCTGGCGGAAGCGCTTCGCGATCGCCTTGTAGCGCATGAGCGCCGCGTAGTGCCGGAAGAGGTCCGGCGCGTGCTC
>JAZUGW010000365.1:0-8773 GCA_045641465.1 Kiritimatiellia bacterium | reverse complement strand
GACGGCGATCCTGACTTCGGCTTCGACTTCGACATCAACAAGATCAAGAAGGCCGAGGATTCGTTCAAGAACGCGATGAAGAAGTACTTCCTCCCGCCGGAAGCGATGAACGTGAATCCGCAGATCGTGTGGAGCCCGATGCCGGGCGGCGCGCTGACGGCGAACACGCAGATGCTGCGCGACAACAACATGATGGACAAGTACGACGACATGATCGCGGAGATGTACGACTGCGTGCGCCTCGGCGGTTTCGGTACGTCCGTGACGCCGGTTTCGCAGTTCTATGCGCAGCAGGCCATCCAGAACGTCATGTTCGGCAAGTTCAAGAAGTTCTCGCCGGGTTATGCGAAGATGGTGCTCGGCTACTTCGGCAAGACGCCGGTTCCGCCGGATCCGGAGATCGTGAAGAAGGCCAGCGAGTTCATGGCGTCCAGCGAGCTCACGAAGCCCTATTCGACGCCCACCACGAAGACCGTGCTCGAGCTCAACGATGCCGATCCCAAGAAGGGCGGCGCGGTTGCCAAGAAGGCGCTCGAGGATGCCGGCCTGCCCGTGACGGACGAGAACATCTTCATCGCCGCCTCCTGCAAGGAGAAGGGCATTCTCTTCCTCAAGGATCCGTCGAAGGCGCCGATGGGCTGCCGTTTCGCGGAGTCCGCTCCGAAGGCTGCCGGCAAGGCGGGCCCGAAGACGATCACCATCGGCGGCAAGGCCTATGGCGTCGAAATCAAGGCCGACGGCAAGGCGGTCGTCAATGGCAAGGAAGTCGCGTTCACGGTGGCCGACGGTCTCGTGAAGGCGGCGCCGGCTGCTGCGGCTCCCGCGGGCGGCACGGAAGTCAAGTCCCCGGTTCCGGGCACGGTTCTCCGCCTCACGGCAGCGAATGGCCAGAAGGTTGCCAAGGACGATGAAATCCTCGTCATGGACGTGATGAAGATGGAAACGCCCATCAAGGCTCCGTGCGACGGTACGGTCACCATCACGGTCGCGGCGACGGACAAGGTTGCGACTGGCGATGTGCTGGCGGTCATTGGCTAACACGCGGGACTGTCTAAAGGAAAACGACAATGAAGAAAATGTTTTTAGCGTTGCTCGTGGCGGTCGGCTGCTTTGCGGCCCAGGCCGAGGGCGACTGGCGCACGACGCTCGGAAAGGTCAAGGACCTTTCCGGCGACACCGGCATCGCCGGTTTCACGAAGAAGGAAGCGCCGGCCTATATCACGGGCAACTATGATATGGCCGACCGTCCGGAAAAGCCGGAGGCCGCGAAGCTTGAGGCGAACGCCTATAGCCCGAATGCGCGGGCGAAGTTCGCGAACAAGAACGGATTCTGGGTGATCGACGACCAGCAGGTCAAGACGCTCTCCACGGAAAAGCATCCCGTGAAGAAGGGCGACTGGATCGGCGGCTACTTCGATGACGCCGGTGCGTTCGTGAAGGGACACGAGGTTCATGTGCTGGGCGGCCTGCCCTATGGCATCGGCCAGCTCATCATGATCCCGGTGTGCCTGGTGTTGCTCTATCTCGCAATCGTGAAGGGCTTCGAACCGCTGCTTCTGCTGCCGATCGGCTTCGGCGGTCTGCTGGCGAACTGCCCGCTCGCGGGTGTGACGGCGCCGGCGACGCTGCATGACGGCGTGATTACGTTCCTGGCGAGCGGGCTTCCCGTGATGCAGGGCGGCATCGTGGAACCGGGCGGCTTCCTCTACTACTTCTTCCGCTTCGGTATCGACACGGGCGTGTTCCCGATCATGATCTTCATGGGCGTCGGTGCGATGACGGACTTCGGTCCGCTGATCGCGAACCCGAAGTCGGCCCTCCTCGGCGGCGCCGCGCAGTTCGGCATCTTCTTCGCGCTGTTCGGTGCGCTCGGCCTCACGGCCATCTTTCCGGATCTTGGATTCGGCCTGAAGGAAGCGAGTTCGATCGGCATCATCGGCGGTGCGGACGGCCCGACGGCCATTTGGCTGACGTCGCGTCTCGCCCCGGACCTCCTGGGTGCCATTGCCGTGGCCGCGTACTCGTACATGGCGCTCGTGCCGATCATCCAGCCGCCGATCATGAAGGCGCTCACGACGAAGGCCGAGCGTGCCATCAAGATGCCGCAGCTGCGTCCGGTGACGAAGATCGAGAAGATCTGCTTCCCGCTGATCGTGCTGCTCCTCTGCGCGTTCCTCCTGCCCTCCGCCGTGCCGCTGATCGGTGCGCTCATGCTCGGCAACCTCGCGCACGAAGTGGGTCCGTCGGTGAGCCGTATCGCGGATACGATGTCCAACGCGCTCATCAACATCGTCACGATCATGCTCGGCCTCTCCGTGGGTTCGAAGCTCGCGTGCGAGAAGTTCCTCTCGGGTCAGACGCTCGCGATTCTCGCGCTCGGCCTCTGCGCGTTCTGCGTGGGTACGGCGGCGGGTGTCATCATGGCGAAGACGATGAACCTCTTCTCCAAGAAGGAGAACCGCGTGAACCCGCTGATCGGCTCCGCCGGCGTGTCGGCCGTGCCGATGGCCGCGCGTGTGTCGAACAAGGTTTCGACCAGCGAGGATCCGACGAACTTCATCCTCATGCAGGCGATGGGGCCGAACGTCTCCGGCGTGATCGGTTCCGCCGTTGTGGCGGGCGTGTTGTACACGCTCTGCCGCGGCTAAACGCCTCGGTTCATCCGAACCTCACAAGCAACCGTCCGCCTCCGCGGGCGGTTGTTTGTTTTCAATTGATTGCAGGGGGCTTGTTTTGCTATAATCTTCTCAACATCATCAAGAAAGGATTTCACAATGATTGTTGTTCTCGGCAGCACGAATACGGATATGGTCATTTCCGGCGCGAAGATTCCCGTCCCGGGCGAGACGGTGAGCGGCGGTGCGTTTATGATGAATCCGGGCGGCAAGGGCGCGAACCAGGCGGGGGCCGTGGCGCGGCTCTCGGCCAAGAAGGGGGCGTGCACGTTCATCGCCAAGGTCGGTAATGACTTGTTCGGACGCGACACGGCCGCGCGTCTTGCGAAGGATGGCATTGATGCGCGCCTGATCGTCGACAAGAAAAATGCCTCCGGTACGGCGTTGATTCTTGTGGATGAAAAGGGACAGAACAGCATTTCTGTCGCACTCGGCGCGAACGGGACCTTGTCGCCGAAGGACGTCAAGAAATTCGCGAAGGACATCAAGTCGGCCGATGCGCTTCTGATGCAGCTTGAGACGCCGATTGAGACGGTCCTCTGGGCCGCCCAGACCGCGCATGCGAAGGGCGTGCCGGTGATCCTCAATCCTGCGCCGGCGGCCAAGCTTCCTGAAGAGCTCTATGCCTGTCTCGATTGGATTACGCCGAACGAGACGGAGGCGGAACTTCTTACGGGGGTGAAGGTGACGGACGCCAAGAGCGCGCAGAAGGCGATCGACGTGTTGAAGAAGCGCGGCGTCAAGCATGCGCTCATCACGATGGGATCCAAGGGCGTCTACTGCGGCAATTGCGAGAAGCTCTATCCCTGCAAGAAGGTGAAGGCCGTCGATACGGTTGCGGCGGGCGATACGTTCAACGGCGCATTTGTGGTGGCGCTGGCCGAAGGCAAGACATGCAAGGACGCGATTGCGTTCGCGCAGAAAGCCGCGGCGATCTCCGTCACGCGTCCGGGCGCGCAGGCCTCCGTGCCGTTCCGGAAGGAGCTCAAGTAGTCCCCGCGCGTTACGCGCACGCAAGTCGTACGGCGTCGGGCAAAGACGCCGCAACGGTACAGCCGGCTGCCGCAAGGCGGTCGGCTGTTTGATGTCCGCCATCGACGAGAATCACGGTCGCCCCGAGCGCGCGGCCGACTTCCGCATCGTGCAGCGTGTCGCCGATGAAATAGAGGGGGCGCTCGGCGGGCAGGAGCCCCCTCGCCTTGAGCTGCTCGAGAAGCTGATGGGCGCGCGCGAGTTTTGAGGCGCCATCGAGATTGTCCACGCCGTAGATCTCGTCGAAAAATCCTTGTACGTCGAATCGTCCCGTATCGCGCAGGAGGAAGTCTTGTCGTAGCGCACTGAGGATGGATTGTCCGGCGCCGAGCGCGCGGGCGGCGGCAAGTGCCTCCCGCGTGTCGGGGCGGAGCGACTGAGGCGCTGCGGCGAGGTAGCGGTGGAAGTCGATGCAGATCCGGTCCCAGTCGTGGTCGGGGTCCATGCCCAGTTTCACATAGAGAGGACGTACGGGAAAGCCAAAGGAGGCGCGATAGGTTTCGCGTGAAATGCGGGGCAGTCCCCGGTCGTCGAGCATATGGTTCAACGCGTCGACCGAGGCGTCGACGTCGTTCAGCAGTGTGCCGTTCCAATCCCAGATGATATAAGGTGTCATGGCGAATATTGTATCATTTATCTTTCAAAAGGTAAGGGGGAATTCTTGTCCTTTTCGCATTGGTTTGATATAATGTCAAGGCTTGGTTTTATGATGAACGTTCCTGAATTGTAAACGAAACAAGAGGCATTATGAAAAGAAGAGAATTCTTGAAGGCTGCGCTGGCGGCGGGCGTGTTCCCGTCCATCGTGCCGGCCCGTGTGCTGGGTGCGGATGCGCCGAGCAATAAGCTTCAGATCGCGCTGATTGGCTGCGGCCGTGTGGCGTCTACGATGGACCTGCAGGGGCTTGCTGCGAACCACGACATTGCGATGCTGACGACGCTGTGCGATGTCGATGCTGAACGTTTGCCCTTTTTCAAGCAGCTGGCGGCGAATCAGTACGGCTACTACAAGAAGAATGTCGACCACGTGAAACTCGAGATGGACTACCGAAAGGTGCTGGACGATCCGGGTGTCGACGGTGTGATGGTCTGCACGCAGGACCACTGGCATGCGCGCATGGTGGTCGAGGCCTGCCTGAAGGGCAAGGATGTCTATGTGCAGAAGCCGATGGCGTTCTCCGTGGCGGAAAGCGAAGCGATCGTCGAGGCGGTTCGTCGCACGAAGCGCGTGTTCCACATCGGTACGCAGCAGCGGACGGACAAGGGAATCGGACTTGGTTTCCGTCGGGGTGTGGAGTACGTGCTGAGCGGTCGTCTCGGCAAGCTGGACCACATCGAGGTCGGCATCGTCGACAACTCGCCGAAGTTCGAGGATCCGTTCCCCGTGAACGAGCGCATGCCCGATCCGCGTGATTTTAATTTCGATCTGTGGTTGGGTCCGGCGCGTGACGATGTCTCCTATTCGCAGCTGCGTACGCATTGGCGCATTCGCGAGCCGAACGGTTCGCTGCCGCTCGTCGGCCGCCATGGCCGCTATATGAACAACGGCTGGCTGCAGATTCAGGACTACTGCATGGGCAACATCTGCGGTTGGGGATCGCACCACGTCGACATCGCGCAGTGGGCGATGCAGAATGCGGCGCCGATTTCGGTCAAGTGCGAACATGTGGAATTCCTCAAGGGACGTCTCTTCAACGTACACGACAATTGCATCATCTCCTACAAGTACGCGAACGGCGTGGAGATGCGGTTGGGTACGCCGCGTTACAGCGGTTTCCCGTGCGGGTGCAAGTTCTACGGCGCCAACGGCGACTGGATCTGGACAAGCCGCGGCACGACGGGACGTCCTGTCGAGAAGCGCGTCGATACGGCGTATAAGCCGAAAGCGGCATTCTGGCGTCCGTGCGAGTCGAACAAGAAGGAGCTCATCGAGGGCGAGCCGACGACGCAGGTCAAGCGCGTGACGACGAACCATCATCGTCCGTGGTTCGAGGCGATGCGTACGCGTACGGATACGCACATCACGGTCGAAGAGGCGAATGTCTCCACGATCTCGTGCATCCTCGGCTACATCGCGATGAACGAAGCCGGCCGTACGATCGGCTGGGATCCCGTGAAGCGCTGCTTCACGAATCCGGACGATCAGAAGAGGTTGTACACGCGTTTCGCGCGGCCGCAGTTCTCGGCCATTGAAGCACTCAAGGAAATTCGGAAGAGAGGTTGAAAATGAAGAAGATTCTTTTGATGTCGGTGATGTTCGGGGTGGGTCTTGCCGTCTCGGCAGATATCCAGCGAGACAATACCATCCCGCGCGCGTTTGCGCAGGAAGTCGAGAACTTCCTGGCGACGCATCCAGTTGAGGGAATTGCCAACTATGGCGATTTCTGCCGTGTTGTGGTTGAGACGCCCGTGACGGGTACGGTCGATGCAACGGTGCAGGCATGTCACAAGGCGCGCAAGGTCCGTTTCTGGGGCGCATTGGAGCATCTGGCGCTTCTCAAGAGCTGGGGTCTTGATGCGGAAGAGTTCGATCCCGATGCCGCGGCGGCCGGCAACTATCCGGATGTCATCTTTTGCCACCTCCAGCCCGGCTACGCGAAGGGCGATACGGAGCAGTTCCTCGACGCGGCGCGTCATGGTACGCATGTGGTGGTGCTGCAATGTACGGACCAGTGGAGCGAGGTCTTTGCGAAACGCCTCGGTCATACCTACAGCGGCGTGCTCACGGCACCGGCGGCGACGCGGGGCGGCGTGTTCTTTGCGCCGTGCGCGAAGCTTTTCGCGGGTTTTCCGAAGGGACGTCTTGACGCGCCGTTGTTCGACTGCTTTGGCGGATCGCGTCATGGCATGTATCTGACGGGTGAACGCTGCCTGCTCGGTGTCGCGGATACGGACAAGTGCCGTGTCGCGTCGTCCATCGCACAGTATGCCTACGGAAAGGGCGCCATCACGCTGGTCGGCCCGTGCGTGAACCAGGCTAATTTGCAGAAGACGGCGACGGCTCCCTACAAGCGTCTCCTGCTCAACCTCATTGACCTGCTGCCCCCGGTGATGGCGGAGAAGCCGTTTGACGTGCTGCTGTACACGCGCTGGAAATGGCATGCCGATCCGAAGACGGGCGTCGTGGCGCCGAAGGGTTCGTACCATCATTTCTCGACCGAGGCTGCCGGCGGCGGATTGGCGAAGTACTTCACCGAGAAGGGGCTTTCGGTGAAGGTGACGGACGATCCTGAAGTCTTCCGTTCGCCGCTTTTTGCGCGGTGCCGTTGCACGGTGTTCGCCTGCGCGAACGAAGAGCAGTTCGAGACTCAGACGCAGCGCGAGGCGTTCTATGCCTGGGCGAAGGCGGGTGGTGGCTCGGTGGTGATCCACTCGGCGAGCAACTGCGAAATCGGCCGCGCCGACTGGCGTGAATTCCTCGGTGCGACGTTCTGCTTCCATTATCCGAGGCAGTTCCCGGTGCCGTTCACGGAATTCGACCGTACGCATCCGGCGTTCAAGGAATTCCCAGAAGGCTACGTGTGGCCGGCGGATGAAATCTATGTGAACGAACTCGTGCCGGGTGCCGTGAAGCCGCTTCTCTTCCTGCGTGCGGACCAGATGCCGGCCGAACAGCAGGCCTGGTTGAAGTCCAAAGGCCGTACGGCTGAAAACGGCCGTCACGTGCTGGCGTGGTCGAAGGACTACGGCAAGGGACGTGTCTTCTACTCGGCGCTTGGACATCACGCCGCTGCGTTCCAGCGTCCTGAGTTTCTGCAGCATCTCTACCTCGCGGCGAAGTGGACGATGAGGGACGGCGAGTAACTCTGTGAATGAACGGTTCACGGAGGAAGGCTCGAAAAGCCGGGTAATGGCAAGGTCGCTCAAAGTCGTTCTGCTGGCAGGCGAAGAGTCCGGCGTTCTGTACGCTCGACGCCTGCAGCAGGAATTGTGCAGGGCCGCTGGATGCGAGGTCAAATTCCGCGGCTATGACACAGAAGGCTTCAAGACGGGCGACCTTGCCGTGATGGGCTTCTGGCCCGTACTGAAACGGTTGGGTTACTTTCTGGGGGTCGCGAAGACGATGAAGCGCGTGATCGCCACGTGGCGGCCTGACGTGGTGGTGACAATAGACTATCCCGGACTCAACCTCAAACTTGCGGCCTACGCGAAGAACTTGGGAATCCCGGCGGTGCATGTCGTGTGCCCGCAGGTGTGGGCCTGGCATCAGAACCGTATTCCGAAGATTGCCGCCGCACTCACAAAGCTGTTGTGCTTCTTTCCGTTCGAACCGAAGCTGTTTGCCCAGACGGGACTTGACGCGAAATTCATCGGGCATCCACTCGTGGATGTCTTCGCGTCGGAGGGGACCGTGGGGGCGGATGCAGCTGAAACCGCCCGTCCCGAAATACTGGCGCTGTTGCCGGGGTCGCGGTTGGGCGAGATCCATCGTCACTTGCCGCGGCTCGTGGAGGCGCTTGACATCCTTGCGGCAAAGACTGATGTGTCGAACATGGAAGTTCGCGTGCCGGCGGCGAACGACAAGGCGGCTGTTGAAATCCGCCGTATATTGAGGACGTTTGGATTCTCGTCCGATTCGTCCGATCCGTCGGTCCTTCGCTCGGCGAAATTGACGCTCCATCTGCAACAGGGGCGGGCACGAGAGCTGCTTCGTTCGGCGACGGTTGCCGTTGTGGCGAGCGGCACGGCCACACTCGAAGCGGCGCTGGCACGATGCCCGACGGTCCTTGTGTATGCGGTGTCGCCGCTGCTCGCGTGGTTTGCACGACGCGTGATAACGGGTGTTCATTACATTGGCCTGGCGAATGTCATTTGGGAGAAAAGCGGCGGTACGGGCGAAGCACCGATGCCGGAACTCCTGCAGGAGGCGTTTACGCCCGAAGCCGTGGCTTCGCGTCTGGTCCGTTGGTTGACGGACGACGCGGCTCGCCAGACGGCACGCCAGCGTCTTGAAGAGGCGATGGCGCTTTTGAAGTCCGACGGCAATGCGCTAGGCCTTGCCGCCCGTGAGATCCTTTCGACGGTTCCTCGCACAGATTGACGAAAGTCAAGTGTGCCTTCCCGTCC
>JAZUGW010000364.1:0-6436 GCA_045641465.1 Kiritimatiellia bacterium | reverse complement strand
CATGGAATTGACGATGGGGAGCAACTGCTTTCGACGGGGTGCGTAGAAACGCTTGTCCGGCTCCCTGTCCTTTTCCAAGTACAGGCAGTAGCTGTCAAAGTGATAAGGTGCGTCAAACAGCATAGCGTCCCAATACGTTGCCAGCAGCTCCTTGGAGCCTGTGAGCTTCGCCAGCCGCCCAGCCTCCTTGCGGACGAGGGCGGATTGGGTGTGGGCGAACGTGAAGTCGTTCGTGTACACGACGTTCTCCGCCTGGCCCACGACCGGACCGGCCTTGACGACCGGAACGACCGTCACCTCGTACGTCGCGACCACGTGTCCTTCGCTCGTCAGCGTGAGCGTGACGACGCCGCCCTTCGCGCCGATCGGTCCCGACTTCATGATGAGGTTCGGCGCGTCGAAGCGCGTGAACTTGCTGGCGTCAGTATTGGCGACGGCGGTCTTGGCAAAGCCAAGGTTCATGACATTTTTCCACCCACCTGGATTAGAGCCGAGTCCGCCACCAGCCTGGTACTGGACGCAACGGAACGTGTGCCAACCAACCGACAACTGGACCTGACCATAGGAACACGAATCCCAGGCCGTGCTTTCGACCACCGTCGCGCCGTCGACGACGAACTGCAGGGAATCATCATAACCGCCCGCAAACGTCCAGGCGCCCGCCGTGTCGGCATAGAACATGCCCTGCCACAGTACGTTGGCGTTCGAGAAGTCGGCCGAGTCACTCCGCGCATGGAACAGCGACAAGTCGTTCATCGCGAACGGGAACTCGTTCGTGTAAGTCTTGGCCGTCGCAAACGTGCCCGAACCATTTTGGAGGAAGACACCTTCGACCAAGTTCGAGCCGCCGATTTTGATATTGGCGACGACATCTTCCTCAAGGCGCAGACCGCCAAGGAAACCAGCCGCGCCATAGAGGTCGTTGACACCCGTGTTGTCGATCGTCCATTTGCCGGTTAACACCCCCTGGCAACGCATATAATCCTTGGTCCCGATGCCACTCTTGAAGGTACCCGCGCCCGTCAGCGTCACATCCGCCGCACCCGTAAGACCGGTCTTCCAGTCGACCGCCTTGCCATTCAGATCAAAGGTCACCAGCCCGCCCGCACGATCGCCGAAACCGACGGCGCGCAACTGCTCGACATTCCAGTTTTCATCGCAGACAATCGCCCCCACATTCGCCTGGAAGAACGGTTTGAAGTGCGTCCAGGCACAGAGCCCGTTGTTGCCGTCACGCGCAAGCCGTACCGTGCCACCCTCAAGCTTGAACACTTGATCATAGGTATTAGGATCAACCCACCCATTACGGCATTGGAACCATGCCGTTCGGATTGTTCCGCTCTTGAAGTGGATCTCCGGCATCTGGTAGGAATTGAAGCCGATCTGGACTCCGCCCAGCGACCAGTCGATATCCTCCAATGTCAACACCTTGTGTGCACCCTTGGTACCGACCTGATCGACGAAAAAGAGAGTCCCCGTACGCGTATGTTCCGCCTTGTTGATCGACAGGTTCTTTCCGTTGAACATATAGTCGTTCACCAAATTGATACCAAATGTACCGCCGGTGTAGGTGACGTCGACGCGGCCGTTCGGACCGAACTTCGGCATCTCGGTCGCCGAAGACGACTTTTCAGCCCACCAAATCGAACCGGACGAAATCGTCATGTCGATCTGGGCATTGAGGTTGGTGATGGAACCGCCGATGCACGCACCGCCGCCGGCGATGTTCAACCGACTTTCGCCTTCCCACGACTTGCCGAAGTGGTGGAAGGTACCGCCGGTGACATTGATGTCGCCGTGCGTCACGGCCGCATCCATGAACTTGGTGGTACCCGCCGTATTGACGATGGTGCCGTTGTTGGTCACGACGCCCGAGAGCAGCGCGGTCTGTCCGCCCTGCGAGGTGAGCGTGGCACCCTCCTCGACCGTGAACGGTCCGTTGAAGGTCGTGGTGCCGCTCTGCTTGTCGAGGACACTCGTTTCGCCCGCAGCGCGCACAGGCACTTCGGCGGGATAGGTACTGCCGTAGGTGTGGAGCGAACCGTCCAGGATGTCAACGCCGCCCGGGATCGTGAACGTGCAGGCTCCTTCGGGACGGAAGACGCCACCATCCTTGATGACGACCTTTTCAACATCGATCGCACCGGCGATGACCGCGAAAGAGCTCGGCGTTGTCTTCACCGTCAGCGTCTTCCCCTTGCCGAACACGCCCAGGGGTTCGGTCGAGGCCGTGTTCGCCAGCGCACGAACATCGAAACGCTTCGAACCGCCGATCGTCGCATCGCCGGTCAGCGTGATGTTACGGAAAGCCGAGTTCCAGTTGTCCACCGAACCATTGTTCACCAGGGCACCCTGGCCATTGAAGCCCTCGCCTTCGATGATGAACTTCTTCTGGTGGGTGATTTCATTCTTCACATCCGCATTGACAAACGCCGCGTTCAAATCAAATGTGCCCTTGTCGGCAACCGTGATCGGACTGCCGGGACCACCGAGCGCGGCCGCCGGCGCGTCGACGCCGAGGGTGAAGACGCCGTTCGTAATCACAATCGGCTGCTGCGTGAGGGTCGGTCCGTTCCAGAGCACGCCGCCGCCACCGCCCAGCACAAACGTACCGGCGCCGACGAACGAACCCGTACCGGTAAAGGTATAGGTGGACGGTCCTGTGACGAGAATGTCGTTCAGGGTGATCAGTTCCGGCACCACCACCCCGTTCGAGGTGCTGTCGAACACAGCGTTGGCCGCGTCGATCCAGGCGACGGACGTGCCGCCGTCCTTCGGCTGCCAATGAGCGGCACCGCGCCATTCGCTTGCCGTACTCGCTCCGCGATAGCAGAGATACGGCGCACCGTAAGACGAACCCGAGACCGTGCACACGAGGTCGCCGTTCTTGACATCGAGTACGGCATTCATCGGCGACCAGCCTTCGCCAACCTTAACGAGCGTAAAGCCCGTGAGATCATTGACCGTGAGGTTCGCACCCTCGATAAGCACGTAGTCGCCGTTCTCGACAGTCTCTCCGGCCTCGACTTGGACGGTCAGGGGTTCGGCAGGACGCGTAAATTGCGCTGCAGTGAGCTTGCCAGATGCCGTGCGCTTGAGCGCCACGGTGAACGTCGCACCCGCTTCCAACGCAACTGCGCCGGTCGCGGTGATGGTTCCATCCGTCATCGCCAAGGTTCCCTTCACCGTAATCGGCGATGGAATGGCGTGCGTGCCGGCGAGTTCAAGACGCGCCGCCGGCCCCACCGTGACAAGCCCCGTCGTCGCAAAGCCATTGCCACTGAAGCGCAACGTACCCTCCCGGATTTCGTACGGCGCGTAGTTGTCGGTGTTGACATAGGTGAACACGACTGTACCCGGCCCCACCTGCACGTACTTCGCGGTCGAGGGATTCGCGCTGTTGACGTGGCTGTTGATCGTAATCGTACGTGCCGTCTCGCCGTCCACCGAGTCGAGCGTATCGAAGGTCACGACGGCACCGTTCTGCGCATAGAAGCGCTGGTTGGCGGGATTGCTTCCAAGCGCCATCGTCCAGTCGGCGAACGCGCCCAATGTCAACGCGCCGTAGGCGTCGATCGGCGCCGTGTTGCCGTTCGAGTAGTGGGCGCCATAGGTAATGCCACCCGCGCCGAGGTTCAAGCGGCGGCCGCGGAACTGCGATGTGCCGTCGGAGGACGAATAGATCGCCTGGTAGTTGATCGTACCCGTGCAGTCATCGGAACCGAACACCGTCGCATAACCGTAGGTGTAGGCACGGTTCGTGATGTTGAGCACGCCCGACCCCAGGGAATACCACTTGTAACCATAGCTCGATGTGTCGCCGCGGATCGTACCGATCGTCGCCGTGGCACCATCCTCCACAATAAAGGAACCCGTGATGCTACCGGACCCCGACTGCAGTTCGCCCGGGAAGTTGAAGGTCGACCCCGTGGGCACCACGTCATTCCCCGTCATCGCCTCCCACACGGACGCCGTGAGGTTGTATACACCCTTGTGGATGCGCGCCAACGGCGTGAGGTTTGCGCAGATCGTACCCGTCACCCCACCCTGGAAGTCGACGTTCATCGTAACAGCTTCAAGATTGACCGGGCCTTCGAATGCCACCTCGGCCGCCATCACGACTTCGTAGGCGGACTGGTTGGAGATCGTCCCCACGCCCGTGATCGCCTTGCCACTCACGGTACGCACGCGGCTGTTCGGACCGAACGTCATCTTTGCGGGACGGAAACCGTCCGCATTGTTCTCGATTGCCGTCGTTGTCGGCGAATCGAAAATCACATTCACGCCCGCCCCCGGGATCGTGTTGTTCTGCCAGTTGCCAGGCGTACCGATCTTACCGTCGCCTGCCGCACCGGTCCACACGAAGTCGGTCGTCGGCGCCGCCGGCGTCGAGGAGGACGACGTCACCGTCAAAACGAGCGCCGTAGCCGTTGCCGAGAGCGAACCCGTGAAGTCCGTGAACGCCGATGCATCAAGCGCGAAACGCGTCGCATCGAGATTCGGCGCGCAGACGAGCGGATAGGTACCCGGTACCGGCGCCACACCCGTCAGCTTGACAGACACCGCACCCGAAGTCGGCAGTGTCACCGCCCCCGCATCCACAAACGGAACTGAAGTTTCCGTGGCCTCAAAAGAAAGCGTCGCACCTTCCAGCGCCAGCGATCCGACCACCGCGGGCCGCGCCAGAGCAAGCGTTCCCGCAGTCGCCGTGAACGGTTGTGTCGAGGAGAAACCCTTCAGCGTGAGCGTGCCCGCGCCTGTCTTCGTGAACGGTCCCTGCACGGACCAGACCGAAAGATCAAGACCGACGTTCTTGCCATTCGTGTCGAACACGAGGCCATTCTCACCGATGCGGAATTTCTGCGGATTCGCCGGGGCGCCGGTGTTGTCGCGCGCAAACCAGGCGTCGGTATTCACACCCGCCTTCACCGTATAACCATCCATCAACCAGTCGACCGTTGTGAAGAGTCCGTTCGTCACCGAGCCGATCGTGCCCGTACCGCCCACAAAACGCCACACTTGCGAGTTGAGCTCACCGCCGAGTGTCGTGTTGCCGGCGAAGATCTTCCACGTCTCAAGCGTACCGCCCGTCTGCACATATTCGCCGTGCGAACCCGTCCGCCAGCCCTTCGCGTACTGCAGCGGCTGCCAATCGGAAGTCATGATGATCGTTGCCACTTTCGCGGAACCGGTGACGAGCGAAACGGTACCGGTTGTATTGTCGTAGCTGCCACCCTTACAGGCGATCTGGAAGCCACCCATTTGCGTGCCGGAGTCCACGGCATCCGCATTGATCTCCACCGTGCCGCCGTCGATCGTAAACGTGTTGCGGGTACCGCTCTGGTCCAAGCCGACCAGCGTACCATACAGCGCCGCGTTGGCCGAGGCGGGACAGGTCTGCACATACTTCGCCCCCGTCTTCACGGTGACGTTCGCATTGTTGAGCTGCACGCGGTGCGCGTTCGACATCGTCGTACCCGTGTCGAGAATCCAGTCCTGTTTCAGATTGTAGTCGCCCGCATTGGTCAGCGTTGCATTGCGGTAGATACCGCACACACCCGCCGTACCGGCCGCCGGCCAATACGGGATCGTGGCACCGCCCACGTCATAGAGGTTCGTGCACACGCCGCCATGCGAATAGAAGACCGGACGCCCCGGCGTGCCCGTATAGGAATCCACTATGAGCTGGGCACCGTCGTAAAGGTCGAAGTAGGCCGTATCGCCGGAGGCCTGCGTCACATGGAGAAGGCCCGGGCCCGAGATCAACGTCGTCTGCCCCTGCAGGAAACTCACCGGCACCGAAATGTTGACCGTCGCGTTGCTCACATCGAAATAGCGCGCACGATAGGCAATCGCGCCCGATCCGGAGATCGTGGTCGTGCCCTCAGCGAAGTCGTTCGTATGCGAATACTCGCCGCCGATGCGCACCAGATCATTGACAGTGAGCGTTGCCGCCGCCGGGAACTTGGCGAGCGCCCAGTCCTTCCAAGCCGTCGTCGCGTTATCGGACGTACGCCACGCTCCTGCGCCCAGCCAGTCACCGCTCGTTCCGCCGGCCCAAGTGTAGAACGCTCCGCGGTCGTAGGTCAGCGGTTTGTTCTTGAAGATCGGCGAAAGGCAGAAAACGCCATAGCCGGACGCGGATGGAGAAGTGGCGATCGTCTGATTGGTGTATCCGCTCGCCATGTTCTGTCCAAGAATGTTCGCCTTCGTATAGGCCGCGCGCGTGACGCGCCCGAGCACATCCGCACCGCTCTGGGTGAGCGTCACACAGCAGACCTTCGTGTAGGTTCCGTCCCAAATCTGGATCTGGCAAGTCGCCGAAGTCGTCGCCGCCGCATAGGACCAGAAGTAGCACCCGCCCATCGGCGTTCCCGTCTGGCTCAACGACCCGCCGTTCATGTAGGCATCCATGCCCGCAAGATCGGCAAGATTG
>JAZUGW010000363.1:0-3494 GCA_045641465.1 Kiritimatiellia bacterium | reverse complement strand
TCTTTGTGGTATAATAACCGCCATGAACACGAGGCGCAGGATACCCTACGGGGTGATGAACTACGAGAAGCTGGTCCGCGAATGCTATTTCGTGGACAACACGGCCTATATCCGCGAGTTGGAGAACGTGGAGACGCCGGTATTCCTGCGTCCCAAGCGATTCGGCAAGTCCGTCTGGTGTTCCGTGCTCGCGCACTACTACGATGTCAACCTGAAGGACCGCTTCCAGGAGCTCTTCGGCGAGACCGACATCGGTCGGAATCCGACGCCGCTCGCGAATTCCTTCCTCGTGCTGCGCTTCGACTTCTCCACGATCGAGGTCGAGTACAACACCCCGGCGGGCCGCTGCGACTTCCTCGCCGTGCCGAAGCCGGGCCTCGCGAAGGACGCGATGCTGGTCGAGTTCAAGTACTTCACGAAAAAAGACGGTGCGGCGCGCCTTTTCGCCGACGAAAACCGCGTGCCCGACGCCGAGACCTTCGCGCAGGCGGAACGCTACCGCGCGTCCCTGCCGGCGCGTCCCGGCTGGAACCACGCCGTCGAAACGGCGGTCGTGGAGGTCTACGCCGACCTCGGCTACCGCTGGTTCCCCGTATGATTATTTTATTCCATTGACGGGGTTTTGTGGTAAGATATAGTCGTTGACATGGGTTGCCCATGACGGGTGTGCCCCAGAAACGGAAACAGTTAGGAAAACAGTCATATGAAGGTGAATCGGTTGAAACATCAGGTCGTCGCGGCGCTTGCCGCGCTGTTACTCGTCTGCACGGCTGGGGCCGAGGTTCCGCTGCCGGCGGACTACGTTCGACTTGATTGGATCTTTTCGTCGACAGGTGCCGAGTACATCGATACGCGCTACGTGCTGCGAAGTGGCGAGTGGGTCAGCGCGGAGATTGAGCTAGCAAGTACGCAACCTAAGAATTACACGGCTGTTTTTGGTTGCACGACGGATGGCAGCAAGGATCCTTTTTTCGCCTTTCAGCCGAACTTTGGCTCGGCGACGGCGACATTGCCGACCTACATCTACGGCGGCGGGGTGGCTAAGGGTTCGTCGAACGCCTTCCCTACGGGAGTTAAGGTCGCGCTGACGTGCCAAGGCGCGAAGGCGAGATGGTCGAGCGAGCGGGGGGGCGGGAGTGTCGAAATCAGCAATCCTGTGCCGGCGAACTGCACTTCAAGCCTTTTCATCTTTTGGCAAAGCAGAAATCCTCCCGACGTTGGATGCAGAATGAAGATGAAGCTCTACTCGTTTAAGATCCTGTTCGGGGATCAAACGACGGCAACGGTCAGCCGAAACTATGTGCCGTGCCGACGCCGGTCTGATGGCGAAGCCGGTCTCTATGAAACCGTTAAGGGCGAATTCCATCCGAATGCTCGGACGTCGGCGCCGAGTCGCTTCATTGGGTCGGACGAACCGGCTGCGGCGACGGAGGCCTCAACTGCCGCGCCGGCGGACGACTATGCCCACGGCAAGGCGAAGCCGACGGACGGGATTCCGGAGGCGCCGGAAGGCTACCGCCGTCCGAAGGACTGGAAGCCAGTCCTCTACCCCAAGGGTCTCCAGCAGCTGGCGAAGGACCATTCCGCCGAGGTGATGGCCCGTGCGAAGAAGCAGATGGAGAAGGTGAACGACGTCAACGCCAAGGGGCGCTGGAAGGCGACGGGCGCGTCGATGGACGAGCACAAGTGCCCGGAGTGGTTCATCGACGCGAAACTCGGCATCTTCATCGACTGGGGCCCGTGGTCCGTGGCCTCGTGGTGCCCCTACGCGAAGGGGAAGCGCCTTTACCCGGACTGGTACGAGCGTCGCTGCCGTTCGGACGGGACGACGATCAGGTACCATGAGAAGAACTGGGGCAAGGACTTCAAGTGCGACCATCTGCTCGACCTCTTCCGCGGGACGAAGTTCAACGCCCCCGAGCTGATGAAGACCTTCCGCCGCTGCGGCGCGCGCTACGTCGTTCCCTTCCTCAAGCACCACAGCGGCTTCTGCCTCTGGGACTGCTCGTACACTTTCCGCGACACGATGGACATGGCCGCGCACCGCGACTTCGCGCGCGAGATGGCCGACGCCTGCCGCGCCGAGGGGCTCAAGTTCGGCATCTACACCTCGCAGGCCGGCGAATGGGAGTATCCGATCCTGCAGGCCGACGGTTCGGTCAAGGTGGCGGTCGACGCCCCGTGGAGACAGCGGCCCTATTCGCCCGACATGGAGTGGAAGTGCTCCGGCAAGGTGGCGGTGAAGGACTTCGTGCACGACTACATCGTGCCGCAGACGACCGAGTTCATCGACAAGTACGACCCCGACATCCTCTGGGGCGACTACGACTGGATGACCGAGGCCCGCCTCAACGGCAGCTACGAGATCGCCGCCTACTTCTACAACCGCGCCGAGGGCCGCAAGGAGGTCGCGTGCAACGACCGCTGCGGCAAGGGGACGAAGGAGGAAATCGCGAAGTACTCGAAGCTGCGGAAGAAGATCATCGGCCTCAGGACGATCCGCGGCGACTTCCACACCGACGAGTGGGGCGACATCGGGGAGAACATCGATCCCGCGAAGTGGCATCCGTGGGAGTCCTGCTCCGGCATTTCGAAGAGCTACGGCAACCACTGGATGGAGAACTTCGATCCCTCCATGGTGATGACCGAGAAGGAGTTCGTCTGCTATTTCTCGGACCTCGTCGCGCGCGGCGGCAACCTGCTCCTGCTCGTGAATCTCGACCCGCAGGGCGCGTTCCCCGAGATCCAGAAGACGCGGCTCGAGCAGATCGGCCAGTGGCTCGCGCGCTGGGGCGAGGCCATCTACGCGACGCGCATCCTCGTGCCGTTCAGCACGAAGACGATCGACTATACGCAGTCCAAGGACGGCCGCTTCGCCTACGCCATCGTGAAGGAGCCGGCCGCCGAGGTCACGCTCGTCTGCGAGCTGCCGAAAACGACGCGGGTCACGGTTGTCGGCGAGACGAAGCCGCTGGTGACGCGCCGCGAGGGGAAGAATACGGTCGTGACGATCCCCGAGGCCTTCGCGAAGGGCAGCCTGCCGTTCGCGCTCAAGTGCACGCGGTGAAGAACTTCTGAACAACACCGATTTTTTTGGTATAATAACCGCCATGAGCACGAGGCGCAGGATACCCTACGGGGTGATGAACTACGAGAAGCTGGTCCGCGAATGCCATTTCGTGGACAACACGGCCTATATCCGCGAGTTGGAGAACGTGGAGACGCCGGTGTTCCTGCGCCCCAAGCGATTCGGCAAGTCCGTCTGGTGTTCTGTGCTCGCGCACTACTACGATATCAACCTGAAGGACCGTTTCCAGGAGCTCTTCGGCGAGACCGACATCGGTCGGAATCCGACGCCGCTCGCGAATTCCTTCCTCGTATTGCGCTTCGACTTCTCCACGATCGAGGTTGGGACGCTCGCGGAGATCGAACGGAACTTCTTCGATCATGTCAAGGTGCGGACGGAGGAATTTGCCCAAAGGTATGCAGCCTTT
>JAZUGW010000362.1:0-3674 GCA_045641465.1 Kiritimatiellia bacterium | reverse complement strand
AGCACTCCTGGGTCTTGACGACGGAGTAGAACTCCTTGAGCGCGTTCTTGAACTTCGTCACCTCCGGCGTGCCGAGATGGCCGAGAAGCGGCTTGTCATACTCGTCCAGCAGAAGGACCATCCTCTTGGTGGCCGACTTCGTGGCAAAACGTTCGATGAGAATGGAGAATGCATCCGAAACATTTTTCCCCGCAGGATAGTCCACGCCATTGCGCGCCGCTTCTGCTTCCAGACGCGTCTTCAGCTTGTCCCAGAACCCCTCGACCGTATCGGCCTGGCACGAGCCCATGTCGAGCCGCAGCACGGGATAGGTCGTCCACTCGTAGTCGCTACTGTCGGTGGCGAGTCCCTTAAAGAGCTCGCGCCGCCCCTCGAAGATGCACTGCAAGGTCGAGATCGCCAGCGACTTCCCGAACCGCCGTGGCCGCGCGCAGAAGTACTGGGCGAAGGCCGGGCGAATCAACTCGCGCAGAATCGCGGTCTTGTCGACATAGACAAAACCGCCTCCGACGAGATTTGAAAAGGTATAGACACTGGTGGTGATCGGTTTCATGCGCCTATTATACCATATTATCACCTGATGCGTTTGCAAAACTCTTCGGAACGATCAAATGTTGGAATGTTCAAATGCGCAAATCCTACAACACCCTTGGGGAACGGTGTTATTACGCCCGACCGTGAAGCAGATTGGCGATGTATCGCTAGTTGTCCTTTCGAACTTCGATCCGGGTTTTCGCCGCATTTCTTCCCTTCAGCGGAACGGACACTTCCACCCGCTTGCCGTCCGCCCCAAAGGCCGCCGCCTGCTTGCCATCGCAGACCACCACGTAATCGCCTACGGGCAGATTGACGAGCGTCAGGCGTTCGCACGGTGCCTGCGTACGCTGCTCGAGCGTGAAGGCGATGCGGCTCAAGTCGCGTGCAACCTCGACCTCGGTGTTTCGCGCCCAGCCGTTCTCGCCGAGCTTCATCTCGAAACGGTTCACCTGCGGAATCGCGAGGTACCGCCGCACACCATCCCACGGCACCACGCGCCACGCCGTCGCATCGGACGAAATCCGCCCGCCGTAGGCGATCTCCCCGAAAATCGGATCGTCGACAATGTAGCACCCCGCACCGTGCAACCCGCCCGTGAACCCGTGGTCGATTTCGCCGTCCCACGGCCACGGACCACGCTTCGACCGCAGCTGCGGGAAGTACGTCGCCCCGTTCGGGACAACCGCGAACTTCCACCCCGCCGCGCCGCTCTCCGCGATGAGCGACCACGAGGACAGCCACGAGTTGTAGCCGTAGCGCACGTAATCCGCCGGATGCTCTGCGAAGCGCGTCGCATAGTCGAGAAGCGCCACGCCCCCCATCTGCGCCATGTAGTCGAGCGTGCCCACGCCGCGTCCCCAGTTCCACGGCGAGCCGCAGTGCCAATAGTCCGGTTCGAGCGTGCAACGCATCGCGAGGTTCGCCGCCAGCTGATTCGCCAGGAATGTCCGCCGTGCGGACTCGGGATACGCCGTGTACGAATGCCATTTCAAGCTGTTCTTGTCGAACCAAAGTCTCTCGGCCGGCACCATCGTGCGGGTGAACGCATACTCGCCCACATAGTAGGACGACTCGAACGCCGTACGGTCCACGAACATCTCGCTGCCGAACGGCCACGGATCCTCATAGACCATGTACGCGACCTTCTTCTCCCACTCGCGCCGCAGGCGGTCCGCCTCCGGCCGGCGTCCGCTCGCCTCCAGCGCGGCAATCACGTCGAGGATGTAGCGCTCGTGGAAATTCCCCTGCTTGTACGCCCAGTCGCACCAGCCGTGAAACGCCCACTGGTTGCCCATGCGGATGTTGTACGGCACTTCGAAAAACGCCATCGCCGTACGGTACGCACGCTCAAGGTAGCCCGCCGCATCCAGATACTTCACGAGCGACGGATTCAACTTCGCGATGCGATGGAGGTTGTAGTAGAGCGCGATGTGCGTCACGTAGTCGAACGTGCGCCACATCCGTTCGCGTCCCGAACCGCCGGAGTTGTAATCGCCTCTTTTGCCGCTGCGGTTCTCGTGCCAGTTGTCGCTGCCGTAGATGCCGTAGGGATAGGGACTTTCCTTGTCGGTGCGCTGCAACTTGCCCCACACGAAGTTGCGCTCGTAGTATTCGAGCGATGCAATCTCGTCCGCCTCGGGATAGACGACGTTCTTCTCGCTCACATAGAGCGGCTTGCAGTTCGAGGGATCGTCCGATCCGCCCACCACAAACGGATGGGACGCGAAGTCGCCGCGCGCATCGGGCGAATAGAGTTTCCCCTTCGCCCGGTCATACACGCTGTAGAGTCCGTCATACCATTTCGTCGGATCACGGTGCTGCTGGTGCTTCACGATGAAGGCGGCTCTCTTTTTGATCACGTTCTCCAAGTCGTCGATGACGAAGAAATGCACCATCATCCGCCGGTCGCCGCCCCAACGGAGGTCAAGGGCCTGCTCGCCCAGTCGGTCGAAGCGGACCTCGCCGATCTGAAAACCGTCGCGCCCATCCGCCGCCGGAAACTTCACCGCCGCGCCCGTGCCGCCCTTCAGCGACGCGATGCCGCCTTTCGTCCGCACCGCGAACTTGACCGTTTCGCCGCGCGGCACCACCATGCCGGGCGCAGACCTGAAGTTCACGCCGCCACGGTCGAAGATCGCCTGTTCAACGGCCTCGCGGTTCGCCGCACTCGCGAGCGTGAAACCGTAATCCACGCTCTCGCCGGGCTTGAGTTCGACGGACGAAGACGGGAACGGCCAGGTGTCGGTCTCGCGCGGCACAGAGGTTTCGGAATGGATGAAGTACCATTCATCGTAGTCCATGTACTCGATTCGAGTCGACCCCGTCGGCATCAGAAGCGGACACGCCCCGGCTCCGTCGAACGGTGCCCAGAAGAGGTACGATGCGGAGAGGTTGATCGACGCGTGGTAGGAGAGGTTCTGCCGTGCGGGAAGCTTCTTGTCGATGCCGCACAACGGCAGACGGAAGGCGAGATCCGTCACGCGCATGGGGACTGTCCCCGTGTTGCGCAACGCAAGGCCCCACTTGAGTCCTCCATCCGCAAGCGCAAATGCCTCGCGCACGGTCAGCACCTCGTCCACCCGCCATGCCAGCACGGCGGACCGGGCATCCTGAGACTCGATCCACCCCGGCGTGCGGTGGTTATCGAAATGCCGCGCCGCATCCGCCACCCGGTACTTCACGCTGAAACGCCCGAGGGACCGTCCCCGATCGATCACATTGCGCCGTCCGCCGCCAACCGGCATCTCAAAAGCCGTCACACCCGAAGGCCCCACCGACCACGCCGTCGCAGCTGGGGTCTCCGCCCGCACGCCTCCTGCAAGAGCCAGCACGCTTCCGGCAATCGCCAGTACTTTTTGCAACATCATTTAAAATTTCCTCACGAGCATCCCGTTCGTGATTTGAGGGATACCATTTAGCATTGCTTTTCGGGAAAGTTTCCGAGGACCTGCCCGATTGTGAAAACTCGGACGCTCCCTAGCCGACAAGCCACTTGCCGAGGTTGCGCGCGTCCCAGTCGAAAGCGCAGCCGATCTTGAGGAGCTTGCGCGGATCGGCGGCGAAGCGAGCCGCGTAGCCCTTTTCGTCGATCTGCGCGAGCGCCTCCTCGCTTGTCCCGCGGATCTTGAACTCGAAGA
>JAZUGW010000361.1:0-5542 GCA_045641465.1 Kiritimatiellia bacterium | reverse complement strand
GGACACCTGCGCTACTACCTTGCGCGTCCCGAGATGGAGCTCGCGCGCGGCTACTGCGACTTCTGCCTCTTCCCCGAGCGCGTCTACAACGGCGACGTGCGCGACAGCTACATCGTCGAGCTCAAGTACTCGAAGCCGACGGCACCCGACTCCGACCTCGCGGCGAAGGCGGGCGACGGCATCGAGAAGCTGCGCCGCTACGCGTCCGACCGTTTCGTGCCCGAGCTCGCGCGCGGTACGCGTCTTCATCTGATCCTCTTCCAGTTCAAGGGCACCGAGCTTGTCAGGCTGGAGGAGATCCCGCTCTGAATTGTTCGATCCTCCTTCGCTAAAGCTACGGAGGACAAGTTGTTCGGATTGTTTGATTGTTCGATTGCGGGGATGGGCCATGGGATTGATTGTTCGATTGTTCGGATTGTTCGATTGTTCGATTGTTGGGGTGGTTGGATGAGAGGTGGTTGCGGAATTCGTAGATATGAGTTTTTCGGTTGATTTCGTTTCGTCTTTTTGCTATAATCATTGCTCAATTTTTCACCAAGGAAGGAACATTAAAAATGAAGATGATGTGGCAGCCCTCGAAGATTAAACGTGCGCGCAAGATCGGTTTCCGCGCTCGCAAGGCGACCAAGGGCGGTCGTAAGGTGCTCGCGAGCCGTCGTGCGAAGGGCCGTAAGCGTCTGACGCAGGTCTAATAGGGGCAAGAAGCCCATGACCATGCGGCTTCCGGGGACGAAGTACAAGCGCGTCTTCGACCAGGGACGCCCGTTTCGCGGGCGTCTCTTCGCCGCGTGGGTTTTACGTTCACCCGACGCCGGCCGACAAGCCGGCGTTGTCGTTTCAAAGAAGAGCTTCCATGATGCGGTGGACCGGAACCGGGCCAAGCGCATCTTGCGTGCGGCGTTTCGCGAAGTGGCGCCGGAGCTGGTGCCCGATGCCGACTGGATTTTTGCAGGCAGGGCTTCGCTTGGCGGGAAGCGGACGGCGGATGTCGCGGCCGAGATCCGTGTCGTGGCGCGCAAGGTCGGGTGTTGGATTGGTGGGTCCGTCGCGGAGAAGAAGACGTCCTTGTGAAGCAGGTATTGATCCTTTTTGTCCGGGCGTACCAAGTCGTCCTCTCGCCGTTGTTCACGGGTTGCTGCCGGTTCGAACCGAGCTGTTCGAACTATGCAATCGAGGCGTTGCAGGTCCATGGTGCGGTGAAGGGGACGATCCTCGCGGCGTGGCGTCTCTTGCGGTGCCATCCGTTCGGCGCCCACGGATATGATCCGGTGCCGCCGAAGGGCGCCTGGAAAAACCATTTTGAAGATGCCTGAGGCATCGACCGAGTCAAGATATCATTTAAAGAGAAGATCGAGAATCCATGAATAGACAAGAGAAGATCATTGCGATTTTGCTGGGGTTGGTCCTGGCGGGTTGGCTGTGGTACACGGTCAACGAGCAGAAAAAGCAGGCGGAAGCGCGTCGTGCGGCTGCCGTGCAGCAGGCGAAGGCCCCCGCGAAGGCGCCAGTGGCGAAGCCGGCGCAGCAGGCGGCGGCGAACCCGGCCGAGGCCCCGAAGCCGGCCGAGCCGGCGAAGCCCGCGAAGGTGAAGGCGCCCGAGAAGCTGCTTTCGCTCGCCAACGACCAGGTCGAGCTCACGCTTTCGACGCGCGGCGCGGTGGTGAAGTCCGCCAAGATGCTCAAGTACACCGAGAAGCCGGGTCCGATGAGCGCCACGAATCCGGCGCTTGTGCTCGACTTCGCATCGGCGCCGGCGCTCGCAATCGAAGGTCTGGCGGGTTTTGACGCGGACGAGGATTTCACCGTGGCCGAACAGGGCAAGGATACGGTCGTGTTCAAGAACGCGTTGCTGACGCGTCGTGTGACGCTCAAGCCGGACTACCAGATCGAGGTTTCCGAAACATTTGCGAAGCCCGAGGCCGCCGCGGCGAACCGCCTGTCGCTCGGCGCCGTGTCGATGGGGGCGTCCAAGAACGACATCCTCTCGATCGACTCGTTTACGCTGGCGGGACGCAAACCGCACGTGATCCATCATGGCGACGACGGCGATTCGCCTCTGAAGAGCTATCTCGTGGCGATGGCGGGCGGCTGCAGCGGCTCGAAGAGCGTGGTCGGCATGCCGGTGACATCGAACGTGGACTATCCGGGCAGCCAGACCTGGCTTGCCGTCAAGAACCGCTTCTTCGTTTCGGCGCTTGCGAAGTGCTCGGAGGCGAATGCCGGTTTCCGTGCGACGATCACGCGTGACGCGAATCATCAGACGTATGTGCTCAAGAGCGTGGCGGCCTCGGTGCTCTTCACCGCAACGCCGGCGACGCGTACCTATACGCTCTATGTCGGACCCAAGAAGCAGGCGCTCCTGTGGGATCTCGGCATGAAGGACGTGATGGAGTTCGGCATGTGGCGCTGGCTCTGCTATCCGCTCGTGTGGGTGCTGAACCTCTTCAACTCGCTGATTCCGAACTACGGCGTGGCGATCATCCTGCTCACGATTCTCGTGCGGCTCATCTTCTGGCCGCTCACGCACAAGTCGACGGTCGGTATGCGCAAGATGCAGGAAATCCAGCCGAAGGTGAAGGAGATCCAGAAGAAGTTCAAGGACAATCCGCAGCGTCTGCAGCAGGAGATGATGAGCGTCTACCGCGAGAACCACGTGAACCCGCTTTCGAGCTGCCTGCCGATGCTCGTGCAGATCCCGGTGTTCATCGCGCTCTTCACCGTGCTGCGTTCCGCCGTTGAACTGCGCTATGCGCCGTTCCTCTGGATCTCCGACCTTGCGGAGCCGGAAGCGCTCTTCGCGAGCTGGTTCCCGTTCGGCGGACTCAACATCCTGCCGCTCGCGATGGCGGGCCTCACGATGCTGCAGAGCGCGTTCACGCCGTCGGGCGACAACAAGCAGCAGCAGATGATGATGATCATGATGCCGCTGATGATGCTCTTCATGTTCTATAATTTCCCGAGCGGACTTTCCCTCTACTGGGCGCTGTCGACGGCCTTCGGCGTGGCACAGGCCTGGTGGATCAAGAAGCGCTACGGCACGCCTCCGGCGAAGGTGAATGCCGACGGCTCCATCAATCCGGATGCGGTCGAGATGCCGCAGACCCGTCAGATGCGCCGACACCAGTAGTAGTGAATAGGTTATAGGTTATAGGTCATAGGTGGTAGGTTTTAGGTGGTAGGTTTTAGGTTTTAGGTGTTAGGTTTTAGGTTTTAGGTGTGGAATTTTTAAAGGAGATTTGAAATGAGCGAAGTTGTTTCTACGGAGAAGGCGCCGAAGGCGTTGGGACCCTACAGCCAGGCGATCAAGGCTGGCGGTTTCGTGTGGTGCTCGGGACAGATCCCGATCGATCCGGCGGTGAATGCCGTGACGGCGACGACGATCGAGGACCAGACGCGCCAGTCGATCACGAATCTGAAGAACGTGCTCGAGGCCGCGGGCAGCGGACTCGACAAGGTCGTGAAGACGACGGTGTTCATCAGCGACATGAACGACTTTGCCGCGCTCAATGCGGTCTATGCCGAGCTTTTCGGCGACACGAAGCCCGCGCGCAGCTGCGTGCAGGTGGCGCGGTTGCCGAAAGACGTCAAAGTCGAAATCGAAGCCGTCGCCACCCTGGCGTAAGTTCGCTCTTTCTGCACGCGTGTGATTGTGGTATAATACACCCATGAAAACTAACATCATTCTGTCTGCCGCGCTTGCGGCAGTTTGCGTTTGTGCGTTGCGCGCGGAAACCATCACGGTTGCCGCGGGCGAGACGGTGCGTCCGACGAAGGCGCTGACGGGCGGTGTGCTTGTGAAGGAAGGTCCGGGTACGCTCGACCTGAGTGCGGTCGCGTTGAAGAACACGGGGCTCGTCATTCGCGAAGGCGCGGTGCGTTTCGCGGTCGAGACGGGCGGCGAGGCCGAACCGGTGACGACGCGCCATCTGCGCTGGACGATCTCGGCGACGCGTCCGAATGCGCAGTATTCGGGCAGCGGGCCGCAGTTCAGCGAGTTTCGCCTCTTCTACAAGGGCCGGCCGGTGGCGTTTCCGTCCACGACGATTTCGACGAGCGTCAACCATCAGGCGGTCGAGGGGGCGGACAAGGGATTCGACGGCGACCTCAAGACGAAGTGCTTCCAGCGTTCGCCGTTCATCCTCGATTTTGGAACGAAGGTGACGTTCGATTCCTATTCCTTTGCGACGGCGAACGACGCCATCGGCCGCGATCCGCGCGACTGGGTGTTGGAGGTCGGCGAGAGGAAGAATGGGCGCATCTATTGGACTGCGGCGGGTGTCGAGCGCGGTTTCACGGCGCCGACCGCGCGCTTTGCGGAGGCGGGGAGGAAGTTCCTCGTGCGTCCGGGCGGGTCGTTCCCGTTGGACTATCCGATCGAAGTCGGCGGCAAGGGCCGTCTGCTGTTGGATGGCGTGGGCGGTCGTTTCGACAATCTGTCGGGTTCGGGTCTGATCGAGCTCAGGAACTGCTCGATTTCGTTCCCGCCGGACAGCACGTTCACCGGCGCTGTCATTGGCGGCAGCGTGAACTATGAGCCCAAGCGCCCGTTCTGATTTTGCGTTTCTGTTTTGTCAAGAAAGTGTCGAGAAGATGAAGAAGCTTGATCCCACGAAGTTGAAAGACTGGCAGATCGCCGAAGCGGCGGAAGAGACGCTGCGTCCGGCAAAGGACCTGGTGGCCGAACTTGGCCTGACCGACGAGGAATGGACGCCTTACGGGAAGGTGCTTGCGAAGGTCGATGTGACGAAGGTGCTCAAGCGTCTGGGCGAGAAGAAGCGCGGCAAGTACATCGACGTGACGGCGATCACGCCGACGGCGCTGGGTGAAGGCAAGACCACGACGACGCTTGGACTCGTGGAAGGTCTGGGTCGTCTCGGCAAGAAGGTCATCGGCTGCGTGCGTCAGCCTTCGGGCGGCCCGACGTTCAACATCAAGGGCAGCGCGGCGGGCGGCGGACTCGCACAGGTCGTACCGTTGACGGCGCTTTCGCTGGGCCTGACCGGCGACATCGATGCGATCACGAACGCGAACAACCTCGCGATGGTCGCGCTCAACAGCCGTATGCAGCATGAGCGCAACCACGACGACGCGTGGCTCGCCGAACGCGGACTCAAGCGCCTCGACATCGATCCGGATCGCATCCAGTTCCGCTGGGCGATGGACTTCTGCGCGCAGGGCCTGCGCGACATCGAAATCGGCCGCGGCGGCAAGCTCGACGGTTTCACCTGCAATTCGGGCTTCTACATCACGGTCGCGTCGGAAGTGATGGCGATCCTCGCGATGTCGGCGGATTTGAAGGACCTCCGTGCGCGTCTCGGCAAGATCATCGTCGCCTACTCGAAGAGCGGCGCGCCGGTGACAACGCACGACCTGGAGGTCGACGGCGCGATGTGCGCGCTGCTGGTGAACGCGATCCAGCCGACGCTGATGCAGTCGCTTGAAGGCCAGCCGATGTTCGTGCATGCGGGTCCGTTCGCCAATATCGCCATTGGACAGAACTCGGTCGTTGCGGACCGTTTGGCCTGCGCGCTGGGCGATTACG
>JAZUGW010000360.1:0-2899 GCA_045641465.1 Kiritimatiellia bacterium | reverse complement strand
ACGGGACGGACACAGCGGAGGCCATTGCCAAGGCCCGCAAGGAAATCGAGGAGCGTAAAATCCGGGAGGCGAAGCGCCGTGAATTCATCAAGGCATCCGCGAAGTTCGTGGAGATCGAAGTCGATCCGTTCAACATCTACGACCTGCCGCCGGTGGAGCGGATGGCGAACGACAGGACGCGGCGTCTCTCGCTCAAGCAGGAAATGCTCCTGAGGACGCGGCTTCATGTCGATCCGCAGCAACTCGGCTATGCGAGGAGTAACCAGCTCCTTCAGGAGTTCTTCCGCAGAGCCAATTCAGGGCTTGCCTCGCTTCCGCAGTCGAAGCTGCTGAAAAGGTTCGGGATCGACGTGCCGCTCCGCAGCGATGAGGCAAAGCGGATCATCGACCGGTGCTTGGCGGGACGGAAGTAATTGAACGCAGATGCCTTCGGCATACGCAAAAAGAGGCCGTTTTCAGATGTGGCTAACGACGGCGGGACTTGGAAATTGTCGTTTGTTCTTTCCCGCCTATGCCACAATCTGAAAACGGCCAGCTTGCGTCCTAATAACGAAAGGAGTATCTAATGTCTAATTGGCATAACGTCTCGAAGAAAGAACCCTGCCCCATCTGTCACAAGACGGACTGGTGCAACCTCTCGAACGACGGCGCGGTGTGCATTTGCCACCGCGTCGAGTCGCCGTATGTCGCCCGGAGCGGATCGGGGTGGATTCATCGGTTGCGCGATGTGGAGAAAAAGGTGAAGGTGAGAGGTGAAGGTGAACAGTGGAAGGGAAAATCCTTTTTTCAACACCAACCACTAACAACCAATCGCCAATCACCGACCCTTGACTTCGGGCGGGTGCATAGGGGGTATGAGGGCGATGCCGTTCTTGTCGAAGGGCTGGCGACCACGCTGGGCGTCGATGATGAGGCATTGAAAGCACTTGATGTCCGCTTCAATCCGTTCGAGGAGTGCTGGTCTTTCCCGATGCGTGACGACGAGGGAAAGATCGTCGGATTGCGTTTCAGGGAGCTTGGCGGATCGAAGAAGTGGTCGGCCAAGGGCAGCAAGGACGGGCTATTTTACGCGGCCAACGGGTTTGCTCGCGAGGACGCGAGCAAGTCAGGACGGGAGCTGGTGATTGTCGAGGGGCCGAGCGATACGGCAGCGGCAATGTCACTTGGGTTGTCCGTTGTCGGGCGGAGTTCGTGTCAGACCGGCGCGGTATTTCTTCGCGCATTGATTCGCCGTGTTCGTCCGCAAGTCGTCACCATTGTGGCCGACAATGACACCCCCGGCATCAAGGGCGCGGAGTTGCTGGCGGGACAACTGATCGGCTGTCAATCGCCCTGCACTGATTATGAGCCGAGGTTGCCCGTGAGGGTGCTTGTCGTGCCGCATCCGTACAAAGACCTTCGTGCGTGGTATCTCACGGGCGGTCTTACGCCGAAATTGTTTGCCGATGTTGCCTCGGCGCAGAGGTGGAGGTAGGACAAGTAGGACGGGTGGGACGAGTAGGACTGGTGGGAAACGGGTCGGTGAAGATTTCACCGACTTTTTTTGTTTTCCCACTTCCCATTTGAAAACGGATGTCGCCATACCAAATGTAGGGGTTGAGTGATCTCTATATCGGGCTGGGGGCCTTGGCGAGTTTGGCTGTATTCCGACGCGAGTCGGGAAGTATGGCAAAGCGAGTCGGGCTGTATGGCCAGATTAAGTTCCCTTGGGGCGGGTGTTCCGGGGGAGAAAGTTCAACGCCGATCCGAAGGAATGGCACCGACGGAGAGGCAAAAGAGAAAGGCAGTTACCATTATGGCAACTGAGAAGTTCATCACGATCAAGGGATCGGACACGCTCGCTCGTGCTCCGTTCTACATCGGGATCGTCCAGCACGACCGGACGATGACGAAGAGGGAGACCTATGCGTTCCTCGCGGGCGTTCTCGGGTACACCGAGGCGAATATCCGCGGTGTGTTCATGGGTCTCAAGAAGTACCTCCAGACCAACGCCGACAAGGGGAACATCACCCAGGTCGATGGCGTCGTGTCCGTCCGCAACCTTGTGAAAGGTTCGTTCGACGGCTCGAAGGGCCCGTGGGTCAAGGGGCGGAACTACCTGCTCGTCAACGCGGTCGAGCTGGATCCGTTCAAGTCCACGATGGAGGGCGTGATTCCGACCAACAAGACGGATGGCGCGAAGCCCGCGATCTCGTCCGTGTTGGACAACGTGACGGGCAAGTACGACGTCATCACGGGGTCGGACGAGTTCACCATCGCCGGTACGGATCTCGGCCCGGACAGCGAGAAGTCCGACGAGTACGTCGCCCTGCTCGACAAGGACGGCGCGATTGTCGCGAAAGCGGAGATCGTCTATTCGTCCCTGCAGCTGGTGCGTTGCGATTTCGTCGGCGCTGCGATTGAGCCCGGCAGTTACACGCTCGCCGTCTATACCCGTTCGGGCATGGGCGAGGCGTACGGCGTGAAGTCCGCGACGCGCAAGGTCAGCATCGCCTAATGGCAAGCGGTGATTGGTGGTTAGTGGTTAGTGATTAGAGAAAGGAAAGTAAGTATCATGGCGAAGCATGAGATTACCATTCGTGAGAATACCGGCGCGACGAAGGAACGCGCTCCGTATCTCGGTACGTATGTCTCGAAAGAGACGGTGAAGATCGACCCGATCAGCGAGGCGGTCGCGAAGCTCTGCGGGCTTCCGGCGATTCAGGTGCAGACGATCCTTACGGGGGCGTTCGACCAGATCGCGCGGATGCAGCAGGAAGACGGCGCGGTGCGCGTCAACTTCGACGGGTTCGCGGTCTGCCAGGTCATCAAGGGGCCGTTCGCGTCCTCGGATGCGGCGTTCGATCCGGCGGTCAACACGCTGGAGCTGGCGATCCTGCTGAACGACGACGTGAGGAAC
>JAZUGW010000359.1:0-15285 GCA_045641465.1 Kiritimatiellia bacterium | reverse complement strand
GCCGTTGACCCGGCGCCCCTCGGTGATGATGTGGCGGATCTTCATGTAGTCCATCCGCAGGTTCTCGTCCACGAGGTCCGGCTGCGGCTTGTGGTTCTGCAGAAAGTACTGCATGTAGTACAGGACCAGCGTCGGGTTCGCAACATGCGGCGGTTCGGCCCCGTCCGGACCCGTCTCGAGTGCAAACCGATAGTTGTCGTACCAGCGGCGCATCGTCTCGTACACCGCCTCCTCGTCGAAGGCGAAACCCGCATTCGCACGGTAGTAGGCGAGCATCTCGCGTAGGTCGTCGCGCGTAAAACCCGTCAGGGAGGCGAAAGCCGGGTTCATCGAGACGTTCGTCGCGATATTGAAGCCGCTCGTCACGTCGTCCATCCTCACCGGCGTCACGCCCGTGACGAACAACCGCGACACCGGCGCGTCCGTACCCGTGGTCGCGAGCTTCAGCTCGTTGAAGAACTGCTTGAAGAATCCCTCGCCGTGGCAGAGCGCCTCGTAGTGTTCGCGCGACTCGGCGAGGATGGTGTTCGTGAAGTTGTCGTACTCGTCGATGGCGATGTAGAGCTTGAGGCTGTTCCCCTTAAGCGAGGTTGTGAGGGCGTTCATCTTCGCATGGCAAGACGGAGCAGAGAGAATCGCCTTCGCCGTACCGGGTGGCAGCAATTCCTCATGTCGTTCGGCAAAGATGTTCAAACGCAGGCAACAGTATTCATCGAAACTCGACTGTACGCGGTCGAACTGCTTCTCGACGCCGGTGAAGTTAAAGTCGATGAACAAGTACTTGCCGTGTTCGGGCGTTGGATTCCGCCCGATGTCGAGACCGCCGAAGAGCTCGTCGAAACGCGCAGCATAATCCACATCGTAGTAAGCCTGCAGGATGGAGCACAGCAGCGACTTGCCGAACCGCCGCGGACGCAGGAACATCACGTAGCTCGTCTTCTCAAGCTCGCGGATGAGCCCGGTGCGGTCGACAAAATAGGCGTTCTCCCTGCGCATGCGCGCAAAGTCCGTGACGCCGTACATGATCTGCTTGAGGTTGTCCATGCCAAATATTATATCAAATAATCAGGTTCATTCACGATGAAATCTAAAAAACAAGGACGAGGTCAGTCTCGACGACAATGACTGCGAAGGATCAAAAGAAAGTGGGGACGAATCGGACGCGATCATGGGAGTTCGACGCGGACGCGGAAGAAGCGGTCGGCCGGTGTGGGAGGCGTATGCCAATGGGGGGATGCGAGCGTTTCACTTCCTTCGACGATGTAGCGGCGCGCGGTGCCAAGGTCGGGTGACCATTCGAGGCGCGGCAGATCGTTGGTCACGGCAATCGCCGTGATGCGCAAGACCGAATCGGGCGACGCGGGATCGGGATTCGTACCCGCGATGAAATCCTGCCAGAGGGGCGTCGACTTCCCCCACACCGTGGGCACCGCCGTGACGGCGGCGGACAGTTGTGACGCGGTTGCCGAAAGATAGGCCGTGTCCTTCCCGATGATCTGGTCGCGCACCCACATGAGCGGTACTGCCGGCACTTCCCCCGCCGCTCGGGAGGTCACCGCCGGATTCCATTCGGAAGGATGCGTCTGAATCGAGTTGCGCAGCGATTCAACAAGCCCCGTCACCGTGGCGAATTGACGATCAAGCCACACCGCACGCGCCGTAAGAAACGCCTTGAGGATGGCGACATCCTCCCCGTGCGTGCGCGTACGCGGCCACCGCGCATCGTTGGCCGCACATGGAACGGCAAGTTCGGCCGCCGCCTGGTCGATCGTGCCGCCGTCGCGGAAAAGTTCGCCCCAGGCCGTGCGGATTTCCCAATACCGGGCCTGAAGCAGCTGGCAGAAATAGTAATCGCTCGCCCATTCCTTCATCATCGAATACTTCTTCGAAAGGTCGCCGCGCAGCGTCCCCGCGCAGCTCCACACCTCGGGCGTGGTGGTGCCGCTGTTGAAATACCCCGAACTGCAATCGAAGTCCCAGACCGGACCCCACACGAGCCGCCGTCCGCGATCGAGATAGGCGAAGCGGCTATGCTTGCAAGAGTCGGTATTCGAAAAGAGTTCGTTCACAAGGAAGTAGTCCACCATCGAGCCAACCTCGCAGTAGTCCGAATAGTGCCGCCCTTCCTTTGATCGACGGTCCTTCGCCACACAGGCGTCCCAATAGTTCTGCAGGAACTCCTGGCAATACGCCAGCATCGTGGGATTCGTGTAGAGATATTCGGGCTTCGTGACCATCGTCCGCATCTGCAGAAGCCCCGCCGTCGTCGTGAAGCGCGTAAGCTCATCATATTCTTCTGTGAACTCGAAAAGGTAGCCGCCGGAAATGTCCGCCGTAGCAGGATCGATGTGCGAGAGATCGGTTTGATCCTCAAGTTCGTCCTCCCAGTCGAAAACCGGCACCCGCTTCTCACCCGGACGCACATGTTCGCTCAATTGGTAGGTGCCGATGAATTCGCCGTTGAGGATGCATTGGACCCACGTCGAATCCATCCCGAGAAATCCGATCGCATTCGCAAAGTCGGCCGCAAGTTTATTGCGCAAGTGTGACATGTCGTTGTAGTTGGCCAAGAGAACCCAATGCTTGTTCTTTCCCATCCCGAAGAGGTTCGCCTTCTTCGCGAGCTTGAGCTTATAGGGTTTCTTCGGATAGTCCGCCGTCGTATTACCGCGAACCTTGACGATGGTCTCGCCCGCGTCGAGCGCCGGCCAGGCGGCATTGCCCTGTATCGACACGCATCCCTGGTGTTCTTCCTTGTCGGACGACGGAGCGCCATCGTACGTATCCAGATAGAGAACCGGCAATGTGGAGAAGTAAAACCGCCGTCGGCAGAGTTCGCCCCGATCGTCACATGCCGTGAAAAGAAGCCAATGTTCGCAATCTCCCGCCGTCGGCGCGTAGGCGGCGGCAACGGAGACGAGCTCGTTCGCCCGCGCATTCCTACCCTCGCGCCACCAGGAAAAATCATGATGGGGCTGAACACCGAAAAACGTGGGCACTTCCACCGCGAGCGGTACGCCGAGCTGCGGACGCCCCACGTCGAGCGTCACGCCTCCCCTGCACACTTCGCCGCCCACAACCTGCGCGCCATCCGCCGTAAACGCAACGGCAAAGTCCTTGACCGTCGCCGTGACGCCCTCCCGCGTGAGGGTCACACGTCCCGGAACGCTCGCCACGTCGCCAACGAGGGCGGGCGCGCGCGTAGCGGCGGCTCCTGTTGCCTCCGCCACCCAATTGGAAATCGAATTCCAGTCGCCGGCGTCACCGCCCACCCAGCGGAACAGCGTCGGTTCGGGCGCGCTTTGCGTTCGTCCCGCCCAGTCCTCCACCTCGCCCTTCCCGGCAACGACAAGCGTGGGGACGGCGTTCGTCGCTGCCGATGCGCCTCCCCGGAACCAACGCCGTCCGTCACGATCGGACAGACGCGCGTAATCCGCCGCATTCGTCTTGACGAGATAGGAGACAAACGTCTCCCCGCCCGTCTTCCGCGTTTCGATCCGCGCCGCGAACCACGCGCCTTCGGCTGGTGCGGCACCCGGGGTTGAAAGCGCATTCCATCGCGCATCGCCCCAGCCGTAGAAGACGGGGCGTCCGTACCGATCGCGTCCCGGCATCAACGCAGCCACGCCTTCCACGCGGGGCGGCAGATTGTCGAGAAGCTGCGCGGGACATGCCGAAATGTCGATCTGCGTGATCGGGCCTTCCCCAACCACATCGAGGGGAAACGCGCGCGTTACGTCGTAGCCGCCATTCAGCGCAAGCGCCCCCGCCGCACATCGTACGGCGAGAACGACCGACAAAACTACCACGCTCGAAAATCCGGCGCGCATCAGCGGACAATGATCAAAAGCCCCACGGCGACGTACAAACCGTCACGCTGAGCCACAACGCCATGCTTGAGCGCAGACTCGGAATCGAGGCGGAAGGTCGTCCCCTCTGGACGCGCCGCCCAGGAGACGAGCTGCTGTCCCGGCACGAGCTCGTGTCCGTGCACATCCACCGTAACGGTCGCACCTGGCGCAAACGTCACCGCACGATCCTGGAGTTCACTCGCCGTGTTGAACGGCCCCTCCCATTCCGTGAGGTCGAGCGTAGCCCCATGACGAAGCTCGATGTTCTGGAACTTCTTCGTGTAGGTCTTGAAGGTTCCCAAAACGCTGGTCACACCCGGCGTCACGTCCTGATAGACGCTCGCGGAACGCAGCGTCAGATTGCGGACGGTCGTTGCCACATACGGCGCAAGCGAACAGGAGAGATCGAAATCGACCGTCTCCGCCCGGCACGCCGTTGCATTGAACGAGAGGCAGGAGTTGGCATTGGCCCCGACCACGCGCACAGTGCCATTCGTCGCCGTGCAGTTCATCAAGCGGAACACGAGGTTATTCGCGACGTTGACCGTAAGGACATGTCCCCCAAGGTCAAGAGACGACGGACCAAGTCCCTCGGCCGCCAAACTAATGGACCCCACCACATTGATCTGCGAATCGTCCGTCAACGTGAGCGATGCGATCGACGATGACGTGATCGACTGTGCCGCGCCAGTATTCGCCCAAACGCCCCCCTCGAGCACAAGCGGATTGAGGTATTGGTTGACAAACCCATTGAGATCGAGAACGCCCTGCGCCTTGACATCAATCGCTCCACCTGCGGCACCTAAAGGCTGCAAGTCGCCGTTCATGCCGAACTTGAGCGTACCGGCGGCCACTTCGGTGCCGCCCGCATAGGATTGCCCTTCGCGCTTGGCGATGAACTCACCCGCCCCCAGCTTGACCAGCTTGACGCCGCCCGCCAGCGCAACGGTCTTGTTCTCGTACGTCGTGCCGGCCGGAACATCGATCCGGAACTGTCCGTTGCCAACCGTATCCGTCACCGTCAGGTTCCCCTCGAGCTGGCGAACAGCGAGTGCATGCGTGGCAAGATCGACCGTACCGATCTTCGTCGAGGCCCCGAGTCCCGACCAATCCACATCTTCCCCAAGCGAGCACGCAAAGGTGAGGCTGTCGTAGGCAACCGGCGTCGTTTCCGGCACCTGCAAATTGACAACGCCCGGCAGCGTCACATCGGTAAAGGCATTCGGTACGGCATTGGCAATCGCCTGTCCCTGCTGGTTCGTGCAGGCCCAGTTCGCCGGATTGAACGGAGAGCCGTCACCGCCCGCACCAGTCCAGCTGGCCGTTGCCACCAGTTCCTGACCCGAGAGTACGATCAGCTCCAGTGGCGAGAGCGCCTGTTCGTAAACGCGCACGTCGTCGATCGCAACATCATTCGCCTCCACCAGTCCTGTCTTGCCCAAGCCGTCGAAAATCGTCCCCAGGCCAAACCCGTTGAAGGTCGGATTCGACGGACGCGAAATGGTGCCTATCTCGACACCATCGATCCAGAGCGAAACCGTAAGGTCACTACGCCGGATGGCATAGCTGTGAAACGCCGTCGACGCATCCGGCACGTCAGCAAGAATCAAGTCACCATGCGCCGAGGAGCCGCTGAATCCGCTTAACGCGATTTTGCCGGGGCCGCATGACGTGAGCGCCATGGACGAAGACGCCGTGGACCTCGATGCGCCAAAGCTCGCAATGACGGCATTGTCGACATCCGTCGACCGCGCCTTGACGACGACGGTCCAGTTTCGGCTGCGCCAGGCGACATTCGTTCCTGTGGGTTTCTCGCCCGACGAAACGAAATAAGTCTTGTCCGTGGCCTCGCCCGGACCGAACGCCACGTTCGCCGTACCGCCCGTCCACAGCGGCTCGCACTTGCCGAGAGATGTCAGGTCGCCGTTCAAGGGCAGCCAATGCACCGGCTTCTCGCCGAGTTCATCACGCTGGGCATTGAGGATCGCCGTCATCTGCTCTGCCGTAAGACTCTTGCGATAGACGCGGAAGTCGTCTACCACCGCCGAGGTAGCGACGCGCAAACCGCCCATCTGCCCAAGCGGTGAAAAGAACGAAGAGGCGTTGTGCGTCGGGTTATCCGGACGCGACACCTCGCCGATCTTCACGCCGTCCACCCACAGCGACACCATATTGCCATTACGCTGGATGGCATAGAGATGGAAGGCTGTCGTCGCATCCGGTACGGTTGCCGTCACGAGGTCGGCATGCGTTCCGCCCGTACCACTGAAACCGGCGAGGATGACCTTATCCGCTCCGGCCGACACGAGCGCGAAACGGCTGTTTGCCGAACCGTCTCCCGTACTATAGATGACCGCGTGGTCCGCATTCTCGCTCTTCGCCGAGATGAGCACCGTCCACGGGGTGCCGGCAGTTCCCCACGGCGTGCCAAGTCCCGAAGGAATGCCCCCACCCGCCTGGATGGCGGTTCGCTTCACACCACAACGGCCCGTTCCGAAAATGACCGACTCGCCCGTCATGTCGATGGCCGCCGTCGACGCACCCGCCTGCACCAGCGATCCCGCAAACGGGAACCAGACGTACGGACGTTCACCGATCTCATCGCGCGGCGGATACGCAAGCGTCTTCAAATCGTCCGCCGTGAGCGCCACCTGATAGAAACGAAAATCGGCCACGGCGAGACTGGAATCCGACGGGGAGGCGACATAACCGGTATTCCCCACGCCGCCATACGGCGCACCGAATTGGAAATAACTTTGATTCGGATTGTTCGGGCGGTCGAGTTCCCCGCGCTTTTCGCCATCCACCCACAGCGAAACTTTCTGTCCCAGGCGTTGGATAGCATAGGAATGGAAAGTTGTCGAGGCATCGGGAATCGTCACCGTGACGAAGTCCGCATGTTTCGAGTTGCCACTGCACCCGCTCAAGGTGATGATGCCAGCGCCCCCCGAGGCCAAGGCGATGGTGGCGCTCGACTTCGTATTGCAGGGGCTACCCAGGCAAATAAGCGGCACGTTGTCAAGGTCAATCGAGCGGAAGCGCCCAACGAGCGTCCAATCCCCTTTACCGTAGTCGACCCCCGAGCCGTAACACCCGCCCTTCACGCTCGCCGCGCAGAGCGAGCCTTCGTCCGTATCCAGAAAGTTCGAGAACTGCTTGTCCCAGGTCAATGTCGAAGTGCCGTAGGACCGCAGACCCGACACGTTCTTATACCAATAGAGCGGGGCAAGCCCGAGTTCATCGGTCATCACCGCACCAAGACTGCTGGCGAAGGAAATCATCGCCAGCGCCAGAATCGTACTTTTCAACGTTTTCATCAGTGATCTCCTTTGCCGTATCTCATTTTACATTTTACATTCGTAGACTCGCCACGGGGCGCGCGGGATCCGGCGGGCGAGCATTTCGGGCGTTCCTTGCGACCCGGCGGCGAAGTCCATCTTCACGGGGTCCCAGTCGAGCGTCTTCTCGTGCAAATAGGTTGCGTTGACGAGCTGGCAGAGGATGCTCGAGCGTCCGCCGATTGCGGCATCCGTGATGGGACGCTTCCGCGTCGCGATCGAATCGAGGAAGTTCTGCACATGGCCCGCACGATTGTACGGAATGAGGTCCGTCTTCCCGGCGAGCAACTGCTTGCGCGCCGAAAGGACGCGCGCCGCGAACGAGGTTTTCCCGGGGACGACCCTCTCGACAAGTCCACGCTTAAAGATTTCTCCCCTCCCCGCCGCAAGGTCGTCAAAACGCGACACGATTTCCGGTAGCGCCTTCACTTCCGCACCGGTCCACAGACGGAAACGCCCGCGATTCACGAACAAAACGCCATCCGAGCCAAAGAACCAAAGGCCGCCGTTCACAAACCAGCCGCCAGTCTTCTCCGTGAAGTGCGTAATGCGCACGCCATCCGCAAAGACGAGCTGCGCACCGACTTGGCGACGGCGCCCCAAGAGCGGATCGGCACTGCGCGCAGCCGTCGACACGCACGCGCGGATGGGGCCGCCGGCATCCTGTCCGAGCGCCCACTGCGCGATGTCGAGATGATGAGACCCCCAGTCGCCGATGCCGCCCGTACCGAACCAGTCGTCGTACTTGCCAAAGGGAGGATAGCGTACGTGAACCCCACGCGGCGACAGTTCATCCGAATACGGCACCAGCGGCGCCGGACCGCACCACAGATCGAAGTCGACATCGGGGTTCGGACGCCCTTCCTGTGCCGCGTTCGCCGGATTGAACCACGTGCGGTGCGGCCAGGAAGGTCCGCCGAATCCGCAATAGACCTCCGAGATGCGTCCAATCACCCCGTGACGCACGAGGTCGACGGAGGTCTGGAATTCAAGCATCGAGCGCTGCTGCGAGCCGCAGATGAGGATGCGTCCCGTCTCGCGTTCCGTCCGCATCAGAGCCTTCGCCTCGGCAATCGAATACGTGAGGGGCTTTTCGCAATAGACGTCCTTGCCCGCACGCATCGCAAGGATCGACATCGTCGCATGCCAATGTTCAGGCGTGGCGATGAACACGGCGTCGATTGCAGGATTCGCGAGCAGTTCGCGGAAGTCCCGGTAGCCGCGGCACGGCGTCTTGAAATTCAGTTCCGGATGTGCCTTGTAAAAGGCGTCAATCCGCTTTTGCGCATACGCGAGACGCGTACGATCGCAATCACTGGCCGCGACGATGCGCAGCTCCCGACTCCAAAAGGCGTCGATCGTCTGGTAGAGACGGCGTCCACAGCCGATCACGCCGACCATCGGCAGGCGCGAAGGCGGATTCGCCCACGCGGAGGATGAGAGAAACAGCGGTACGCCCGCCAATGACTGAATGAATGTTCGACGTTTCATGACAACTCCTCCACTCGCGGTTGATCCAACTTTTCGAATTGACGGTCCTAAATCGTAACGAAGGTCGCCTCGAAATCATATTCGCGAACCGCCGTGATCGTCACCTCGACAAAGGTTCCGACGGACGGCAGGCGTTGACGTTTTTTCGGGACGAGGAAGACGACGCCGTCGACTTCAGGTGCCTGGCTCGCCAGACGCGCCACTCCGTCTTCGACGACGAGCGCGCGCTGCGTCTGGCCGACGAAAGACTTCGCCTTGGCGTCCCACACGCGCCGCTGCGCCATCATCACCTTCTTTTGGCGCCGTTCCGCTTCCTTCTGCGGGGGGCAGTCCGGCAGCTTTGCAGCGGCCGTCCCCTCTTCCGGCGAAAACGCGAAGGCGCCGAGATGGTCGAATTTCATCTGCTTGACATCTGCGAGCAGCTGCGCAAAGCTTTCGGGCGTCTCGCCCGGGAAGCCCGTCATCACCGTCGTGCGCAGCGTAACACCCGGTACGGCGGCCCTGAGACGCGTCGCGGCTTCAAGTGTCGCCTTCACGGCGGTTCCGCGCCGCATCGCCTTCAAGATCGCGGGATCGGTGTGCTGCAGCGGCACGTCCACATACTTGACGGCATGCGGGGACGTATTGAGCCACGCCAGGTAGTCGTCCGTAATCTCGCTCGGATACGAGTAAAGCACGCGAATCCAGAAGTCGCCCTCAAGCTTGTCGAGTTTCTTCAGCAGCGTCACCAGATTGACCCTCGACTTGAGGTCGACACCGTAGAGCATCGGGTCCTGCGCAATGACGTTGAGTTCCTTCACACCGGACGCCAAAAGCGCCTTGGCCTCGTCGACGATCGCCTTCACGGGACGCGACCGATACTTGCCGCGGATTCCCGGAATCGCGCAATACGCACAGGCGTGCGCGCACCCTTCCGCGATCTTCAAGTAGGCAAAGGCCGGTCCGGTGAAGCGCAGTTCAGGCACGGGCGGATTGAACACGCGACACGGCATCGCCGCCTGCACATCGTAGACGATCTCATCCGTAGTCGCGAGCGCCTGCTGGACAATCGCCGCAATGCGATCGAGCGAATCGATTCCCACCCAGGCGTCGACCGCCGGGAAGAGATCAACCAGCTTGTCGCCATAGCGCTGGGGGAAGCAACCGGACACCACCACCGCGCGACACGCACCCTCCGCCTTCAGTTCGCACGCGCGCATGATTTCCATCGTCGCCTCTTCCCGCGCAGGCTCGATGAAGGCGCATGTGTTGACGAGAATCACATCGGCGGCATCGGCCCCCGGCGCCAGTTCAAACCCCGCATTGAGTAAATGGCCCGCCATCACCTGCAAGTCGACGGCATTCTTCGCGCATCCGAGGGAGACCAGTCCGACTGTCGGCGCGGCGACCTTCTTTGTCGTTTTTTTCATCGCTTCGTCTCCGGCAGTTCGCCAGGTGTATAGGACCGCAGGATGGACGACGGATTCGAGCGGATCTGGTCCGCGAAATCACGCAGGGAATTCGACGCATCGCGCACATTCTGGACGATTTCGGAAATGCCGCCTTGTTCCGCCGTCAACACCGCATTGAAATTCTCCAAGGACGTATTGGCGCTGCGCGCAATGGAGAGCAGATTACTGTAGGCCGCGCAGAAATCCATCTTGTTGAGCTGGTTCAGGATCTGCTTCGCCGAATCCTCCGCGCTCTGCAGAATCGACGGTGCCGGCGGAATGAGCGGATGCTCCGGACGCCACGACGGCTTTTCCTCTTCCAGCTCGCCCTTCGGGAAATTGAGCTCGATGCGGGAAAGTCCCGTCACGCCCGATGCGGACACCGTCGCGTGCAATCCATGATGGATCATATCTTCGAGCACCTGGCGCGGCTTGCGCTGGGCGTTGATGTTGAACAGACGCGTATCGAACGCCATCTCCACATAGATGTTCTTGCGGTCCTCCTGATTCGCCCCGTCACCGTATTCAGCGCCGATGAACGAAATGCGTCGAACCGAACCAACGCGCACGCCGCGGAAGTTCACCGCGCTGCCGATGTCAAGACCCGAGACGGGGTCGGAAAAGAAGGTTTCGCCGATGAACTCGTGCTGCTTGGATCCCATGCCGCCGAGATAGATCAGCGTCCCGGCGATCAAAGCCAGTCCCACGAGAATGAAAAAACCGATTTTAGCATAGCTCGCCTGAGCGGAATCGGACATGTCAATCTCCTCCACGGTTGAAGAAACGGCGGACGAACGGGTCCGCGGAACTCTCGCGCAACTCGGCAGGCTTGCCGAGCACGACCATCGCATGCCGTGCGCGATCGAACATGGCGCAGCGGTCGGCGATTTTGAAAATACTGGGCAGTTCGTGCGTCACCACCACGAATGTCACACCGCGCGTGTCGCGCAGACGCAGGATCAGATCGTCCAGCGCGGACGAAGTCAGAGGGTCGAGTCCCGCGCTCGGTTCGTCCAGAAAGAGGATGGCGGGCTCCAGTGCCATCGCACGCGCAATGGCGGCGCGCTTCTTCATACCGCCCGAGAGATCGGCCGGCATTTTATCCGCCGCTTCTTTGAGTCCGACCAGTTCGAGCTGCATCAGCGCAAGCGTGCGACGCAGTTGAAACGGCAGGCGCGTGAACTCTTCGAGCGGCAGCATCACGTTTTCAAGAACGCTCATCGAGCCAAAGAGCGCGCCGCTCTGGTACATCACGCCGATGCGACGAAGGATCTGCGGACGGTTCACCTCGTTCATCACAAGGCCGTCGATCGTGATCTTGCCGGCCAGCGCGGGGTTGAGTCCGATCAAATGCTTCATCATCGTGGACTTCCCGCACCCCGACCCGCCCAGGAGGGCGAACACTTCGCCCTTCGCGATGTCGAAGTTCACATTCTGCAGCACCCGCACGCCGGGATAGCCGGCATCGAGATGCTCAACCGAAATGATGTTCTCCGACTCGCTCATCGGCCTCCCTTGAAGTCGAGCAGATGGCCGAGAATCGAACGGAGGCCCCGATAGTAGAAGCCAAAATCAAAAAGCGTGCGGAACGAGAAGAGACGACGCACGAGCGCTTCGGGCTGGAAGAATCCCGAATAGACGCGGCGCACGGCGGCTTTGATTTCCGCCTCGGTGACTTTCGGCGTCTTGGTGATCTGGCGGCGCATGTCGTACTCGTTCCAATCGAGCGTCGTCAAACCGTCGGCCGCCTGCAAGTCACGGAACAGCGGCGTACCGGGATAGGGAATCGTCATCGTGCACTGCAGGGTCGACGCCCAGCCCTTCGCCAGCATCCGGCGCGCAAGGCACACGGTGTTCTCGATTTCCTGCGGACCTTCCCAGGCGTGTCCGAACATGAACGTGAGATGCACGTCGAGTCCAGCCTTGTGGGCCCATGCGGCGCCCTTTTCCACATCCTCGACTTTCAACGCCTTGACGAAGCGGTCAAGCGTTTCCTGGTTCGCCGACTCGACGCCGAACAGAACGAGACGGAATCCGGCGGCGCGCATCAGCTTGTAGTCGTCGAACGTGAGCCGCCCGAAACGCATATTGCAGTCGATGCGCAGTTTCTTCTGATAGCCGCGCTTGATGATCTCATAGCAGAACGTGCGCATCCACTCGCCCACGGGGAAGGAACCCGAATCGTCCATGATCTCCTTCACGCCGTAGCGCGTGATGAGATCGCCGATTTCGTTCACGACGTCAATCGGATCGCGCGTGCGATAGGTTGGGTAGAGGGTCGTCCAGCTGCAGAACGTGCATTTCGCGTGCCAGCAGTCGCGGCCCGACATCAAGTAGGTGCCGGGCGTCTTGCGGAAGTTGCCGTTCTTGTAGGCATAGAGCTTCCAGTGGCAGAGATCGCGGTCGATCCACGGCGTCGTCTTTAGATCGTGGTCGAGCTTGAAGCGTCCCGTATTGCCGCCGCGGTACCAAATGCCGGATTCGAAACGGGACGGATCGAAATCGCTTTCGACGAGGTTCTTCAGAAGGAAGTCCCAGTCGCCGCCCGTGAGGATGAAGTCGACGGGACACTTCTCCATCGATTCATCCGGAAGCGCCGTCACATGGTCGCCGACCAGCACGACCTTCGCCTGTACACCGTCGAGACCGGCCAGGCGTCCGTTTTTGAAATCGTCAATCCATTGCCAGTGGCGTTTGACGACCGGCGTCTTCGTTTCCATCACGATGACATCGGGCGCAAAAGCCGCAAGCTGCGCGTTGAATGTCTCCGGCGTCCATTCTTCGGCGATGCCGTCCAGCCAGGCGACATCGTGGCCGGCCAGCTTCAGCATCGTGGCCGCCGTTGCGGGCACCACGGGGAAAATGTAGGTCGGACGCGAAAACCATTGGAACTGCCGATTCTGTGAAAGAAGCGGCACGCCTTTATCGCTTGGCAGCGGCGGATAGCAGATGGCAATTTTCATGGGGCTTATTGTAGCAAGAAAGTGTTAGGCGGAAATAAGACGATCTCCCGACCCAACACTTTCTTCGACTTGTACGCGAAGAACGAACAGGATTCGTTCCACGCGTACGTGTCAAACCTTCAACTGCAGGTGATTACCACTTGTAGCCGAGGCCGAGCATATAACGGAAGTCGCTCTTCTTCGTGTGAAGACCCGGGTTGGAGTTATAGTCCCACTCGAACTTACCCATGAGCTGCCACGCCTTCGAAAGGTCATAGGTGAAGCCCGTATCCGTATCAAGCAGATAGCTGTTCGACCAATCGCCCGTATCCGGCAGATATTCGAGGTTGTGGGTGAACGCAAGCTTGTCGGCCCACTTCGGCGCCCACGTAAGGTGGTGGGCATAGCGGAACGCGCAACGGTCGTCATCCGCCTGATGCTCGTACTTCTCCTTGATGTACGTCAGACCGGCTTCCTGGTTGAAGCTCCACTTGCCGGTGGCATCGTGCTGATAGCCTTCCAGCCACTGGTAACCGAAACCGGGACCGACGCGGTAGCGATACATCAGGTTGTTGATGCCGTCACGCTCGTACTTGCCGTTCAGGTAGGAATAGACCTTGGTCACCCAGAAGTGGTCGTACTGCGCGGCGAGCTCGATACGGTCGTCCGTCTTCTTCTTGTTGTTACGGTCCGTACCGGTCTGCTCGAAGTAGTAGCCACCATTGCCCGTCAGACGATCCTTCTCCCAGCGGCGGTTCACATCGGCGACCACCGCGACCTTCTCGCTGCGAGTGTTGCCGCGCGCCATCGCCGCAGACGCATTCGCCGAACCGTGCCACGCTTCAGCCTCAGGATTGACGGCCTTGACCTGCTTCATGTCGAGGGGCTTGCCGCCAAGCGTATAGGCGCCGTTCTGCTTCGCCACGACCCCCTCCTTGAGGGACTTGTCGTTGAACTGAACCGTCGCGGACTCCTTCGTCTGAATCGACGTGACCTTCTCTTCCTTGATCTTGAGCTCGCCGAGTTCATCGTTCTTGAAGGTGATTTCGCCACCGGTGATGCGGATGACCTCGCCCTCGAGACGAGACCCGCTCTTGAGAACGAGCGTATCGGCCGAAACGGCCCAAACACAGGACGCGGCAAGCAGAAGCGCCGCAGAAGACTTGATTGTCATGTTGCCTAAAACCTTTCTTGGTTGGTAATGGTAATAGTATACCACAAATCGCCGAGTTGTGGTATAATAAAGACATCTGAAAGGAAAAAATAAGATGCTTCTCTCGAAAAAGGCCCTTGTCACCGGCGCGGCCGGGTTTCTCGGCTCTCACCTCTGCCGCCGCCTCCTCGCGGACGGCTACGAGGTCACGGCACTGGACAATCTTTTCACCGGTACCAAGGCCAACATCTACGATCTCTTCGGCAACCCGAAATTCTCCTTCGTGCTGCATGACGTGACACAGCCCTTCTGGGGACAGTTCGACGAGATCTACAATCTCGCGTGCCCTGCGTCGCCGATCCACTACCAGAAGAATCCGGTTGAAACGACGAAGAGTTCCGTGCTCGGAATGATGAACGTGCTCGATCTCGCCCTCAAGACGAAAGCGCGCGTGCTGCATACGTCGACCTCCGAGATCTACGGCGATCCGCTCGTCCACCCGCAGGTCGAAACCTATTGGGGCAATGTCAACACGATCGGCATCCGCTCGTGCTACGACGAGGGCAAACGCTGCGCCGAAACGCTGTGTGCGGACTACCGTCGCGAGTACGGCGTCGATGTGCGCATGGTTCGTATCTTCAACACGTACGGACCCAACATGCACCCGAAAGACGGCCGCGTGATTTCGAATTTCATCATGCAGGCGCTTCAGAACCAGGACATCACCCTTTTCGGCGACGGACTGCAGACGCGTTCGTTCCAGTACTGCGACGACCTGATCGAGGCCTTCCGCAAGTACATGACGCTGGACCGCGAGACGATCGACGCCTTTGTTGCGAAGCACCACCTCGGCGCCGCGGTCATCAACACGGGCAATCCAGGCGAGTACACGATCAAGCAGCTCGCCGAAGAAACGCTTCGCCAGCTGCCGGATTCGACTTCGAAGCTCGTCTACGGTCCGATGCCGAAGGACGACCCGAAGCGCCGCAAGCCCGACATCACGCTCGCCAAGGAACTTCTCGGCTGGGAACCGAAGGTGCCGCTGCGCGAAGGTCTCGCCAAGACGATCGCCTACTTCCG
>JAZUGW010000358.1:0-5170 GCA_045641465.1 Kiritimatiellia bacterium | reverse complement strand
GCCATAATGCCGCGCGAATTCGTGCGCTCGACCCACTGCTTGACGGACAGAAGGAAGCGATTGGTTCCGGCCTCGCTCAATATTCCCCCGAATTCGGGGGAATTAAAGTCGGGATTGTACATCTCCTCCCAAATGCCGAGGAATTCAATCGTGTTCTTGTTGCGAAGCCACTTCTCGATCAACGCCAACCCGTTCTCAACGCCCCGCACCATATCAGTAAGCGAAATGTAGTCCTCCGCGTTAACGGTGACAACATTGATTTCCGATTCGCCTACTTTGATCTTTCTCATGTCATAGGTCTTTCAATCTACTTTCGAGACGTTCCTTTCATTCGATTGCAGGTTGAAATTGTCAGGCGACCTTTTTGAGCGGGACGATTGAGACGCCCTTCTCATAGACCGTATCGACGCAGAAGTCGATGATCTCGTAGGGATCGCGCTTGCCGGTCAGGTCGAAGGCCAGAGTCCCCTCGTAAACCGTCAGGGCGTTCTTGAGAACCCTGACGTTCGCAAGCGGGGCGTAGCATCCGCCGCGCTTCACCGCAGAGGTGATGTCGTAGCGGCGGATGTCCCCGTTTGTGAAGTAGCAGTCAACCTTCATCCCGCGATAGTGGGACACCATGTAGATTTCCGGCTCGTAATCTGGATTCTTCGCACACATCGGACATTGCGATTGCAGGTTGAAATTGGTCAGACACCCGCTTTGCGCGTCCGGGCGAAGGCCTTGATCTTCTCGCCGAGTTCGCGAACGGATTCACCGTTGTTGAAATGCCGCTGATGCCAAGTCGTATAGTCCACCTCGCCGCTTCTCATAAGGGCCTGTACCCGCATTTTCGCGCCAGTCTCCAAGCTGATCCGCAAATCCGTCTGCGGATCAAAAGGCCTGTTATAGCAGCAGTTATCGAGATAGACACGCATCGTCAGCCGTAATTATACCAAAAATCCCGTGCGCCAATCCCTAATGCCCTACGCCCCAGCGTAGCCCCGCTCACCTTGAATCGCTACGGAGGAGGTTCTTCCGCATTGTGCAACCGGAATTGAGCACGCCGAAGGTGTAGCCCACGTATTGCGGTTCGGGGGCGAGATTCATCGCCTGAATCTTCTCGATGGCGGAATCCAACCGGCTCGCCGCCTCCCACCACTCCAGCCGAAAGCGCTGGGCGGTCTGCGGAAGTGAAAGCCGTTTCTTCACGATGCAGGCGATGAACCGCCGATCCTCGCGAGGAAGCTTGCCGAGAACCAGGTCGATCCGCTTGCGCTGCATCCGCAAGTCGTCCTTGCGCATGACCTGATAATAGAGCCTGTTCGCCGCCTTGCCCAAGTCGCTTTCGTCCGAACGGAGAAGACCGTAGGAATAGCGTTTCCTACGTCGTGCAAGGCGAAACTGCGCCCTGATGCGTGTCTCAAAATCACGCCTTTGCTCTAACTCGTTTTCCTCCATCGAACCGATATCGGCAATTATATCATTTAGAAGCAGTCGAATAACAGGATTCGAGCGCAAGATGAAGTTTCGTTTTCCGACCACGGAAAGCGGCTTCGCCGCGGCACACTAAAACTGATAACGCGGCGAATCGGCTAACGCCGATTGAATACGTCGAACCGACGCGGGGCTTGAGGCATTGCCTCGCCCGCGTCGCTTCTCCGCATTCACCCCGCTGGGGTTGCGCCACGCTATCAGACACGAAAAGCCGCGTTCGCGCCGTCACGGAATGACACGAAAATCGGCATAGAGCCCTTTCTCCCCTTCTTACGGCTCTAAAATGAGGTGTCCGCCACAAAGTGGGCGCATAGGGCGCAAAGCGCGGATCGGCGATCACGAATTCGGATGCGATATCCCTCATTTATCCCTCACGCGTGACAGAGGGGTGAATTTTTTTTCGTCCTTTTCGCGGCTGACCTGCGGTTCAAGAGCCGAACGCGAAAGATTTTTTTGCCGGAGGGTTGTCGCCACCGGCTTTTCACCCCTCACATCCCTCATTTATCCCTCACGGTGCAGCTCCCTATGGGCGCGCGAGGGTCAGCGAAGCGCGGATCAAGGTTGGTCCGCCACCCGACGCAAGCCCGTTTGAAAGGGAAAAAACGATGGAATCCATCGGAAATGAGAAACGCATCGGCCGGGTGGTCGATGTGGAGGTCAAGACGAGCAAGGCGGGCAACCGCATGGTCGTCATAGAATGGGACGTGGCGAATCTGCCGCGCCGTCTCAAGAGCTACCACGTCACGGCGGATGCCGCCGACGTGCGGAACGAACGGAACATCCGCACCCTGCGCGGCGTCTTCACCGCGTGGGACGGCAAGGACACGGCGTGGTTCGCCGAGAACTACGACGAGTGCCTCGCGGCCTCCGCCGAGCTCGTCATCGCGGACGAGAACTGGAACGGGCGAACCTACCCGACGGTCAAGTACGTGAATCCGCTCCGGAGCGGACTGCAGGCGATGATGGCGCCGCCCAAGCGGCTTCCGCCGCCGACGCGTCCGCAGGGAACGCTGCCCGAGGAGATCGAGCCGACCCTTGAGGGCGTCTGGAACGCCTACGTCGCCCTCCATTGCGGCGAGAGCTACCCCGAACTCACCAAGGGCTGGTTCGCCCTTCTCGACGGGGCGGTCGTCCCGCAGAAGGATCAGGACCAGTACGACGAATTCGACTGGCGCACCGTGATCGCCGCGATGAAGAACGGAAAGGAGGCCGCGTAATGGCTACTCCCATGATGATCGACATCGCCGACATCCGCGGCCTTGAGTTCCAGACCCGCGTCCTCCTCGACGAGGAGACGGTCAACGACTACGCGGAAATCTACCGCGAGGATCCGCTCAAGCTGCCGCCCGTCAGCGTGACCGCCGAGTACACGCCCGAAGGCGAGCATCTGATGCTCACCGACGGCTTCCACCGGATCGAGTCCGCGAAACGCGCAGGACTTGAGCGCATCAACTGCCTCGTCACGAAAGGAACGACGGTCGATGCCCTCCGCGCGGCGCTGAAGGCCAACGCAGCGCATGGACGTCGCCGCACCAACGCCGACAAGCGCAAGGCGCTCGAAATGGCTTGGGAGCATCGCGAGGAACTGTTCGGCCACAATCCGTCTTTGCGCGAACTCGCGGCGATAACCGAGGTTTCCTTCTTCCTTGCGCAGACTTTCGTCAAGGAAAGAAAGGTGATAGAAAATATCACCCCCTCGTCCGGGAACGAACCTCGGGCACCTCGTTCCGCCACGGCGAAGGCATCGGGCGGGGTCATCCTCGATTACGCCGGACAGGTCGTCCCCGACCACCTGATTCCGGTCTTCCGTTCGAAGACCCTCCTTCAGCTCGCCAACAAGATGATGAAGATCTGCCGCGAGGCCGAGCTCGTCCTTGAATCGCAGAAGGACCTCTCCTTCGCCTTCGTCGAGCAGACGAACCTGCCTGACATCAAGCTGGCGATCGTACAGTTCCGCAACAGGCGGCCTTACGGCGTCTGCCCCGCTTGCGGCGGGAAAGGCTGCCGCGAGTGCTTCGGTCGCGGCTTCCTGGCGAAGGACAAGTTCATCTCCTTGAGCCGCGAAATCGAGCACGTCGGCGGAGTTGAAAATCTCAACCTTTTTAATAGTCTTAATACCGATAGGAAGGAATTAGGAGATAGGGAAGAGGGAATGGATTCCGAGGATCCGGAATTGGGGATCGGGGACGGTGCGTTCGAGCCGGACGATCAGGGAGAGGAGCGCTGACATGAAATTGCGCGATTACCAGGAAAGAGCCGTGGACGGAACGTTCGCGGCTTGGGACGAGGGCCGAAGCGCCCTCGTCGTCCTCCCGACCGGTTGCGGCAAGACCATCGTCTTCGCCTCGGTCATCCAGAGACTGCTGGCCGACGGGGGCAAGAAGGCCCGCGTCCTGGTCCTTGCCCACCGCGAGGAGCTGATCGCACAGGCGAAGGACAAGATCGCAGCGGTCGTCCCCTCCGCTCGGATCGGCATTGAGATGGCCGAACTCAAGGCAAACGACTTCTTCGGGCAGCCGCCCGAAGTCGTCGTCTCGTCCGTCCAGACGCAGAACAGCGGCAAGCCGCCGCGGATGGAGAAGTTTGCGCCGAAGGACTTCGCCGCGGTCATCGTCGACGAGGCGCATCACGCCATCGCCAAGACATACCGGCGCGTCATCGACTGGTTCCTCAAGGGCAATCCCGCATGCAAGCTGCTGGGCGTCACCGCGACGCCCGACCGCAAGGACGAGGCGGCGCTCGGGAGCGTCTTCGAGCGAGTCGCCTGCGACTACGGCATCGCCGATGCGATCTCGGACGGCTGGCTCGTGCCGATCCGGCAGCAGCTCGTCTCGGTCGAATCGCTCGACTACTCCGGGATCCGCACGTGCGGCGGCGACCTGAACCAGAAGGACCTCGCCGAGGTGATGGAGCAGGAGGAGAACCTCCAGCGGATCGCCGCGCCGACGCTCGAAATCGTCGGCAACCGCCGCGCCATCGTCTTCGCCGCCTCGGTGAAGCAGGCCGAGCGGCTTGCCGAGATCCTGAACCGGGGTTCGGGAAAGCTGGCGGACTGGATCTCCGGTGAAACGCCCAAGGACGTGCGCCGCGACAAGCTCGAACGCTTCAAGCGCGGGGAACTCCGCTACATGGTCAATGTCGGCGTCCTCACCGAGGGCTTCGACGATGCCGGTGTCGATGTCGTCGTGATGGCGCGTCCCACGAAGAGCCGCGCCCTCTACGCGCAGATGGCGGGGCGGGCCACGCGGCCCTCTGCCAAGATCGCCGCGAAACTGGGCGAAGTGGAGGAAAGATTGAACGCGGATCGCTTGCGCGATACGCAAGAAGAGGCGTTTTCCGATCCGGCTACGACGGTCGCTGCGCTCCCTACGCCGGAATCGAAAAACGCCTTGTCCGCATCCAATGGGGGTGACGGCAACTGGGCGAAACGTAGTTGCGGCGTAGCCCGCGCAGATAAAACGGCAATTCCAAGAGCGGGCGTCGTAGCCGCACAAGTTTCGCCCAATTCTGCGTGTCGCGAAGCGACCTGCGTTCTAAAGGATGCCGCCGCCGCTCGCCGCGCTCTGATTGCCGATTCGGACAAGCCCAGCTGCCTGATCGTCGATTTCGTCGGCAATTCGGGACGGCACAAGCTGATCTCCTCGATCGACATCCTCGGCGGCAGGTACGACTACGAGGTCGTTGCGCGGGCGAA
>JAZUGW010000357.1:0-14952 GCA_045641465.1 Kiritimatiellia bacterium | reverse complement strand
CATCAAGGCCCCGATGTTCGCCGTCGACTCCTCCACCATCAAGCTCACGATGAACAGCTTCGACTGGGCGCAACACCGCCGCTCGAAGGCCGCCGCGAAGCTGCACCTGACGTTCGACCTCGGAAACCGGCTTCCGTCGTTCGCCATCGTGGAGGACGCCGCGCACCACGACTCTGCAAGGGCCGCGGAGGTGACCGCGCACCTGAAGCGGGGCGACATCGCCGTCGCGGACCGCGCCTACACGGACTGCGGATTCATGAACGGGCTCGACGAGCGCGGCGTGTGGTTCGTGACGCGCCAGAAGCGGAACATGAAGATGGCCGTCGTCAAGGAGCTGCGGACTCCAGCCGCCGCGACTTCCGAGAAGAAGACGCAGATCCTCAAGGGCGAGATCGTCGTTCCCTCGAAGGAGCCCACTGCCGCGAAGTACAGGGGCTCGCTCCGCCGCGTCACGGCCGTCGTCGAAATCCAGGGCCAGATGAAGGAGATGATGTTCCTGACCAACAACCTCAAGTGGTCCGCGCGCACGGTGGCCGAGATCTACAGGGACCGCTGGGGCATCGAGACATTCTTCAAGGAACTCAAGCAGACCTGCCAGATCCACGACTTCATCGGCTACAGCGAGAACGCCGTGCAGTGGCAGGTGTGGACGGGACTGCTCGCGCACCTCGTACTCAGGTATCTCGCCTACCTATCGAGATGGGGTTTGAGCTTTTCCCGACTGGCGGGCATTGTCCGTGGCACGCTCTGGATCCGTCGCAACCTTGTCGAGTCCCTGCGCCTGTATGGGACAGCAGGCCCCGTGGAAACTCCGGCAGCCAGGCCGAAACGCCTTTATTTTCAGGCCATCCTGGGATTCGGCTCCGGCGCAATGGGACAGCAGACGTGCTGAAAATGCGGTTTTTACGGGAACATGCGTCATCGGCTTGAAAAACCTACATCAGGCAGAGAAAAGATAATTTACAGATTCGTTCGACAATGACGTTTTATGCGGCGTCATGAAGTTCACCATTGTCCGAATGGGACGATAGTGGGTTAAAGATTAAAGGTTGAAGATTAAAGGTTGAAGATTAAAAAATAAAGGGTGAGGATTGAAGATTAACGGGTGAGGGTGACGGAGAGGATTAAAAACGGGAGGCGGATTGATCCGCCTCCCGTTTTGACATTGGAACGCTTAACCTTTAACCTTTAACCTTTAACCTTTAACCTTTAACTTTTAATTTTTAATTTTTAATTTCTTCGAGCTTCCAGGTGTCGCCTTCGAGCAGAAGGCTGATCTTCAGTTCACTGGTGCCGAAGTCGCCCTGGCGATTCGTCTTGATGGGCGCCTTGCGGGGAGGAATGGCAATGACGTTGCTCTTGCCGAGGACCTTGATCTGATTGCCGTTGGAAACCACGATGGCCGTGGATTCGTCAAGGCCGAAACAGGTGTAGGACGGGTTCTCGAGGGCGACGGAGAAAAGCCGGTTCTCGCGTCCGCGCTTGACGAAATGCTGGTCGATGATGGCGCCCTTGATGAAGCCCATGCCGCCGATCGTTTCAACCCGGTCCTTGGCAATGGACCTGAATACGTCCGAGACGGGCTGTCCGTTCTTTTCGACCACGGGCTTGCCCTTGATCGTACCGGTGATCATCGGGTCGCTCATCATCGCCGCACCGGCGCTTGAGCCGCTGATCATCCCGCCGTTTTCATAGAGCTCGAGCATCTTCCGGTGAAGAAGCGTTCCCCGGTGTTCCGTCGTAATGCGTCGCTGGCTTCCGCCGGTAAAGAAAATGCCGGTCACGCCTTTGAGCAGTTTTTCGACGTACTGGGGATCGTCGCTTTCCGCGCGGGTAGGCTGCACCCACTTGACGGAGGCCGCGCCGAGTTTCGAAAAGTGCTTGACGAACCCCTCGCCGGCCTTGAAACCGTTGGCGCCGCCGGCGGTCGTGATGGCCAAGAGGACGGCGTTGGTACCGCCGGCCAGATCGACCATGGCGCGGTCAATGGCCGGCGTACTGCCTCCGCCGCCGATGATGACAAGATGTCCTTTCGGACCGACACTGGCCTGGGCCAGTGCGGCCATCAGGCAGACGGAAGCGAGCAATTTCCAGCGCACGGGAATCTCCTTACTTGGAGAAGTAGACCTGCTCCATACCCGGTTTCTTCACACGGATGACGCCGATCTGGTACCACGGCTGCTTGATGTTCTTGAACACCGTTTTCAGACGCGGCAGGGAGGTCTTCGGCACGATCAGCACGAAGCCGATGCCCATGTTGAAGACGCGGTACATCTCGTCGTGGTCGACCTTGCCCTGGCGTTCGATGAACTTGAAGATCGTCGGCACTTCCCAGGTCGTACGGTCGATTTCGCACATCGTCGCCTTCGGCAGCACACGCGGAATGTTGTCCTGGAAGCCGCCGCCCGTGATGTGGGCCATGCCGTTGACCTTGATCTTGTTGTCCAACAGGCGCGCAACCGGCTTGAGGAAGCTCTTGTGAACGGCCAGAAGGGCGTCGCCGATCGTCTGGTTCGTTCCCGGCAGCTTGTCGAAGGGGGACATCTGGCAAATGTCGAAGAAAACCTTGCGGGCGAGCGAAAAACCGTTCGTCTGGAGTCCGCCCGACGGCAGGCCGATCACGACGTCTCCCGCGCGGATCGACTGGCCCGAAATGAGCTGCTTGCGCGAAACCGTGCCCACGATCGTTCCCGTCAAATCGTATTCGTTCGCCGGATAGAGGCCCGGAAGTTCGGCCGTTTCACCGCCGAGAAGGGCCATGTTGTTTTCCTTGCAGGCTTTGCAGAGACCCGAGACGATCTGCTGGAACACGGGACCGTCGATCTTCGAGGCGCCCACATAGTCCATGAAGAAGAGAGGCTTGGCGCCCTGCACGAGGATGTCGTTCACGCAGTGGTTCACGATGTCCTGGCCGACCGTGTCGTGCTTCTTCATCATCACCGCGACCTTGAGCTTCGTACCCACACCGTCGGTCGAAGCCACGAGAAGGGTGTCTTTCGCGCTGCCCTGCGGCAGACGGCAAAGGCCGCCGAAGGAACCGATTCCTCCAACGACGTTGACGGTCTTGGTTGCGCCAACCATCGTTTTAATGGCCTTGAGGGCATCCATTTTCACGTCAATATTGACGCCGGCAGCGGCGTAGGCGGATTTTTCGGCAGGCACTGGACTCGTCACGATACATTCTCCTTGATTTCTTTCACCTGATTTGGTGAAAATTGGGAGGATTTTATCACATTTTTTCTTCAAAATCAACCCCTTGCATAAAATCAAAAAAAATGTTATTATACCCCCTTGACATCTCGGCATATAATAGTATTGTAGTCCGGAGGAGTCTAAAGTCTTATGGCAATGAAGAAAAATGTAAAAAAAACGCGCACGCCTGCGAAGAGCGTGAAAAAAGCTGTTTCTCCGTCGCGGGGCGGGAAGAAAGAGCCGAAGGAAGAGAAGACGGTGAAGAAGGACAAGCGCCGTCGTGAAGTCGAGGAGCCGGTTGAGGATTTTGATGCCGAGATGATCGAAGAAGAGGAAATGGAGCCGAAAGAGGCCCGTTTCGAGGAAGCGACGCTAGAAGACGAGGCAGAAGCCGAGGCGGCGGAAGCCGAGGCGCGCGAGCTGGATATCGAAAAGGTTGCGGACGAGGCGTTGGAAGACGAGGAGCATTCGCCGGCCGACTCCGCCGATGTGCCGGACGTTTCGGAGCTCGATGATCTGGCGGGCCTCGACGATATGATGCCGATGCCGACGACGGGATTCAGCGACGACTACGATCCTGTGGACATGTCGGCCTTCTCGGGCCATAGCGTGCTGGGCGCCGAAGAGCGAAATGCCGTCATTCAGGAAGTGAAGCAGCGTGCCGAAAAGAACGGCGGCTACGTGACCTACGACGAGCTGAACCAGATCGTTCCGGCCACGGTGCAGGATGAATCCACGGCGGATGAATATTTGTCGATCCTCCAGCAGCTGAACGTGGCGGTCATCCGGGCGGAAGAAGTCGATGCCTATATCGCAAATAAAGATAAGAAGGGCGATAGTCGATTTGCCGCGGCGCGTACGCAGGAACTCTTTGACGACCCGATCCGCATGTATCTTCACCAGATGGGCCAGGTGCCGCTGCTCAGCCGTGAGCAGGAAGTGGACATCTGCCAGAAGATCGAGGTGGCCGAGGCGAAGACGAAGGACATGTTCAACCGCTTCGCGTTCGCCCCGGGCATGTACATGGGCCTCCTCAACAAGCTGGAAGGCATGGAAGAGCGGTTCGACCGTGTGGTGACGGACAAGTTCGAGGACAATCGCGACGCCTACATGGAGCAGTTGCCGGCCTACCGCAAGCTGCTGGCCGAGGTGAACAAGACCATCGAGGAAGCCTATTCCAAGTATCTGGAGGTCATGCGGAACAAGAAGTCCACGCCGGCACAGGTGCGCGGGGCCGAACGGACCGTGCAGAACGCGCGCGCCAAGCTGCGCCAGGCGTTTGTCGACCTCAACTTCAAGCAGAAGGTGCTCGAGACGCTCTGCATGGAGGCTAAGGAGCTGATCTATCTGCCCTACAAGGAAGAGCTGAAGAACAAGCAGAAGATCCTCGGGAAGCCGCCGTCCAAGAAACGCGACGCCGAACTGGCGACCTGCCGGGCCAAGATCGAGAAGCTCGAGGCGAAGTTCGGCATGCCGCCGGAAGAGTTCCTTTCGACGTTCGGCGAAATGCTGACGATCCTCACCGAAGGCATCGACGCGCGTCAGCGCATGGTCGAGGCGAACCTTCGATTGGTGATTTCCATTGTGAAGAAGTACATGAACCGCGGACTCAGCTTCCTCGACCTGATTCAGGAAGGCAACACCGGTCTGATGAAGGCCGTCGAGAAGTTCGAGTACAAGCGGGGCTACAAGTTTTCGACATACGCCACCTGGTGGATCCGCCAGGCCGCGACGCGAGCGATCGCCGACCAGGCCCGTACGATCCGCATTCCGGTGCATATGATCGAGACGATCAACAAGTTGATGCGCGTGCAGAAGAAGCTGATTCAGAAGCTTGGACGCGAACCGACCGAGAAGGAGCTCTCCATCGAGATGGAGATGAAGCCCGAGCAGGTTCGTTCCGTCTACCGCATGGCACAGCAACCGATTTCCCTGCAGTCGAAGGTCGGTGACAATGACGACGCCAAATACGGCGACTTCATCCCGGACTCGTCGGCGGAGAATCCTTCGGAACAGACAGCCTATTCAATGTTGAGGGAGAGGCTGTGCGAAATCCTGCTGACACTCACGGATCGTGAGCGGCAGGTGTTGGACTACCGTTTCGGGCTCACCGACGGTTGCTCCAAGACGTTGGAAGAGGTGGGCAAACAGTTCAACGTGACGCGCGAACGCATTCGCCAGATCGAAGCAAAGGCCTTGCGGAAGCTGCGTCATCCTTCGCGTCTGAAAAAGCTAGAGGGGTTCCTCCAGGGCTGAGACGCGTTCTAGAAGAAAGAGAGAGAAGAGAAGATGATGAACCTGACGATGCTTGCAGCTGCCGCCACGACGACGTGCGCCAAGTGCAACTGCCCGCCCCATGCGATTGCCGCGCTCGCCGGAGCCTTTGTGGTCGGCGGCCTGATCGGCTATTTTGTGGGCCATCGTGGCAAGACCTGTGACGGGAAGGGCAAGTGCGCGAAGAAGGGGCATGCGGCGCGTGAGACGCGTACGGCGACTCCCCGTCAGCCGATTCCGGTCGGCAGCGTCGAAATCTACGTGGGCAATCTGAGCTACGAGCTGACGGAAGAACAGCTCCGCAAGGAATTCGAGGCTTTCGGTACGGTCGCGACCGCGCGCGTGGTGACGGACAAGTCCGGGACGCGCTCCAAGGGTTTCGGATTCGTCGTGATGCCGAATCGCCCCGAGGCCGAAAAGGCGATTGCGGCGATGAGCGAGAAGGAAGTGATGGGTCGCAAGATGCGCGTGAACGAAGCGCGTAACACGATCAAGGAAGACGAGGCCTGAGGTTGACCAACCTCTACCTTTACGGGCCGCCCGGTAGCGGCAAGACGACGCTCGGCAAGTTACTTGCCGAGCGTCTCGCGCTGCCGTTCTGCGATTTGGATGTCGCCATTCAGGAACGGGCGGGGCGGACCATTCCCCAGATCTTCGCGGAAGAAGGGGAAGCCGGGTTTCGGGCGCGCGAGCGCCGGACCCTGGAAGAAGTTTCGATGTCGACGCGTAGCGTCATCGCCCTCGGAGGCGGTTCGCTGCTGGATCCCGCCGCCCGGGCCTGGGCGGAAGCGCATGGTACGGTCGTGTGTCTCACCTGCCCCGTCGATGTGCTGAAGGAACGCATCCGGCTCGCGCCGGGAACGCGTCCGCTCGTGGCGGGTGGGCTGGAAGAGGCCGAACGCAAACTCGCCGACTTGATGGCGCGGCGCGCGGCCCATTACGCGAGCTTCCCGGTGAAGCTGGATGTCGCCGAATGGCGGCCCGACCGCTTGCTCGACGAAGCCGAGGTGCTGTTCGGCGCCTTTCGCATTCTTTCCGGAGACGAACCTTCCGACGTCGTGGTCGGGACGAATCTCCTTGATTCGCTGGGCGACCTCCTTGCCCCGCGTGCGCTCGGCCGCCGTTGCGTGGTGGTGGCCGATGCGAACACGGCCCCGTTGTACGCCGCGCGCGTGGCACAGGCCTTGCGCACGGCGGGTTTCACCGTGTCCGAAACGACGATTCCAGCCGGCGAGACGGAGAAGACGCTCTCGACGGTGGCCTCGATCTGGCGCGCGTTTCTCGCGGCGGGACTCGCCCGCGACGATTTCGCGGTTGCCGTTGGCGGGGGCGTGACGGGCGACCTCACAGGCTTTGCCGCCGCCACCTGGATGCGCGGCATGCGCTGGGTCAACCTCCCCACGACGCTGCTTGCGATGGTGGATGCCTCGACGGGCGGCAAGACGGGGTGCGATCTGCCCGAGGCGAAGAACATGATCGGCGCGTTCCATTCGCCGTCTCTTGTGGTAGCCGATGTCACGACGCTGGCGACGCTGAATGTGCGTGAGGTGCGCTGCGGACTCGCCGAAGTGCTGAAGCACGCCTTCATCGCCGATCCGTCTCTCGTCGACCAGATGTCGGTCTTCAGCGCCCTGCGCGCCAAGAAGCCCGAGGAACGGCTGGAAACGAGCGTTCCCGCCGCGGCGTTGGCGTCCGTCGTGAGCCGAGCCCTTGCGGTGAAGGTCGCCTGCGTGCGCCGCGATCCGCGTGAACAGACGGGCGAGCGCGCCAAGCTCAATCTCGGCCACACGGTTGGACACGCCGTCGAAATCGCCACGGATTTCCAGGTGAAGCATGGCGAGGGCGTGTCGATCGGCACGGTCGAGGAAGCGCGCCTCGCGGTGCGCCTCGGTCGGGCGCCGGACGCGTGGCCGGATCGCGTCGCGTCCGTTTTCGCGCAGGTGGGGCTGCCGACCGAACTGCCGCATGGAATTGATTTTGCGTCGCTGGCGGAGATCATGCGCCGCGATAAGAAAAAGAAGGATGGAAAGATCCGCTTCGCGCTGCCTCTGGATTGGGGCGACGTGGCGCTTGTGCCCGTGGAGCTGTGAAATGGAACTGAGAAGAAGAGTTTGGGTTGAAGTCGATCTCGCGAAATTGCGTTCGAACTACCGTCGGATCGCCGCCGCCGTCAAGCCGGCGCGCGTGCTGTGCGTGTTGAAGGCGAACGCCTACGGTCTCGGCGTGGAACCGTATGCCAAGGCGCTGGCAACGACGGACTGCGCCGGATTCGGCGTGGCCGAACCGTTCGAGGCTTTGGAGTTGATGTCCCAGCTCAAGCACGCCAAGGCCGTCAAGCCCGTGCAGATCCTCTCGTCGATCCTGCCGGACGAAATCGAATCGATGGTGGATGCCGGCGTGACGTTGCCGATCATCGACGTGCCGACGGCGAAACTCATCAGCGCGGCGGCGAAAAAGCTGAAGACGACGGCGCGTGTCCATTTCAAGCTCGATACGGGCATGGGACGCCTCGGCATCCTCGCGAAGGACGCCCCGCGCGTGATCCGCGAGGTGAAGCGTCTGCCGAATCTCGACTGCGAAGGCATCTTTTCGCATTGTCCGATGGCGTATGATCCGTCGAACACGTTCACGGAAGACCAGATGGATCTGTTCGAGGCCATCCTGAAGGATGTCGCGAAGAGCGGAATCACCTTCAAGGTCGTGCATATCGCGGCTTCGGACGCCATCAACAATTTCCCGCGTGCGGCCCGTGCGCCGTTCACGCAGGTGCGTACCGGCATCAACCTGCACGGGTCATTCGACCCCAACGGCAAACGCGCCTTGAAGGTCGAGAGCGTGCTGACGCTGAAGACGCGTGTCGCCCAGGTGCGCGACCTGCCGGCAGGGACGACGCTTGGCTATGGGCGCACGTGGTGTCTCAACAAGACGACGCGTGTGGCGACGATTTCGGCCGGCTATGCGGACGGACTTCCGCTCGCCTTGACGAACCGCGGTCACGTGCTGATCAAGGGCGTGGCGTGTCCGGTGATCGGACGCATCTCGATGGACTACACGACGGTCGACGTGTCGCGCGTGCCGGATGTCGTGCCGGGCGACGAGGTCGTGTGCCTCGGCAAGGACGGTCGTCTGCAGGTGACGCCGGACGACTGGGGCGTTTTGAAGGGGACCCATGCCTACGAGATCATCTGCTCGATGGGCAATCGCGTGGCGCGGGTCTATGTGTGATTTCAGGAGGTTGGAGATGGACGTGAGACCGGAAGAATTCAGTGACACATCGCGTTATTTCATTGTGCCGGGCGGCCTCCGGGACGTGCATGTCCACTTCCGCGATCCGGGTACGCCCCTCGCGGAAACGCGTGCCACGGGTGCGGCAGCGGCGGCGGCGGGCGGATTCACCTGTGTGACGACCATGCCGAATACGACCCCTGCGGGCGATTCGGTGGCGTGGCTGCGGGAACAGATCGAGGATACGTCGATTCCCGTGCGCATTGCGCCGTCGGCCTGCATCTCGAAGGGACGCCTCGGCAAGGAGGTCGCCGACCTCGAAGCGCTGGCGGCCGCCGGCGCGGTGGCGTTTACGGACGACGGGACGTTTGTCGACGATGCGCACGTGATGGAAGCGGCGATGCGCCGTGCGGCGAAGCTGAATCGTCCCGTGATGCAGCATGCCGTTGTGCCGGCCTTGCTGGCCGGCGGCGTGATGCGGGATTGTCCCGTGGCGCGCCAGTTCAATCTGCCGGTGATGCCGCCGGCGGCCGAAGTGGAGGCCGTGCGACGCGACATCGCGCTCTGCCGGGTGACCGGATGTGCGCTTCACATCCAGCACATCTCCTGTGCGGGAACGGTGGAACTCATCCGCGCCGCGCAGAAGGAAGGCCTGCCTGTGACCGGCGAAGCGACACCGCATCATCTGCTGCTGTCGTGCGAGGAGATTCCGGCGGACGACGCGAATTGGAAGATGGCGCCGCCGCTTGGTTCGCCGGAAGACGTCGCGGCCATTCGCGAGGGCGTGAAGGACGGGACGCTCGGACTCTTCGCGACGGACCATGCGCCGCATCCCGCGGCGAAGAAATGCGCGGGCTTTCGTACCTCGGCGAACGGCATCGTCGGTCTTGAAACCGCCGCCGCCATCACCTGGCACGTGATGGTCGAGCAAGAGGGACTGTCCCCCGAGGAATGGGCGGCGCGCTGGACGACGGGGCCTGCGGCGCTCATCGGCGAAACGCCCGATCCGAACAGCTACACGGTCATGGACCTGCAGGCGAACCGCGCGGTCGATCCGCGCACCTTCCGGACGAAGTCCGTCAACCAGCCGTTTACGGCGCGCCGCTTTTCGGCGTGGCCCGTGTGCACGGTGCTGAACGGGCGTGTGACGTATCATGAACTGCAATATTAACCAGAAACAGAGGGACTGAAAATGGATATGAAGTTTTTTGACCAGGCGGCGGCTTTCTTCCCCGATGAATGCTTTAAGCGACCCATCGATCTTGCCATTGTGCTCGGAAGCGGGTGGGGCGATGCGCTCGTGTGCGACAGGACGCTTGTACGCCTTTCGTATGCGGATATCCCGGGACTTGGCGCGGCGACGGTGCCAGGACATGCGGGCGAGTTTCTGCTTTTCGAACGTGCGGGTCGCCGGATTGCGGCGTTCTGCGGTCGTCGTCATTGGTACGAGGGCGTTGGCTGGGAAGCGGTGGTGCTGCCTGTCGAAATGACGCGGCGCATGGGCGGACAGCGCGTTCTGCTGACGAATGCGGCCGGTGGACTGAACCCGGCGCTCCGTCCCGGCGACTTCGTCATTCTGCGCGACCACATCAACACGGTGGGCATTAATCCGCTGATCGGTTCGCACAATCCCACCTGGGGGGCGCGTTTCCCCGATATGACCGAGGTCTATACGCAGCATCTGCGCGATGTGCTGCATGCCTCGGCCAACATGCGCGGCCTGCGTGTGATGGAAGGCGTCTACGCCTTCACGTCGGGACCCGTCTTTGAAACGCCGGCGGAAATCCACGCCTACGGTCACATGGGGGCCGATGTGGTGGGCATGAGCACCGTGCCCGAGGCCGTCTTCGCGCGCGCCTGCGGCATTCAGGTGGCGGGGCTTTCGCTCGTTTCGAACCTCGCGGCCGGCATTTCGCCGAAGCCGCTCTGCCACGAAGAGGTGATGGCGGCCTCGAAGGCGGCGCAGAGCGTGATGAGCGATCTCATCGACGATTTCATTAAGAGTTAATTGCTGAAAGACGAAAGGAGAAAAGACGATGTTCGTACCAGTTCTAGCCGCGATGACCATGCTGCTCACGCAGGGCGAGAAGGTCGTGGACTTCGGCCCCGAGGGCGTGGGGGGCTATCCTGTTGTGGATATCTCGGGCGTGAAGGGTCCGACGCGTGTGCGCCTCTGTTATGCGACGCACCCGAACGGAATCAAAGGCGATCACGGCGATTTCAAGCACGAGACGCGTGCGATGTACATGGGCCCCGATGTGTGGCTGCCGATTCATCCCGCGAATACCGATCGCTGGGATTGGTTCGACGTGACGTCCAATGGCGTCTATCGTGCGGCCTGCGCGCAAGGACTCGTCCGCTATGCGAAGTGGAAAATCGATTACGGTTCGGCGCAGGTGAAGTCCATCGGATTCGACAACGACGGGGTGCATTCCGAAGAGCCGGTCGTCGGCTCGTTCGCCTGTTCCGATCCCGAACTCGACGGCGTGTGGAAGGCGAGCATTCGCACGTGCCTGCTGGCGGCGATCCCGGGACGCGACAAGGCCATCTACGTGGCGGGCGGACGGTGCAAGAAATGGTTGGGACCCTCCTATCCGTATCTCTCGGACGGCGCCAAGCGCGACCGTCTGGTGTGGAGCGGCGACCTCTGGTGGGCGCAGCGCAACATGTATGTGGCATTCGCCAGCAACTCGCCCTATATGCTGGGGTCGATTCGCATGCTGGGCGAGAACCAGACGCCCGAAGGGTACGTGCAGGCGTGTCCGTATCCCGAGTCCCATGGTCCGCTGAAGAATGGGGACTGGGGGCCGTTCGGGTCCGACGAATTCGCCGCCTGGTTTGTGCCGGTCGTGTGGGACAACTATTTCTACACGGGCGATGCCGCCGTGACGCGCGAGGCGTTTCCGCGCGTGCGCAAGCTGATGGACTACCTGACGAAGCATTGCCGGGCGTCCGACGGGTTCCTTGAACCGCGCAAGGAAACGTGCAAGCATGCGGCCGGATTGACGTTCGGCGGTACCTCCCTGCATCACCGGACGTACATGAACATCCTCTTGTGGAAGACGTACATCGACGCGGCGTCGTTGGCCGATGTGTTCGGCACGCGCGACGAAGCGGCGCGTTGGCGTGCGGCGGCGGCGAAGCTGGCCGCGAGCATCCGTGCGCAGCAGTGGGATGGCGACAAGGGCTTTTTCGTCCAGTCGTGCGAAGTGCGTACCTGGGGCGAAGAGGCGAATCCGCTCGCGCTTGCGACGCGGTTTGCGACGCGTGAAGAAGCGGCGCGGATTGTCCCGCAGCTTCGGCGTCATTCGCACGGCAAGTTCCAGGCGATGGCGATTCGCGGTGCGTACGAATACGGCTGTGCGGACAAGGCCATGGCGCTGTTCAACCAGCACAATTGGCGCAAGCTGATGAGTCCTTCGTGGAAGGGTCTGCGCACGGTGACGGAGTGCATGGGCCTGCCGACGCGCGGCTGGGGCGACGAGGCGCATCCGGATACCGCTGTCGCCGGTATCTTCACGAACTATCTGCTCGGCGTCGAACCGCTCGCGCCCGGCTATGCGCGTTTCCGCGTGAAGCCGCAGCCGAGTGGACTCGCCTGGGCGAAAGGCCGTGTACCGACGCCGGCGGGATTCATTGATGTCGCGTGGAAGATTGTCGACGGCCAGCCCGTCGTCACGGTGACGGCGCCGCCGTCCTGCACGCGCGTCGAGTGAGAATGGACTTTCAGGAAAGGGAAATCAAAATGAAGATGATGAGTATCTTGTGCGTGGCGCTGTTGGTCGTCATGGGGTGCCGCCGTGCGGATGTGCGTACGTTTACCGTGGATGTACCGGAGGCGACGGCGGCTGACGAGCCGGCGCTGCGGGCGGCATTGGCGCCCTATGGCGGCATCGCGAAGAAGCCGGATGCGATCGTGTTCGATGCGACGAACCATCAGCTGACGATCCGCTACGACTCGATGCAGCTGGCGAAGAAGAACATCGAGCTCTCGCTCGCGCAGGCGGGCTTTACGGCGAACGGCGTGACGCCGGAATCCGTGGGGGCGAAGAAGGCGAGGTAATGCGCACGCCGGCGGAAAAGACGCCTGTGTCCGTGCCGCCGGCGCTGCAGGCGTTGGCGCGTGCCTTTCAGGCCGAGCTTGCGCTTGAGCGCGGACTTGCCCCGAAGACGATCGAGGCATATCTGCGCGACGTCCGTTTCTTCCTGAAGTTTCTCGTTGCGCGTGGACGCACCACGCCGCGCGCGTTCGTACGGCAGGATGTGGCGGACTATCTCGAGTCGTTGCAGGCCGCGCGCAAGCGCGCGTCCACACGGGCGCGCGCCTTCGTTTCAATCAAGGAATTCCTGCGTTTCCTGAAGGTGCAGGGCGAGACGGCCAAGGACCTGGGCCAAGGGTTCGATGCGCCGAAGAAAATGCTCGTGCTGCCGCGTGTGCTTGACGAGACGGCGATGCGCACGCTTGTGGAAAGCGTCAACGGCACGACGGCGCGTGACTTGCGCGATCGGGCGATGCTGGAGCTGCTCTACGGCTGCGGCCTGCGCGTGAGCGAACTCTGCACGTTGGCAGTGGGCGATTTCATCGCGGATGCCGATGTGGTGCGGTGCCGCGGCAAAGGCAGCAAGGAACGCATCGTGCCGATGGGCGGCGCGTGCGGACAAGCCCTTGCGCGCTATCTGGCGAGCGCGCGGACCTCGTTCCTGCGGGGCGGCGCGGATGTGCGCACGATGTTCCTCACGCGGCTGGGACGTCCGTTTTCGCGGATGGGCGTATTCAAGCTGGTTCGTGAACGGGCGCTCGCGGTCGGAATCGATCCCGCGAAAATCTCGCCGCACGTGTTGCGCCACTGCTTTGCGACACACATGCTGCAGCACGGCGCGGACGTGCGTGCCATCCAGGAAATGCTGGGGCATGCGTCGATTGCGACGACGCAAATCTACACGCATATCGACCGCGCGCGCCTCGGCGCGGCGCATCGCCGGTACCACCCGCGGGCGTGAGAAGTGCGTTTTTGCGGTTTTGAGGGGTCCCGAACCCCCTAAAACATAGGAAAATCAAAGATTTTTCATTTTCCTACTTGCGCAAAACGAAAAAAATCGTTATTCTATTGGCGTTGCGGGCGATATCCGCTTGCGCACCAAAAAGGAACGAACAGAAATGGCAAAGAAAATCGTAGTCCCGACGACCAAGAGTGGCCTGATGGCCGCGCTCGCCGAAGCTGGCGAGATCAGCAAGAAGCAGGCTGTTGCCGTGTACGAGAAGCTCCTCGAGCTCGCGTACGAAGGCGCCCGCCAGAATGAAAAGGGCTGGGTGATCCCGGGCCTTGGCAAGCTCCTCATCAAGAAGCAGGGTGCGCGTGTCGTCCGCAATCCGCAGACGGGTGCCGAGATCAAGAAGCCGGCGTGCAAGGTTGCGAAGTTCCGTCTCGCGAAGGCCGCGAAGGACGCGCTCGTTCCGCCGAAGGCGCCGAAGGCCAAGAAGTAAGTCTTTACACTTACTTGTTGAAAGAAAACGGTCGATGCTCTCGTGTCGACCGTTTTTGTTTTGTCGTGTTCACAGAAGGATTCCTCTATGGACAGCGACAGGGCTATTTGCTAAAATAAGCAGACGTGGCGGTTGGGGAGAAGGTGCTGGTGGCCCGTAATCCTCGGTCGTCGACTTGAAGTCGCTCAAAGAATTGGGGAAAAAACTTATGAAAAAACTCATTGCTGGTTTCGCGGGAATCTTGGCTGCGCTGGCGGTCCAGGCCGAACCTCTTTCGCTCTCGATCAACTTTGCGGGCGCGCGCAAGGATACTACCATCTACGGCGAGGTGGGGGGCTCCGAGTTGTTCGGTGCCTATCCGATCGCGGGCGATCGGTGGAACAACGTCAAGGACAACTACAACAACTCCAATCTCGGCAACCTTGTCTGGAGCGACGGTCAGGTCCGCGCCGGGGTCACGATCACGACGTCCGCCGGGTGCTGGTGGACGACTGGCAAGACCCAGGGCATCTTCTACAGCTACCTAGACGACGGCAGCAATTTGCCGACTTTCTCCATCCAGGGGTTGACCGTTGAAAACGGATTCCCGACCACGCCCTGCACCGTGTACATCTACTTCAGCACAGACAGTTCGTTGGCGTTCTATTCGCCGAACGTGAACGGTGTACGGTATTGCGGCTCGACGGGCGGCACCATCGCCAACTCCGCCAACTGGGGCAGCAACTCATACTCGCACAACGGTTATCTGTATGAGGGTGGCAACTATCTGCGCATCA